>DAMCAL010000184.1:0-4751 GCA_032059585.1 Burkholderiaceae bacterium
GCCAACACCAACGCCTACATCGCCATGAAGAGCGCGCCCGACCTGCCGCGCGAGAACTTCACCGCCATGCTGCGCCTGGACCACAACCGCGCCGCGTCGCAACTGGCGGCCAAGGGCGGCTTCCGGGTGGGCGACATCAAGCACCTGACCGTATGGGGCAACCACTCGCCCACCATGTACGCCGACTACCGCTTTGCCACCGCGCGCGGCGAGAGCGTCAAGGACAATATCAACGACCAGGAGTGGAACAAGGACGTGTTCCTGCCCACCGTGGGCAAGCGCGGCGCGGCCATCATCGCCGCGCGCGGCCTGTCGTCGGCCGCCTCGGCCGCCAACGCTGCCATCGACCACATGCGCGACTGGGCGCTGGGCAGCAACGGCGAGTGGGTGACCATGGGCGTGCCCTCCAATGGCGAGTACGGCATCCCGAAGGACATCGTCTTCGGCTTCCCAGTGACCACGGAAAACGGCAAGTACAAGATCGTCGAAGGGCTGGACATCGACACCTTCTCGCAAGAGCGCATCGACGCCACGCTGGCCGAGCTGCAGGGCGAGCAGGACGGTGTGAAGCACCTGCTCTGATAAAGATAGCGGCTTGCGCTGGCTGCTGTTGGGTTTGCGGCTTGTTTTTGCTGCAAAGCCGCGTCCCTCCAGCGCGAGCAGCTCTTTTTCCATAGCGCCGTGGTGATCCGATCCCCGTCCCGATCCGCGCCGGTCGCCTGCCCGGGCGCCGGGTGCGGCGTGCCCCCGCGCGCCCTGGGTGCCGTGGGGCGCCGCCCCGCTGCCGCACTGCCATGATCGCCGCTGCCCGCCACCCCCGCACCGTCTTGCTGGGCGCGCAGGCCGCCACGGCCGCGCTGCCCGTGTGTGACCACTACAGCGGCGTCGAGCCGCGCATGCGCAAGAGTCTGGAGCTGCAGCGCGCGATGACCGAGGAGTTCGGCCACTGCGTTTTCGACGTGACGCTGGACTGCGAGGACGGCGCCCCTGTCGGTCAGGAGCGCGCCCATGCCGAACTGGTGGCCTCACTGGCTCGGGGCGCCGCACCGAACGCGCGCGTGGCCGTGCGCGTGCACACCGTCGACCACCCGGCGTTCGCCCAGGACGTGGCCATCATCGCGGGCGAGGCGGCGGATCGCCTGTGCCACGTCATGGTCCCGAAGGTCGAATCGCTGGACGATGTGCTGCGCGCCGAGCGCGCGCTGGACGCCGCCGGAGCGCGCCATCTGCCGCTGCACGCGCTGATCGAGTCGCCCGCGGCGGTGCATCGCGCCTTCGAGATCGCTGCACACCCGCGCGTGCAGAGCCTGAGCTTCGGACTGATGGATTTCGTCTCGGCCCACGGCGGGGCCATTCCCGCCGCGGGCATGTCGTCGACCGGCCAGTTCGAGCATCCGCTGGTGGTGCGCGCGAAGCTGGAGATCGCGGCCGCCTGCCACGCCCATGGCAAGGTCCCCGCGCACTGCGTCGTCACCGAGTTCGGCGATGCCGCCGCCTTGCAGGGCGCGGCCCGCCTCGCCGCCACGCAGTTCGGCTTCACGCGCATGTGGAGCATCCACCCGGCGCAGATCCGCCCGATCCTGGCGGCCTTTGCGCCGGGCAGTGCGCAGGTGCAGCAGGCCGCGCGCATCATCGCCGCCGCGCTCGCCGCCGAGTGGGCGCCCATCAGCGACGACGGCGTGTTGCACGACCGCGCCAGCTACCGCTACTTCTGGCAGGTGCTCGAGCGTGCGCACCACACCGGTCAACCCTTGCCTGCCGCGGCACAACCCTGGTTTTCCGCCTCCGCGGCGACAATGGCGCCCGGCGCTTGAACCGCATGCCGTCCGATCCCCGTCGCCCACCGCTTTTTGTCGCAGGAGTCACCATGAAGACCCTCATCGCATCCGCTCTGCTGCTGCTGGCCCCGGCCCTGGCCGGCTCGCACGTTTTTGCATCGACGCCCGCCAAGGCGGAAGGCAAGGCTGCGCCTGCCAAGGCTGCTGCCGCCAAGCCTGCCGGCACCAAGGCCGGCAGTGCCAAGGCCGCCAAGCCGGCGACGGAGAAGAAAAAGAGCGTCGCCAAGGCCAGGCCGCCGACGAGCCGCGAGTTGCTGCACAACGGCGCCAAACAGGTGGCCTCGGGGCTGGCCGCGGCCGAAGCTGCGCTCACGCCGGAGGAGCTGGCCATCGCCGAGCGCGTCCACACCGGGCGCATCGCCTGCGAGCTGGGCGCCTTCGTGAACATCGAGGCTGACGCTCAGTCCCCCGGTCGGTTCAACGTCGAGGGCAAGGGTTTCAAGTTCCGCATGGTGCCGGTCTCCACCTCGACGGGCGCGGTGCGCCTGGAAGACGCGAGCGCCGGCGCCGTGTGGCTGCAGATCGCCAACAAATCCATGCTCATGAACCAGAAACTCGGCCAGCGCATGGCCGACGAGTGCATGAGCCCGCAGCAAACCACCGTGGCCGAAGGGTTCAAGAAGAACCCTCCCAGGAGCCTCCTGGAAAGCCCGGTGGGCAGCCGCTGACCCCCTGAGATCCGCCCGGCCCGGGTGCCCCGGCACCCGGCCTGTGCTGCGCGCCTCGTGGCGGCGCGCCGGACCGTGCTGCGCCCGCGCTGCCCGTCCGAAGCCTTTGCACCACACCTTGACCACCATTCCCCGGAGAACCCCGACATGTTGAAAGCCTACCGCGACCACGTGGCAGAGCGCGCTGCGCTCGGCATTCCACCGCTGCCGCTCGACGCCCAGCAGACCGCCGAACTGATCGAGCTGATCAAGAGCCCACCCGCGGGCGAAGCCGAGTTCCTGCTCGAGCTGCTGACCCACCGCGTGCCCCCGGGTGTGGACGATGCGGCCAAGGTCAAGGCCTCGTTCCTGGGGGCCGTGGCGCATGGCGACCTGCAGGTGGACCTGATCCCCCGGGCCAAGGCCACGGAGCTGCTGGGCACCATGGTGGGCGGCTACAACGTGGAGCCCCTGATCGAGCTGCTGGACGACGCGCAGGTGGCGGGCACCGCCGCCGAGGCGCTCAAGAAGACGCTGTTGATGTTCGACTTCTTCAACGACGTGGCCACCAAGGCGCGCGCCGGCAACGTGCGGGCGCAGGAGGTCATGCAAAGTTGGGCCGACGCAGAGTGGTTCACCACCCGCCCCGAGGTCGAGAAGAAGATCACCGTCACGGTGTTCAAGGTGCCCGGCGAGACCAACACCGACGACCTGTCGCCCGCGCCCGATGCCTGGAGCCGTCCGGACATCCCGCTGCACTACCTGGCGATGCTCAAGAACACGCGCCCGGATGCGGCCTTCGTGCCCGAGGAAGATGGCAAGCGCGGCCCGATGCAGTTCATCGACGACCTGAAGGCCAAGGGCCATGTGGTCGCCTATGTGGGCGATGTGGTGGGCACGGGCTCCAGCCGCAAGTCGGCGACGAACAGCGTGATCTGGGCCACGGGCCAGGACATTCCGTTCGTGCCGAACAAGCGCTTCGGTGGCGTGACGCTGGGCGGCAAGATCGCCCCGATCTTCTTCAACACGCAGGAGGACTCCGGCTCGCTGCCCATTGAGGTGGACGTCTCGCGCATGGAGATGGGCGACGTGCTGGACATCTTCCCCTACGAGGGCCGGATCGAGAAGAACGGCGAAAAGATCGCCGACTTCCAGCTCAAGAGCGACGTGCTGCTGGACGAGGTGCGCGCCGGCGGCCGCATCAACCTGATCATCGGCCGGTCGCTCACCGCCCGCGCCCGCGAGTTCCTCGGCCTGGCTGCGTCCACCGTGTTCCGCCTGCCCCAGCCTCCGGCCGAGAGCCGCGCCGGCTTCACCCTGGCGCAGAAGATGGTCGGCCGCGCCTGCGGCCTGCCGGAAGGCCAGGGCATCCGCCCGGGCACCTACTGCGAGCCCAAGATGACCACCGTCGGCAGCCAGGACACCACCGGCCCGATGACGCGCGACGAATTGAAGGACCTGGCCTGCCTGGGCTTCTCCGCCGACATGGTCATGCAGTCGTTCTGCCACACGGCGGCGTACCCGAAGCCCGTGGACGTGAAGACGCACCGCGAGCTGCCCCAGTTCATCAGCAACCGCGGGGGCGTGGCGCTGCGCCCGGGCGACGGCGTGATCCACAGCTGGCTGAACCGCCTGCTGTTGCCCGACACCGTGGGCACGGGCGGTGACTCGCACACGCGCTTCCCGATCGGCATCAGCTTCCCGGCGGGCTCCGGCCTGGTGGCCTTCGGCGCCGCCACGGGGGTCATGCCCCTGGACATGCCCGAGTCGGTGCTGGTGCGCTTCAAGGGCGAGATGCAGCCGGGCGTGACGCTGCGCGACCTGGTGCACGCCATTCCGCTGTATGCCATCAAGGCCGGGCTGCTCACCGTGGCCAAGGCTGGCAAGAAGAATGTGTTCTCGGGCCGCATCCTGGAGATCGAAGGCCTGCCGGAGCTGAAGGTGGAGCAGGCGTTCGAGCTGTCGGACGCCTCGGCCGAGCGCAGCGCTGCCGGCTGCACCATCAAGCTGGACAAGGAGCCGGTCATCGAATACCTGCAGTCCAACGTCGTGCTCATGCAGAACATGATCGCGCAGGGCTACCAGGATGCCAAGACACTGGCGCGGCGCATCGAGAAGGTGCAGGCCTGGCTGGCCGACCCGCAGCTGCTCGAAGCGGACAAGGACGCCGAGTACGCCGCCGTGATCGAGATCGACATGAGCGAGATCACCGAGCCCATCGTCTGCTGCCCCAACGACCCGGACGACGCCAAGTTCCTGTCCGAAG
>DAMCAL010000185.1:0-4745 GCA_032059585.1 Burkholderiaceae bacterium
GCGCGAGGACCTGCGCCACCATGACTTCGTCAGCTACGTGGACGACCTGCTGTTCACCAAGGAACTGCAGTTCTTGGACCAACTGTGGCCGCCCGAGCGCTTCGCGCTGCGCAGCACCAGCGTCACCGCGCAGTACGAAGCCGTGCGCGCTGGAGCGGGGCTGGCCGTGCTGCCCGCCTTTCTCGCCGACCGCGACCCGACCCTGGCGCGGGTGCTGCCACAGGAGGCGCGTTTCGTGCGCACCTTCTGGATGAGCATGCCGGCCGAAGCCAAGCACCTGGCGCGCACGCAGGCGGTGTGGGCATTTTTGAAAGACGTGGGCCAACGGGAGGCGGCGCGCCTCGTGCCCGCGGGCCGGCCGCCCGGGCCGCCATCGCTCCTGAATGAATAGCGTTCAGCGCTTGTCCAGCATGCGCTGGCGGCACATTTGAAAGGCAAACACATGCAGCAGCAGCCTTTTTCCGATTCGCTCGAGCGCTTTGTACAGGCGCAGGAGCGCGACTACGCCCAGGCGCTCGCCGAGCTGCGCGCAGGCCACAAGCGCAGCCACTGGATCTGGTATGTGCTTCCGCAGTTGCGCGGCCTGGGCCGCAGCGCCACGGCGCAGTTCTATGGCCTGGAAGGGGCGGGCGAGGCGGCCGCGTACGCCGTGCACCCGCTGCTCGGGCCGCGCCTGGTCGAGTGTGTGCAGGCCCTGCTGCAACACGCTGACCGTTCGGCGGCGCAGATGCTCGGCGAGGTGGACGCGGTGAAGCTGCGGTCCTGCCTCACGCTTTTTGCGCGCGTGGCGCCGCACGAGCCGGTTTTTGCGCAGGCACTGGACGCGTTTTTCGCCGGCCAGCAGGACCCGGCGACGCTGGATCTGCTGCCCCCCGAGCGCTGACGCAGCGGGTATTGCCTGCCCGGTACGTAGTTTGCGCAAGGGTTTTTCCGCAGTGGCGCCGGGACGGCGCTCGGGCAGGATTGCTGCACCGCAGCATGCTCGTTTGCGGTCCTTTCTTTCGTGATGCCAGTCCCTTCCATTTCCCGCCGCCAGTGGCTCGCCCACTGCGCTCCCTGGGCCGCGCTGGCCGCGCTGCCTGCGTCCGCCGCTGCCCAGCCCATCGAGGAAAGCGGGCCGCTGCGGCTGGCGGTGGGCGCGCGCGGCACGCTGTACCACCTGCCGGTCGTGGTGGCGCAGGCGCTGGGCTACTTCGAGGCCGAAGGCCTGGCGCTGGAGATCGTGGACTACCCGGCCGGCGCGCAGGCCGTGCAGGCCATGGCGGTCAACGGCGCCGACGTGTGCTGCGCGGGGTACGAGCACGTCGTGCGTGGCCAGCTGAGCGGGCAGGACTGGCGCAGCCTGGTGCTGCTGGCGCGGGCGCCGCAGCTGGCGCTGGTGGCGCACCCGCAGTGGGGCGCGGCCGATCGGTTCCTGCGCATGCGCAGCCTGCGGGTGGGCGTCACCGCGCCCGGCTCGTCCACGCACTACCTGGCCCGCATGTGGCTGCAGGAAGCGGGCGTTTCCGCCGATGCGGTGCAGTTCGTTCCGGTCGGCAGCGGCGCTGCAGCGGTCGAGGCGCTGCGCCTGGGGCGGGTGCATGCGCTGTGTCATGCGGACCCGGTGCTCACGGTGCTGGAGCAGCGCGTCAGCGTGCGGGTCCTGGCGGACACACGCTCGCTCAAGGGTTCCGCGCAGGTGTACGGCGGCACCATGCCCGGCGGTTGCCTGTTCGCTGCGCAGTCGTTCGCGCAGCGCCGCCCCCGGCAGGCCCAGGCCCTCGCCAACGCGATGGTGCGCGCGCTGCGCTGGCTGCAAACGGCCAGCCCTGCGGACCTGGCCGCGCTGGTGCCCAAGGCATTTTTGCTGGGCGACCGCAGCGCCTATCTCTCGGCCTTCGCCAAGGTGCGCGAAACGCTGTCGCCCGACGGCGTGATGCCGGCAGACGGCCCCGCCACGGCGCTGCGCGTGGTGGCGCGCATGGAGCCGGCAGCCATGACGCACACGCGCGTGCTGGTCGAGAAAACCTACAGCGACACCTGGGCGCGCCGCGCGCGCGAGAAGCTCGAACGCGTGTGACCCTGCCTGCACCGGCGCGCGGCAGGGCCGGCTGCGTAAAGGGGCCTGCTCTGGCACTACAGTACACGCCCGCGCAGGGCGCTTGCGCCGCCGTGGCGCATGGCTCGGCCCTGGTCCGTCCGTTCACCCTACTTTTGCACTTGCCATGAACCTGAACCTGAGCATCGGTCCCCTCGTGTCCCTCATCGCCGGCATCCTCATCCTGGTGATGCCGCGGCTGCTGAACTACATCGTGGCGCTGTACCTCATCGTGATGGGCGTGCTGGGCCTGGTGGGCATGCACAACCTGCGCCTGTGAGGCGTGCGCCAGCAGCCAGGCGAAGCGGGTACGGCCAGCGCGCCTGAGCGGCGAAGGCACCGCGCCGCTGCGCGTGCTGCCTCGGTGGGATCGGTCTGGATTCAGCGGCGGCGCGGTTGCACGCGCGTCTTGGCCGCTGGCCGCGCGCTGGCGGGCCGGGCGCTGGTAGCGCGGGCGACGCTCTTCTTCGACACATGCGCCACCGGCTGGCGCGGGTTGGTGCGCGCGAGCGATGTGGTCGCCAGGCGCACCGGCAGGTACATGACGATCGACTCGCCGGCCTTGAATCGGCTGCTGGTCTTCACGTCGTTCCAGTCGGCCACGTCGGCCGCGCTCACCTTGTAGCGGCGGGCGATGCTGGCGACTGTTTCGCCGCGCTTGCCGGCGCGCACGGTGGTGCGGCGCGTGACGATCTCGGGCGTGAAGGCGATCTGGCCGTTGTCCGCCAGATGGCTGGACACGTCCTGCCGGGTCGTCGCTGCGCGCGGCACCATGAGCGCCGAGCCGGCCTTGATCATCATGCGCGGCGGGATGCCGTTGACCTGGCGCAAGTCGGCCTCGCTCATGCCGGCGTGCGCCGCCGCCGCGGTCACGGTCATGTTGGTCGGCACCGACCAGACCGTCCAGCTCGCGTACTGGCCTTCGCTGTGGGCCTGCAGGTTGCGGCGAAACACCTGGGCGTTGTCCCAGGGCAGCAGGATCTGCGGCATGCCGGCGGCCAGGATCACCGGCTTGTGCAGCGACGGGTTGAGCGCGCGAAAGTCCTCTTCGCGGATGCCCGCCAGGCTGGCCACCAGCGATACGTCGATGTCGCGGGTGATCTCCACGCTCTGAAAGTAGGGGTGGTTCTCGATCAGCGGCAGCTCGGTGGCGAAGCGCTCGGGCGCGGCAACGATGTTCTTCACGGCCTGCAGCTTCGGCACGTACATGCGCGTCTCGGCCGGCATGGTCAGCTCGGGGTAGGTGGTGCCCAGGCCCTGTTTCTCGTTGCGCGCGATGGCGCGGGCCACGCTTCCCTCGCCCCAGTTGTACGCGGCCAGCGCCAGATGCCAGTCGCCGAACATGCCATGGAGCTTTTGCAGGTAGTCCAACGCTGCGCGTGTGGACGCGAGCACGTCGCGGCGGTCGTCGCGGAAGGCGTTTTGCTTCAGGTCGAAATAGGTACCCGTGGCCGGCATGAACTGCCACATGCCCGCCGCCTTGGCGCTGGAAACGGCCTGGGGATTGAAGGCGCTTTCGATGTAGGGCAGCAGGGCGAGCTCGGTCGGCATACCCCGGCGTTCCAGTTCTTCGACGATGTGGAACAGGTACTTGCGCGAGCGTTCGGTCATGCGCTGCATGTACTCGGGCCGGGTGGCGTACCACTGCTCGCGGTCGCTCACCAGCTCGCTTTGCAGGTCGGGCATGGCGAAGCCGCGGCGGATGCGGTCCCACAGGTCCGAGGGCGCGTCGATGCCGGCCACCGCCATGCTGCCTGCCGCGCCGGCCGTGATCGGCTGCAGGGGCCCGGACGGATACAGCGGCTGGTGCGCCGCGTCGCGCGGCGGTTCAGAAGAAGAGGAAACCGGGCCCGGAGCGCCCGGTGTGGCGCAGCCGGCCAGCCACAGCAGGCTGGCGAGCACAAGCAGATGCAGAAATCTCGTCAAAACTCGTTCTTCCATTGGCGCAGCGCAGCGAACACCGACACAGGCGACGCACGGTCCACGTCCGCATCGAAGCCCTGCGCCGCCGCGGCCACGGCCGGGACGTGTGCGCGCAGAAAAGGATTGACCTGCCGCTCCAGCGACAGCAGCGCGGGCAGGGTGGGATCACCGCGTTGGCGAAGCCGCTCGCAGTGCTGGGAGTACTGGAGCAGCGCAGCGTTGGAAGGTTCCACGGCGCGGGCAAACCGGAGGTTGGCCAGGGTGTACTCGTGGGCGCAGCATACGCGCGTCTCGCCAGGCAGGGCCGCCAGGCGTTCCAGCGAGGCCAGCATCTGGGCCGGCGTGCCTTCGAACAATCGCCCGCAGCCGCCGGAAAACAGTGTGTCCCCGCAAAACAGCAGAGGGCCGCCGGGCGCATCGGCGCAGTAGTAGGCGATGTGGCCCGCGGTGTGGCCCGGCACATCGATGACCGTCCAGCGCAGGCCCAACGCGGTGACGTCGTCACCGCCGGCGACGCGGATGGCGGGCTCAGGGATGCGTTCGGCCGCCGGGCCGTAGACAGTCGCTCCGGTCGCCTCTCGCAGCGCCGCCACGCCGCCCGTGTGGTCGCCGTGGTGGTGGGTGACTAAAATCGCCTCGAGCGGCAACCCTGCGTGGCGCAGCGCCGCCAGCACGGGCTGGGCATCGCCCGGATCCACCACGACGGCGCTCTGGGCGCCTTGCAGCATCCAGATGTAGTTGTCGG
>DAMCAL010000186.1:0-4731 GCA_032059585.1 Burkholderiaceae bacterium
CGCGTTCCAGCTCGCGCTCGGGCATCTGGCCGTGGGCGATGGCGATGCGCGCCTCCGGCAGGATTTCTTCCAGCGCCTGGCGCCGGTTCTCGATCGTCTCGACCTCGTTGTGCAGGAAGTAGCACTGCCCGCCGCGCTTCAGTTCGCGCAGCACCGCCTCGCGGATCACGCCGTTGCTCTCACCGCGCACGAAGGTCTTGATCGACAGGCGCCTTTGCGGGGCGGTGGCGATCACCGACAGGTCGCGCAGGCCCTCCAGCGCCATCCCCATGGTGCGCGGGATCGGGGTGGCGGTGAGGGTCAGCACGTCCACTTCTGCGCGCATCGCCTTCATCGCTTCCTTGTGGCGTACGCCGAAACGGTGCTCTTCGTCGATGATCAGCAGGCCCAGGTTCTGGAACACGGTGGACTGGCTCAGCAGCTTGTGCGTGCCCACCACGATGTCCACCGTGCCGTCGGCGATCCCCTTGACAGCCGCGGTGATCTCCTTGCCGGAGCGAAAGCGCGACACCTCCGCCACCCGCACCGGCCACTTGCTGAACCGGTCCACCAGGGTGCGGTAGTGCTGTTCGGCCAGCAGCGTGGTGGGCGCGAGGAACGCGACCTGCTTGCCGCCCGCCACCGCCACGAAGGCAGCGCGCAGCGCAACCTCGGTCTTGCCGAAGCCCACGTCGCCGCACACCAGGCGGTCCATCGGCTGCGGGCTGATCATGTCCTGGACCACGGCATGGATCGCTGCCTTCTGGTCAGCGGTTTCCTCGAAGCCGAAGTCGCTGGCGAATTCCTCGTAGTCCTGCGCCGGAAAACGAAACGCATGGCCCTGGCGCGCAGCGCGCCGGGCGTAGATGTTCAGCAGCTCGGCCGCGGTGTCGCGCACCTGCTCGGCCGCTTTGCGGCGCGCCTTGTCCCACTGGCTGCTGCCCAGCTTGTGCAGCGGCGCCTCGTCGGGCGACACGCCGGTATAGCGGCCGATCATCTGCAGCTGGCTGACGGGGACGTACAGCACGGCCTTGTCGGCGTATTCGAGGTGCAGGAATTCCTGCAGCGCGGGCGAGCCGTCGGGGTTCTTCTGCCCCACGTCCATGTTCACCAGCCCGCGGTAGCGGCCGATGCCGTGCTGTGCATGCACGACGGGATCGCCCACCTTCAGCTCCGACAGGTCCTTGATGAGTGCCTCGACGTCGCTGGCCTGTTCCTGCTTCTTGCGCCTGCGCGTGGTGCCGGCGGTGGCGAACAGCTCGGTTTCCGTGACGAAGTCGACGCCGCCATCCAGCCAGGCAAAGCCCCGCGCCAAGGCCCCCGTGGCGATGCCCAGCCGCGCATCCGCGGCTTGGAATTCGGCCAGCGACTCGAACGCGGGCGGGTTCAGGCCCGAGGTGCGCAGGAAGTCGAGCAGGCTCTCGCGCCGGCCCGCGCTTTCGGCCAGCATCAGTACCCGGCGCGCGGCGGCGACGTAGGCCTGCAGCCGCACCAGCGGCTCCTCGGCGCCGCGTGCCACAGCCAGGTCGGGCAGCGGCTGAAAGTGGCTGCTGCCCGCCCCATCCGGCCCGGGCGGGCGCAGCGCCAGCTGGGCGTGCGGCTTGGCTTGGCCGTAGAACTGCTCTGGCGTCAGGAACAGTGTTTCCGGCGCCAACGCCGGGTGCTCCGGGTCTCCCTGGATGAGCCGGTAGCGGTCGCGCGTGTCCTGCCAGAAGCGCTGGAAGGCGCCGTCCAGGTCGCCGTGCAGGACCAGCGTCGCCTGTGGCCCGAGGTAGTCGAAAACGGTGGCGGTGTGTTCGAAGAACAGCGGCAGGTAGTACTCGATGCCGGCGGTGGCGATGCCGGCGCCCATGTCCTTGTAGATGCGGCTGCGCGTGGGGTCGCCCTCCAACAGCTCGCGCCAGCGCTGGCGAAAGCGCGAGCGCGCCGCGTCGTGCATGGGAAATTCGCGCCCGGGCAGCAGGCGGATCTCCGGCACGGGGTATAGGCTGCGCTGGCTTTCCGGGTCGAACGTGCGGATCGAATCGATCTCGTCGTCGAACAGGTCGACGCGGTAGGGCACGGCCGAGCCCATGGGAAACAGGTCGATCAGGCCGCCGCGCACCGCGTATTCGCCGTGGCCCACCACCTGGGACACGTGCTGGTAACCCGCCAGTGCCAGCTGGGCGCGCAAGCGCTGCTCGTCGAGCGTCTGCCCGACAGTGAAGTGGAACGTGTAGGCCGCCAGGAACGACTGCGGCGCCAGCCGGTACAGGGCTGTCGTGGCCGGTACCAGTACCACGTCCACCTCCCCTTGCGAGATGCGCCACAGCGTGGCCAGTCGCTCGCTGATCAGGTCCTGGTGTGGCGAAAAGCTGTCGTAGGGCAGGGTTTCCCAGTCGGGAAACAGCGCGCAGCGGACATCAGGGGCAAAGAAGTTCAGCTCGTCGATCAGGCGCTGCGCGTCGGTGGCGTTGGCCGTGACGATGGCCGTGGTGCGGCCGGCAGCTTTTTCCCTTTCGCCCAGGCGGGCCAGGAGCAGCGCATCGGCGCTGCCCACGGGTTGGGGAACGGAAAAGCGTTTTCCAGGGGAGAGTTTGGGAAGAAGGTCCATGCGAGAGCCACCGCAGCGGGGCTGGAGGCAGTTGGGCGGCGGACGGCAATTCTAGAATGCCGGGCATGACCGAGCCCTCAGCCTTCGGCGCGCTGCTGCGCCAGACCGCGGCCACACCTGTGGGCGCTTCGGTGCGGCTGTGGGCGCTGGTGCCTTGTGCCGGGACAGGGTCCAGGGCGCTGAGCGCAGCCGATGGCGCGACCGGCGCCAAGCAGTACCGGGCGATCGCGGGCCAGCCTCTGGTGCTGCACACGCTGGCGGCGCTCGCCGGGGTGGTGCGGCTCTCGGGCACCCTGGTGGCCGTGGCGCCGGGCGACACGTTTTTCGCGCAGCGCCCGCTGTCGCGCTGTTTCGCCGCGCCTTGCGGCGGGCCCACCCGGGCCGACACGGTCTTGGGCGGCCTCAAGGCCTTGATGCAACGGGGCGCCCTAGACCTCGACTGGGTTCTGGTGCACGACGCCGCCCGGTGCCTGGTCACGACCGCCCAGGTCGACGCGCTGATCGACGCCTGCCTGCACGACAGCGTGGGAGGGCTGCTCGCCCACAAGCTGGCCGACACGCTCAAGACGGCCAGTGACGGCCCCGGCGGCGTGCGCGTGGTCTCCACCGTCGACCGCAGCGACAAATGGCTGGCGCAGACGCCCCAGATGTTTCGCCTCGGCGCGCTGCGGGAAGCGCTCGAGCAGGTAGGGGCGCTGGCCACCGACGAGGCGAGCGCGATGGAGGCGATGGGGCACCGGCCGCGGTTGGTGCCGGGCAGCGCGCACAATTTCAAGGTGACCTATCCCGCAGACTTCGCACTGGCCGAGGCGGTGCTGCTGCAGCGCCAGCATGGCGCCACGGTGGCGCGCTTCGGCGGCTCGCTCGGCACCGCGGCCCAGGGCGCCGACAAGGCCGTCTTCTTCAGGCGGCGCTAGGAAGCCGCCACACTGCGAACCATGAATATCAGAATTGGCGAAGGCTGGGATGTGCATGCCCTGGTCCCCGGGCGGCGGCTGGTGATCGGCGGCGTCCAGATCCCGCACCATGCGGGGTTGCTCGGGCATTCGGACGCGGACGTGCTACTGCATGCCATCACCGATGCGCTGCTCGGCGCCGCTGCCCTGGGCGACATCGGCAGCCACTTTCCCGACACCGACCTGCGCTTTCGCGGCGCCGACTCGGCGCAGCTGCTGTCAGAGGCGGCGCGGAGGGTGGGCGAGCAGGGTTACGCCATCGTCAACATCGACAGCACCGTCATCGCTCAGGCCCCGCGGCTGGCGCCGCACATTGCCGCCATGCGCACGCGCATCGCACAGGTGCTGGGTGTGGACGTGGGTCAGGTGAACGTGAAGGCGAAGACTGCCGAGCGGCTGGGGCCGGTAGGGCAGGGTGCGTCGATCGAGGCGCGCGCCGCCGTGCTGCTGCGCGCTGCCTGACCGCAGGACGCGGCCTCGGATCGGGCCTCAGAGAGGCCGCGGCGACTTGTGCGAGCGTGGCGGCAGGTGCCGCTTGATCTGGGGCCGTTGCAGACGCTGCTTGGGGTCTTCGCCGTCCGGCATGTCCGCACGCTGCAACTGCACGTGCGCCACCAGCCCGCCAGACGCCGAATTGGCGAGCGCGAAGATGCCGCCCAGGCGCTGCACCGTCTTGTCCACGATCGACAGTCCCAGTCCGGCCCCTGCCGCCGCCGTGCGGGCAGCGTCGCCGCGAAAAAACGGCATGGTCAGGCTCGCGAGCTGCTCGGGCGGCGCCCCCGGGCCGTGGTCCCGCAGCTTGAGCAGCACCCATTTCTCGCGCGCCTTGGCGGCGATGTCCACGGTGGTGATGCCGGTCTCGCGGTCCTTGCCATAGCGACGCGCGTTCTCCAGCAAGTTGGAAATCACGCGGGCGAGCTCGACCTCGTCGGCCAGCACGATCAGGTCCTCCGGTACGTTCATGGTGATCTGCAGCTCGCGGTGGTCCTGCACCGCGTACACGCACGACGCCACCACGCCATGCAGGTTCACGGGGGTGAGCGCGACCCCGTCGGGGCGGGCGTAGTCGAGGAACTTGTCGATGGTCGCGTCGAGCTGGACGATGTCGGCCACCATGTGTTCGCGCGCCACATCGTCCATGACGCTCATCTCGGTTTCCAGGCGCAGGCGTGCCAGCGGCGTGCGCAGGTCGTGCGAGATGCC
>DAMCAL010000187.1:0-4725 GCA_032059585.1 Burkholderiaceae bacterium
GCGCGCCGCGCATGTGGCGCAGGATGCGCTCGACCACCTGCTCCAGGTCGGCCTTGCGCTCGCGCAGGTATTCATCCTCCATTTCGTCGAACTGGCGGCTGAGCAGCTCGAGCTGGGTCGTCAGCGCCCATTCGGCGTTGTACAGGCGCTCGGTGATCCAGTGGCGCACGCCGCCCACCAGCGTTTCGTCCTGCAGCAGCAGGATGTGCACGTCCAGCAGCGCGGCCAGCTCCTGGGGTGCGTCGGGCGGCATGTCGGCCTGCAGCCGCTGCAGCTCGTGCGTGACGGCGTCGCGTGCACGCCGCGCGCGCGCCAGTTCGGCCTCGACCTGCGACGCGTCCACGAAGTAGTGCACCACCTCCATCCGGCTGGCCGCGGCCAGCACCGCCCGGCCGATGGCAATGCCCCGGGCGACGGCCAGTCCGTGGATGGAAAACGTCATGCTGCCTCCTGCTGGCGCGCCGTCACTCGCCCTCGCCGAATTTGCCCTCGATCAGCGCCACCAAGGCCTCCATGGCCTCGTGCGCCTGCTCGCCCTGGGTCTCGATGCGCACCTGCGCGCCCAAGCCGGCGGCCAGCATCATCACGCCCATGATGCTCTTGGCGTTCACGCGGCGCTCGCCGCGGCTGAGAAACACCTCACAGGGGAAACTGCCGGCCAGCTTGGTGAGCTTGGCCGATGCGCGGGCGTGCAGGCCCAGCCGGTTGCGGATGGTGAGGGTCGTGGTGATCATGGTCGGAAGATGCGAAGAGCAGCTCAGCGCTGGGCCGCAGCGGGTGCTGCCACCGAGACCACGCCCTGCGCGCCGCCCGCCAGCGCGCGCGCGGCCAGCTGCTCGAGCGGCTCGGCGCGGTAGCACACGGCGCGCAGCAGCATCGGCAGGTTCACACCCGCCACCAGGCGCGAATGCACGCCGTCGACCAGGCGCTGCGCGACGTTGGACGGCGTGGCGCCGACCACGTCGGTCAGCACCAGCAGCGGCGCGCCCCCTTGCGCAGCACGCAGCGCGCGCGCCGCCAGCAGCGTGGCCTCGGGCGGCTCGTCCGCCGGCACGTCCAGGGCCTGCAGGTCCGCGGCGCACTCGGGAAACACGTGCAGCGCGCATTCGCGCAGCGCATGGGCGAGCGGCTCGTGGGCGATGATGAGAAGGCGGGTGTTCATGGCGCTGGCTGGGCATTATCGCCACGCGGCGCGCGGCCGGGTGGGCGGGGGTACATTGAACTTTTGCGCCGGTTGCCGGCTCCCATCCCCGGCAGCGGCAACAGCCGCTGCGGCACAATCGGCGGCCCGGAAGATCCCGGTCGCGGCAAGGGTGGTCGTATGCAGAGAAGAAATTGGCTGGTCGTCGGCGCACTCGCGGTGTGCGCGGCCGTGGGCACGGCGGTGGTGCTGGGATCGAACGTGCGCGCCGCTCCGGCGTCGACCTTCGTGCTGCTGGACGGCAGCCAGCGCACCACGCAGGACCTGCTCGGCAAGGTCACCCTGGTCAACTTCTGGGCCACGAGCTGCACGACCTGCGTGGCCGAGATGCCCGACATCGTCGCCACCTACGACAAGTACCGCGCCCGCGGCTTCGACACGCTGGCGGTGGCGATGAGCTACGACCCGCCCAGCTACGTGGTCAACTTCGCCGAGTCGCGCAAGCTGCCCTTCCCGGTGGCGATCGACAACACCGGCGCAGTCGCCCGGGCCTGGGGCGACGTCAAGCTCACGCCGTCCACCTTCATCGTCAACAAGCGCGGCGAGATCGTGAAAAGCTTTGTCGGCGCGCCCGACTTCGCCGAGTTGCACCGGCTGATCGAGCGCTTGTTGGCCGAAGCCTGACTGCCTCGTCGTGCGTCCCGCAAAAGCCGGTTTTCAATATGAAAACCGGCTTTTGCGCTTGTCTGGCGAGCGCTAGCAGCTATCAAAAGTAGAGCAGTCTCAGCGCGAGCGGAAGTTGTCGTGGCACGCCTTGCAGCTGTTGGCCGTGGGACCGAAGGCGGCCTTGAGCTGGTCCAGGTTGCCGGTCTTGGCAGCGGCCAGCAGTTTGGGCGCCTCGGCCTGCAATTTTTGCGCATGCTCCTCGAACTTCGGGCGCTCGCTCCACACTTCGGGTTTGGCCTTGGTGGGGGCGCCCTTGTCGGTGCCTGGGCCGAAACCAGCCCAGGGCAGCGCGGCCAGGGTGGCGACCACCTCGGCATCGGCCTGGGCCGCCTGCGCGTCGTAGGGCGCCTTGCCGTTGACCATGGCACCGATGCGTCCGAAATGCTGGCCCATGACGAACAGCGCGCTCTGCCGGTACTTGATGGCGTCTTCGGGCTTGGCGAACTGCGCCGCCGCGGGCAGCGCCAGCGTGGCGGCAGCGGCGGCAGCCAGGGCGAGGGCGAAGGGCTTGAAGGGCATGGCAATGGCTCCGGCTCGTGGGAAGATGGAAAAACGCGGGGCGCGTCGGGTGGTCGCCCTGCGCAGTATCGCGCGGCGGCAGGCGGCGGGATGCCCGGAGGCGCGGCGCGCGCCTGGCGCGGCACAATCGCCACCGTCCACCCCGCCGCTTTCGGAGTTTCGCCCATGCCGCACGCCGTCCGCATCTGGGATTTGCCCACCCGCCTGTTTCACTGGGCGCTGGCCGCCGCCGTGGTCGCGCTCGTGGTGACCGCTAAGCTGGGCAGCGACGCCATGGCCTGGCACCAGCGGCTGGGGTATGGGGTGCTGGCGCTGCTGGCCTTTCGGCTGGTGTGGGGTCTGGTGGGCGGGTACTGGTCGCGCTTCGCGAGTTTTCTGTACGCCCCGGCGCGGCTGTTGCGCTACCTGCGCGGCCAGGGCGCGCCGGAGGTGGACGAGGTGGGCCACTCGCCGCTGGGCGCGCTGTCGGTATTCGCGCTGCTGCTGGCGCTGGCGCTGCAGGTGGCCAGCGGCCTGGCCAGCGACGACGAGATTGCGTTCACCGGACCGCTGGTGCGCTTTCTGCCCGGCGCCTGGGTAGAGCGGGCCACCTGGTACCACGCGGACGTGGGGCAGTACCTGCTCTACGGGCTGGTCGCGCTGCACCTGCTGGCGGTCGCGTACTACACGCTGGTGCGCCGGCGCAGCATCGTGCGGCCGATGGTCACGGGCGACAAGGCGCTGCCGCCGGGCGTCCGGGCCTCGCGCGACGACGGCCGCATGCGCGCCCTGGCTGCGGTGGTGCTTGCACTGTGCGGCTGGCTCGCGTGGTGGGTGTCGCGTCTGGATGCCTGGGCCTGACGGTCGCGGCCTGCGCGCCGGTACACTGGCGTGGATGACCTCCGCTGCCCAGGAAGAAGGCCTCGCGCCCCCACCTTTGCCACCGACCGTCGACCTGCTGTTTCCGACCGACGCCCGTGACATGCCCGCCGTGCGCGAGCTATTCGAGGAATATGCTGCCAGCCTCGACGTGGATCTGTCGTTTCAGGACTTCGCCCGCGAACTGGCGGAGCTGCCCGGCGAGTACGCGCCGCCGCGCGGCTGCATCCTGCTGGCCGAGGTGGACGGCGCCATCGCCGGCTGCTGCGCCCTGCGCCCGCTGGACTCCGCCGATTACGCCAACGCCTGCGAGATGAAGCGCCTGTACGTGCGCAAGGCGTTCCGCGGCTTCGGCCTCGGGCGCCAGCTCGCCGAGGCCACGCTGGACGCTGCCCGCCGCGCCGGCTACGCCAGCGTGCTGCTGGACACGCTGGACACGATGGAGTCGGCCCGGGCCCTGTATGCAGAACTGGGCTTCGAGGAGATCCCGCCGTATTACCACAACCCGATGGCCGGCGCGCACTACCTCAAGGCCGACATCTTTTGACCTTTTCAGGCAATTTGTGCCCGCGCAGCATGCGCGGTTAGCTATCAAAAAAGAAGCGGGCGCCCTGCATCAGGACGCCCGCCCGGGCGATGGCGCCGGCCGCGAGGCCGGCGCTTCACCGAAAGCGTCAGGCCTTCGCCTGGCTCAGCAGCGTGTTCGCGTCGCTGACCTCGAATTTGCCCGGGGCCTCGACGTTGAGCTGGGCGACCTTGCCGTCCTTGACCAGCATGGAATAGCGGTTGCTGCGCAGGCCCAGGCCCTTGCCGGTCAGGTCCAGCGTCAGGCCGGTGGCCTTGGCGAAGGCGGCGTCGCCGTCGGCCAGCATGCGCACCTTACCGTCGGTCTTCTGGTCGCGCGCCCAGGCGCCCATCACGAATGCGTCGTTCACCGACAGGCACCAGATCTCGTCCACTCCTGCCGCCTTGAACGCCTCGGACTGTTCGGTATAACCGGGCACGTGCTGCGCCGAGCAGGTGGGCGTGAAGGCGCCGGGCAGCGCGAACACCGCGATGGTCTTGCCGGCTGCGGCCTGGCGCACGTCCACCGGGTTGGGCCCAATGCTGCAGCCGTTGCCTTCGGTCTCGGCATATTCCATCAGCGTCACCGCGGGCAGTTCGTCACCGATCTTGATCATCAAAGTCTCCTGGCTTGGGAAAGCACAACAACGATAGGAAAAGGACACCGCACAGGCGCGGGCGCCCCAACGAAAAAACGACCCACATTGTGGGTCGTTTTGCAGGGCAGGCGCTGTGCGCGGGCCGATGGGCTTAGACCAGGGCGGCCTTTTGCACCAGGCGCGTGGCGACCCAGTTCTTGGTCTTGGACAGCGGGCGGCTCTCGGTGATCTCCACCGTGTCGCCCGTCTTGTACTCGCCGTTTTCGTCGTGCGCGTGGTACTTGCTCGACTTGATCACGATCTTGTCGTAGATGGGGT
>DAMCAL010000188.1:0-4718 GCA_032059585.1 Burkholderiaceae bacterium
CATGTGACCCCTGCCGTGTGAAGGCAGTGCTCTACCGCTGAGCTAATCACCCGCGTCGCCTAAAGCGACAAGCCCGCGATTATGACACAGCTTCAGGCGGCTGGCGCAAACTGCCGCCACACCGTATTGCTGCCGCTGGCCTTGTCGATCTGCGCCAGCACGTCCTCGTGCGCAGCCAGTTCCTGCGCCGTCGCGGCGATGACCGGCAGGGTGAATGCGCTCAGGTCGACGGGCGCGAGCGCCAGGCCGTCGGCGCCCACCGCGCCCTCGTCCAGCACCAGCAGCGCATCCTGGCCGCGCGTGAGGTTGATGTAGACGTCGGCCAGCAGCTCGGCGTCCAGCAGCGCGCCGTGCAGTTGGCGGCCCGAGTTGTCCACTCCCAGCCGGTCGCACAGCGCATCGAGCGAGTTGCGCTTGCCCGGGTACAGCTCCTTGGCCATCGCCAGGGTATCGGTGATGGCCGCGACGTGCAGGTGCAGCGGGTCCAGGCCCGCCAGCTTCAGCTCCTTGTTCAGAAAACCCACGTCGAATGCGGCGTTGTGGATGATCAGCTCGGCGCCGCGCAGGTATTCCAGGATCTCTTGCGCACGTTCGTGAAAGCGCGGCTTGTCGCGCAGGAACTCGGTGGTGATGCCGTGGACGCGCAGTGCATCCGGGTGGCTGTCGCGGTTCGGGTTGAGGTACAGGTGCAGGTTGTTGCCGGTGAGCTTGCGGTTCACCAGCTCCACGCAGCCCAGTTCGATCACGCGGTCGCCGGCATCCGCCGACAGGCCCGTGGTTTCCGTGTCCAGGACGATCTGGCGGCCCATGCTCAGTGGTTCTCGCGCGCGTGGTTGATGGTGTACTTCGGGATTTCCACGGTCACATCGTCGCGCGCCAGGATCGCCTGGCACGACAGGCGCGACTGCGGCTCCAGGCCCCAGGCGCGGTCCAGCAGGTCTTCTTCCTCCTCCTCGGCCTCGTTCAACGAGTCGTAGCCCTGGCGCACGATCACGTGGCACGTGGTGCAGGCGCAGCTCATGTCACAGGCGTGCTCGATGGCGATGCCGTTGTCCAGCAGCGCTTCGCAGATCGAGGTGCCGGCAGGCGCGCTGATCTCGACGCCTTCGGGCGCATATTCGGGGTGGGGAAGGATCCTGATGACGGGCATGGGCGGTGGTGGTGTCCAAGAATTCAGATGGCGTCGACGCTGCGCCCGGCCAGGGCCTGGCGGATGCCGCGGTTCATGCGGCGGGCCGCAAAGTCCTCGGTGCCGCGGGCGAGCGCCTCGCTTGAGGCCTCGATGTCGGCGGCGGTCGTGCTGCCCTGCGCCAGGACGTCGCGCAGCGCCTGCATCAGTGCGCCAAGGCGGGCCCGCTCGTCGGGCGCGAGCACGTCGCCGTCGGCGTCCAGCGCGCTTTGGGTGGCGATCAGCAGGCGGTCGGCGTCCACGCGGGCTTCAGCCAGCGCGCGTGCGTGCATGTCCTCTTGGGCCGTGGCAAAGCCTTCCTGCAGCATGCGCGTGATCTCCTCGTCGGACAGGCCGTACGAGGGCTTGACATCGATGCGCGCTTCCACGCCGCTGGCCTGCTCGCGCGCGCTCACGCTCAACAGGCCGTCCGCGTCCACCGTGAACGTGACGCGGATGCGTGCGGCGCCAGCGGCCATGGGGGGGATGCCGCGCAGCTCGAACCGCGCAAGGCTGCGGCAGTCCTGCACCAGGTCGCGCTCGCCCTGCACCACGTGCAGCGCCAGCGCGGTCTGGCCGTCCTTGTAGGTGGTGAAGTCCTGCGCCTTGGCAGTGGGGATGGTCTCGTTGCGCTGCACGATGCGCTCGACCAGCCCGCCCATGGTCTCGATCCCCAGCGACAGCGGAATCACGTCCAGCAGCAACAGGTCGCCCCCGGCATCATTGCCCGCGAGCTGGTTGGCCTGGATCGCGGCTCCAAGAGCCACCACCTCGTCGGGGTTCAGGTTGACCAGCGGCTCCTGCCCGAAAAACGCGCCGACGGCTTCGCGAATCTGCGGCATGCGGGTGGAGCCCCCGACCAGCACCACGCCTTGCACTTCGTCCTTGCCGATTTGCGCGTCGCGCAGCGCACGCCGCACGGCGGCCAGCGAGCGCTGCGTGAGCGCATCGGTGGCAGCGGCGAAATCGGCGCGCGTCACATCCAGCCGGACCGGGACACTGGCAAGCTCCGCGGTGAACGTCGCCGTGTCTGAGGCGGTGAGCGCCTCCTTGCAGGCGCGCGCGGCCATGCGCACGGCGGTCTTGTCTGCGGGCGTCACGGTCTGCCGGTCCAGGCGGGCCAGCGCCCAGGCAGCCAGGGCGGCGTCGTAGTCGTCACCGCCCAGCGCCGAATCGCCCCCGGTGGCGATCACCTCGAACACGCCGCGCGCCAGGCGCAGGATGGAGATGTCGAAGGTGCCCCCGCCCAGGTCGTAGATGGCGTAGACGCCCTCGGACGCGTTGTCCAGGCCATAGGCGATGGCCGCTGCCGTGGGCTCGTTGATCAGGCGCAGCAGCTGCAGGCCTGCCAGATGCGCCGCGTCCTTGGTGGCCTGGCGCTGGGCGTCGTCGAAGTACGCGGGCACGGTGATGACCGCGCCATGGATGTCGCTGTCGAAGCTGTCTTCGGCGCGCTGGCGCAGCGCGGCCAGGATCTCGGCGCTCACCTCCACCGGCGACTTGGTGCCGGCGGCGGTCTGCAGCGCCAGCATGCCGCCCTGCCCTGGGGGCGTGGCGTCGGCGAAGGTGTAGGGCAGGCTGGCCTGGTCGGTGATGTCCGCGAGCGCGCGGCCCATGAAACGCTTGGCCGAGGTGACGGTGCTGGCTGCATCCTCGCGCTGGCCGGCCAGCGCCGCGTAGCCGATCTGTCGACTGCCGTCCGCCCGGTAGCGCACAACCGACGGCAACAGCACCCGGCCCTCTTCGTCCGGCAGGCACTCGGCCACGCCGTTGCGCACCGCGGCCACGAGCGAGTGCGTGGTACCCAGGTCGATGCCGACGGCGACGCGCCGCTGGTGGGGGTCGGGCGACTGGCCGGGCTCGGAGATCTGCAAAAGCGCCATGGATGTGGGTTGTAGTGTTGTCGTGGGCAGCCGGCTATTGTCCGCGCTGCTCCCGTTGGCGGTCGATGTCGCGCGCGAATCGCGCAATGAACATGAGGGCTCTGACCTCGCGCGCGGCGCCGGCCCAGTCCTGCTGCTGGTCGATCAGCACCTGCAGGCGCCCGACCGTCGCGCGCCGCGCCGTATCCATGTCGTCTTCGAGCGCGCCCAGCGCCGCATCGTCCCCGGCTTCTTCCAGCGCTTCGCGCCACTGCATCTGCTGCACGAGGAACTCTGGCGGCATGGCGGTGTTGTCTTCTGCCTGGATCGGCGCGCCGTGCAACTCGCACAGGTAGGCCGCGCGCTTGAGGGGGTTCTTCAGGCGCTGGTAGGCCTCGTTGATGCGCACCGACCATTGCATCGCCGCGCGCTGGGCGGCCTGGCCCTGGGCGGCGAAGCGGTCGGGGTGGGCTTCGCGCTGCAGTTCCTTCCAGCGCGCGTCGAGCTGAGCGCGGTCTTGGACGAAACGGCGTGGCACGGCGAAGAGTTCGAAGTCGTCGGACTGGAGGTTCATATCAAAAAAGTGAGCTGCTGGCGCTTGCTGCACCTGCCTTTGGAATGCCTTTCAGCCCCAAACTTCTATAGAACAAGCGCAGACCGCTATTCTTTCAATAGCTTTCCACGATGAAAAAACCGCCAGCACCCAGGGCGGTGGCGGTCTCTTGCCAGGCGCGCGTCGCGCGCGTCAGACGCGGAAGCTCTCTCCGCAGCCGCAGCGGTCACGCTCGTTCGGGTTGAGAAAGCGAAAGCCCTCGTTCAATCCTTCGCGTACGAAGTCGAGCTGGGTACCATCGATGTACGCCAGGCTCTTGGGGTCGATCATCACCTTCACGCCGTGCTCCTCGAACACCACGTCCTCCGGGTTCTGCTCGTCCACGTACTCCAGTTGGTACGCCAGGCCCGAGCACCCCGTGGTCTTGATGCCCAGGCGCACGCCCACCCCCTTGCCACGGCGCGCGAGGTAGCGCGTGACGTGGCGGGCAGCGGCTTCGGTCAGCGAAATGGCCATGGCGCCGGCGCTCCTCAGACCGCCAGTTCGGCGGCTGCGCCGTGGCGGGTCTTGTAGTCGTTCACCGCAGCCTTGATGGCGTCCTCGGCCAGGATGGAGCAGTGGATCTTCACCGGCGGCAGCGCCAGCTCTTCGGCGATCTGGCTGTTCTTGAGCTGTGCGGCCTCGTCCAGCGTCTTGCCCTTGACCCATTCGGTCACCAGCGACGACGAGGCGATGGCCGAGCCGCAGCCGTAGGTCTTGAAGCGCGCGTCCTCGATCACGCCGGTCTCGCGGTTGACCTTGATCTGCAGCTTCATCACGTCGCCACAGGCGGGCGCACCGACCATGCCGGTGCCGACCGTCTCGTCGCCCTTGTCGAAGGAGCCGACGTTGCGCGGGTTTTCGTAGTGGTCGATGACCTTGTCAGAGTAAGCCATGGTAGTTCTCCTGTTTTGTGTTCTGCCGGATCAGTGGGCCGCCCACTGGATGGTGCTGAGGTCGACACCGTCCTGGTACATCTCCCACAGCGGCGAGAGTTCGCGCAGCTTGGCCACGTTGTGGCGGATGGTCTGCACGGCGTAGTCGATCTCTTCCTCGGTCGTGAAGCGGCCGATGGTCATGCGCAGGCTGCTGTGCG
>DAMCAL010000189.1:0-4701 GCA_032059585.1 Burkholderiaceae bacterium
CGTAGTACGGCGTCAGGTCCATGCCGCCGCCGAACCAGCACACCGGCTCGCTGCCCGGATGGCCGGCGGCGATCATGCGCACGTTCATGTGCACCGTGGGCACGTAAGGGTTGCGCGGGTGGAAGACCAGCGACACGCCCATGGCCTCGAAAGGCGCGCCGGCTAGCTCCGGGCGGTGCTCGGTCGCCGAAGGCGGCAGCTGCGGGCCGCTGACGTGCGAAAAACCGCAGCCCGCGCGCTCGAATACCTGCCCGCCTTCCAGGATGCGGGTGACGCCGTCGCCCTGCAGCGGCGACTCGGGCGGACGTTGCCAGGCATCGGCGCGAAAACGCGCCGCGCCTGCGCCAGCCGCCTCGTGCTCCACGGCTTCGAGCGCATCGGTGATGCGGGTCTGCAACTGCTCCAGGTAGCTGCGCACCTGGGCCACCGCCGGGTTGGATGACAACAGCAGCGAGGCCATCAGTTCTTCACCGCCCGGTGGCCGATATCGCTGCGCCACTGCGCACCGTCGAAGTGGACGCCGCGCACCACGTCGTACGCGCGCTGCTGGGCCTGGCGCACGTTGTCCGCCAGCGCCGTCACGCACAGCACGCGGCCGCCGCTCACGCGCAGCGTGCCATCGTCATGTAGCTGCGTGCCGGCGTGGAACACCATGGCGTCGTCGGCCTCGGCGGCGATGCCGGTGATGGCGTCGCCCTTGCGGGGCGCCTGCGGGTAGCCGTGCGCGGCCATGACCACGCCCAGGGCGGTGCGCCGGTCCCACTGCAGCTCGGTCTGGTCGAGCTTGCCATCCACGGCTGCGACCAGAAGGTCGACCAGGTCGGACTTCAACCGCATCAGGATCGGCTGCGTTTCCGGGTCGCCCATGCGGCAGTTGAACTCCAGTGTCTTGGGGTGGCCCTGCGCGTCGATCATCAGGCCGGCGTACAAAAAGCCGGTATAGGGAATGCCGTCCTTCTCCATGCCACGCACGGTGGGCAGGATGACTTCGCGCATGGCGCGCGCATGCACGTCGGCCGTGACCACCGGCGCGGGCGAATACGCGCCCATGCCGCCGGTGTTGGGTCCCGCGTCGCCGTCCTGCAGGCGCTTGTGATCCTGGCTGGTGGCCAGCGCCACCACGTTCTTGCCGTCCGACAGGACGATGAAGCTCGCTTCCTCGCCCTCCAGGAACTGCTCGATCACCACACGCGCGCCGCCTTCGTTGTGCGCCACGTCCAGGCCATCGCCCTGCAGCATATCGTCGACCGCGTCGTGGGCCTCCTGCGCGGTCATGGCCACCACCACGCCCTTGCCGGCGGCCAGGCCATCGGCCTTGACCACGATCGGCGCGCCCACGCGGTCGATGAAGGCGTGCGCCGGTGCGGCTTCGGTGAAAGTGTCGTAATCGGCGGTGGGGATGCCGTGGCGCCGCATGAACGCCTTGGAAAAGGCCTTGGAGCTTTCCAGCTGCGCGGCAGCGCGCGTGGGCCCGAAGATGCGCAGGCCGTGCGCACGGAACTCGTCCACCACGCCGGCGGCCAGCGGCGCCTCGGGGCCGACCACGGTCAGCCCGATTTTCTGCTCTTGCGCCCACTCGCGCAGCGCGCGAACGTCCTGGATCGGGACGTTTTCCAGCTTCACGTCCGCTGCCGTGCCGCCGTTCCCGGGCGCCACGTACACGCGGGTGGCCTTGGGGGACTGGGCGAGTTTCCAGGCCAGCGCGTGTTCGCGCCCGCCGCCGCCGATGACCAGAATCTTCATGTTGTCAGAGCTCGGCGTTGTGGTAGACCTCCTGCACGTCGTCGAGGTCCTCGAGCACGTCCAGGAGTTTTTGCATGCGCGCGGCGTCGTCGCCCTCCAGCGCAATCGTATTGTCGGCGCGCATGGTGACTTCCGCCAGGTCGGGCACCAGCCCGGCGGCGGACAGCGCCTGCTGCACGGCCTCGAAATCGCCAGGCGCCGTCAGCACCTCGATGGCGCCGTCATCGCCGGTGATGACGTCCTCGGCGCCCGCCTCCAGCGCCGCTTCCATCACCTGCTCCTCATCCGTGCCCGGGGCGAACACCAGCTGGCCGACGTGGCGGAACTGGAATGCCACCGACCCTTCGGTGCCCATGTTGCCGCCGTGCTTGGAAAACGCGTGGCGCACCTCGGCCACGGTGCGCACGCGGTTGTCGGTCATGGTGTCGACGATGATGGCCGCGCCGCCGATGCCATAGCCCTCGTAGCGGATCTCCTCGTACGTCACGCCGTCCAGGTTGCCGGTGGCCTTGTCGATGTTGCGCTTGATGTTGTCGGCCGGCATGTTGGCGCCGCGCGCCTTCTCCACCGCCAGGCGCAGGCGCGGGTTGGTGGCGGGGTCGCCCCCCCCCTGGCGCGCGGCCACCATGATTTCGCGGATGAGGCGGGTCCAGATCCTGCCGCGCTTTTCATCCTGCCGACCCTTGCGATGCTGGATGTTGGCCCATTTGCTGTGTCCTGCCACTGCACCCGTCCTTGTCGTCTGTGATTGATTTAACCTAGCAGGCGATTCTACGATTGACGCCCCAACCCTTTTGCACCATGGCCGACCCTCTCCTGCTTGCCCGAAACGACCGCACCGAGTGCGTGCTGCTGCCCGCCCTGGCCAACCGACATGGTCTGATCACCGGCGCCACCGGCACCGGCAAGACCGTGACGCTGCAAACCCTGGCCGAGCAGTTCTCGCGCATCGGCGTGCCGGTGTTCATGGCCGACGTGAAGGGCGACCTGTCGGGCATCAGCCAGCGCGGCCACATCGGCGACAAGATGGCAGCGGTGCTGGCCGAGCGCGGCATCGCGCTGCCTGCGCCCATGGCCTGTCCCACCACGCTGTGGGACGTGTTCGGCAGCCAGGGCCACCCGGTGCGTGCCACCATTTCCGACATGGGGCCGCTGCTGCTGGGCCGCATGCTGGCGCTGAACGAAACGCAGATGGGCGTGCTGAACCTGGTGTTCAAGATCGCCGACGACCAGGGCCTGCTGCTGCTGGACTTGAAAGACCTGCGCGCCATGGTGCAGCACGTGGGCGAAAACGCCCGCCAGTTCACCACCGAATACGGCAACGTGAGCACCGCCAGCATCGGCGCCATCCAGCGCGCGCTGCTCACCATCGAGCAGCAGGGAGGCGACCGGTTCTTCGGCGAGCCCATGCTGGACATCGACGACCTGCTGCAGACCGAAGGCGGCATGGGCGTGGTCAACATCCTGGCCGCCGACAAGCTGATGGCGGCGCCACGCCTGTATGCCACCTTCCTGCTGTGGCTGCTGTCCGAGCTGTTCGAGCGCCTGCCCGAGGTCGGCGACCCGGAAAGACCGAACCTGGTGTTCTTCTTCGACGAGGCGCACCTGCTGTTCGCCGATGCGCCCAAGGTGCTGGTCGAGCGCATCGAACTGGTCGTGCGGCTGGTGCGCTCCAAGGGTGTCGGGGTCTACTTCGTGACGCAGAACCCGCTGGACATCCCCGACAGCGTGCTGGCGCAACTGGGCAACCGCGTGCAGCACGCGCTGCGCGCGTTCACTCCGCGCGACCAGAAGGCCGTGAAGGCCACGGCCAGCACGATGCGCCCGAAGGGCGGGCTGAACATCGAGGCCGCCATCACCGAGCTGGCCGTGGGCGAGGCGCTGGTGAGCCTGCTGGATGCCAAGGGCCGGCCGAGCGAGACCGAGCGCGTGTACGTCGTGCCGCCGGGCAGCCAGATCGGCCCCATCGGCGAGGCCGAGCGGCGCGCGCTGCTGGCAGGCTCGCTGGTCGCGGGCCGTTACGACGCTGCGGTGGACCGCGAGTCCGCTTACGAGCGGCTGCGCGCGCGGGCCGCGGAGCCGGCCGCCGCCGCGCCGGACGCGGGGACAGCGAGCGCGGGCAGTGGTGCCGGGCTGCAGGGCGGCCTGAACGATCTGCTGTTCGGCACCACCGGCCCCCGCGGCGGCAAGAAGGATGGCCTCGTGCAGACCATGGCGAAGTCTGCGATCCGCACGGTGGGCACCGGCCTGGGCCGCGAAATCCTGCGCGGCGTGCTGGGTGGCCTGCTCGGGCGTGGCAGCAAGCGCCGCTGACCGCGGCGCGCCCGGCGCCAAGGATTTCAAGCGAAAAGTGCCTCTAGCGCTTGTCCATCAAGCGCTGGCAGCTATGAAAACATGAGCAACAAGCCCCGCGCGCGCCGCCTTTTTTCTCACACCGCAAGGACCGCCTCCATGCACGACCTGACCCGCTTTTCCCTGAATACCACCGACCACGTCGCGCACCTGGTGCTGAACCGGCCCGATGCGCTGAACACGATGGACCCGACCTTCTGGCGCGAGCTGGACCAGGTGCTGGACGGTCTGCACCGGGGCACGCAGGCGCGCGCGCTGGTCATCAGCAGCACCGGGCGGCATTTCAGCGCCGGCATGTCGCTGGAGACCTTCGGCGACGCAATCGTGCTGGACGACCGCAGCCCCGAGGGACGGGCCGCGGTGTTCGACCTGCTGACGGACATGCAGGCCACCTTCACCCGTCTGGAGAACCTGCGCATGCCGGTGATCGCCGCGATCCACGGCGGCTGCATCGGCGGGGCACTGGACATGGTGGCGGCGGCGTGCATCCGCTACGCCACGCGCGACGCCTTCTTTTGCATCCAGGAGATCAACATCGGCATGGTGGCGGACGTGGGCTCGCTGCAGCGCCTGCCCAAGCTCATGCCCATGGGCCTGCTCAAGGAG
>DAMCAL010000190.1:0-4671 GCA_032059585.1 Burkholderiaceae bacterium
ACGTGAACCAGGGCGAGATCGTCTCGCTCATCGGCTCCAACGGCGCGGGCAAGACATCGCTGCTGATGACCGTGTGCGGCACGCCACGCGCCAGCGGCGGCAGCGTGCGCTTCGAGGGCGAGGACATCACCCAGGCGCCCACGCACCTGATCATGCGCCGCGGCATCGCCGTGTCGCCCGAGGGGCGGCGGGTGTTCCCGCAGCTCACCGTGGTCGAGAACCTCAAGATGGGCGGCTTCTTTCAGGACAAGGCCGAGATCGAGGCGGGCATGGAGCACGTCTTCCACCTGTTCCCGCGCCTGAAGGACCGGGCCGGTCAACGCGCCGGCACCATGAGCGGCGGCGAGCAGCAGATGCTGGCCATCGGCCGCGCCCTGATGAGCCGCCCGCGCCTGCTGCTGCTGGACGAGCCCACGCTGGGCCTGGCGCCGCTGATCATTGCGCAGATCTTCGAGATCATCCAGACGATCCGCGCCGAGGGCGTCACGGTGTTCCTGGTGGAACAGAACGCGAACCGGGCGCTGGCGATTGCCGACCGGGGCTATGTGCTGGAGAACGGCCGCGTGGTGCTGGAGGACACGGGGGCGGCGCTGCTGGCGAATGCGGATGTGCGCAAGGCGTATTTGGGAGGGTGACCTGCCTCCTGCGCCGTCTGCGCTTGCACCAAGGAAAGCGGTCTTCGGGCCGCTTTTTTGTGCGCGTTGCTGACGCCGCAACGACGATGACTACACGCGCCGTTGATGCTCAATCATGGCGGATGCGAACGGCGTTGGATGGGTTGTGGAGCAGCCACCTACGGCAGCAAATCCAACGCCCGCATGTACGCCGGCTGCACCATCAGCTCATCCCACGGCTGCGGCAGCGTCTCCGGCAACAGCGCGACCCGCCGCTGCTCGCTCGCCTCGCTCGGCTGCCAGCGCCCCGCCCCGCGCGCCGCGTCCAGCCCCTCAATCAGCTCGTCCACCGCCCTGCCCTCGCCCACGCTCTGGTTGCACAGCAACACCAGATCGCACCCGGCCTGCAGCGCCGCCACCGCCGCATCGGTGTAGCTGACCACCTGCCCGTCCAGCCGCCGCGCGCCTTCCATGCTCAGGTCGTCGCTCAAGATGGCGCCGTCGAAGCGCAGCCGCCTGCGCAGGATGTCCTCCAGCCATTTCCTGGAAAAACCCGCCGGCCGCGGGTCCACCTTCGGATAGATGACGTGCGCCGGCATGACGCTGGTCAGCACGCTGGACAGCCAGCCGTACGGCGCGGCGTCGTCCTGCAGGATGGCGGTCAGGCTGCGCCGGTCCACCGGCACCTCGGTGTGCGAATCGGCCGCCACATGCCCGTGGCCGGGAAAGTGCTTGCCGCAGTTGGCCATGCCGGCCTGCAGCAGGCCGTGCATCAGCGCGCGCGACAGCATGGCGACGACGCGCGGGTCGCCGTGGAAGGCGCGGTCGCCGATGACGGTGCTGCGCGATACGCCGCGCTCGCCTTCACCCTCGTCGCGCCAGTCCAGGTCCAGCACGGGCGTGAAGGAAAAGTCCACCCCGCACGCGCGCAGCTCGCTGGCCAGCACGTAGCCGGCCGCCGTGGCGGCATCCATGGCGCGCAGGGCGCCGCTGCCCTGGCGGTGTTTCGCGCCTTTCCCGTCCTCCATCCACAGTGCGCCCAGCGCGCGCATGGGCGGCAGGTGGGTGAAGCCGTCGGTGCGAAAGCGCTGCACGCGCCCGCCTTCGTGGTCCACGCAGATCAGCAGGTCGTCGCGCACGTCCTTGATGGCGGCGGTCAGCTCCAGCAGCTGCACGCGGTGCTGCCAGTTGCGCGCGAACAGGATGATGCCGCCGACCAGCGGGTGCGCCAGGCGGCGCCGGTCGTCCGGTGTCAGGCTGGTGCCGGCGACGTCGATGATCAGGGGGGCGTGTTCTACGGTCATGTCGATGTGTGCTCTCGAATGTATAGCTGCTGGCGCTTGTCGGGCGGGCGCTAGAGCCTGTTTTTGCCTAAATTCTCTCGACCACGACGAAGCTGGCGGCGTAGTCGTTCTCGTCGGTCACGGTAAGGTGCGCACGCAGGCCGCGCGCGTCGAACCATTCCTTGAGCGCGCCGTGCAGCACCAGCGTGGGCTGGCCGCTCGCCAGGTTGGCGACCTCGCAGGCCCGCCAGGTCATGGGCATGTGCATCCCCAGACCGATGGCCTTGCTGAAGGCTTCCTTGGCGGAAAAGCGCGTGGCGACGAAGCGCACGCCGCGCTCGGGCCAGCGGGCGCTGCGACTGCGCCAGGTGGCCAGCTCGCCCGCGGCCAGCACGCGCTCGGCAAAGCGGTCGCCGTGGCGCGCGAGGCTGCCTTCGATGCGGCGCACGTCGCACAGGTCGGTGCCGATGCCGTAGATCATGGTGTGCGGTATCTCAGCCAAATGTGCCGCCAGCGCTTGTCCACCGGGCGCTGGCAGCTATGGAATCAGGAGCGACGCGCCAGCCCGGCGTCGATGCACTGCTGGTAGGCGCGCACCGCCCCCGCGTAGCCCAGCTCCAGCGCGTCGGAGATGAAGGCGTGGCCGATGGACACCTCCAGCAGCCCCGGCGCGCGCGCGACGAAGGCCGCCAGGTTGTCCTGGTTCAGGTCGTGGCCGGCGTTCACGCCCAGGCCGGCGTCCAGCGCGGCCTGCGCGGCAGCGGCGTAGCGCTGCAGTTGCGCCTCTTGCTCCGGCGTGCCCCAGGCGGCTGCGTAAGGTTCGGTGTAGAGCTCGACGCGGTCGGCGCCCGCGTCGCGCGCACCCTGCATCTGCTCGGGGACCGGGTCCATGAACAGGCTGACGCGCACGCCCAGGGCGCGGCATTCGGCGATCAGCGGCCGCAGACGCGCGGCGTCGTGTGGGAAGGTCCAGCCGTGGTCGCTGGTGAACTGGTCTTCGCTGTCGGGCACGAAGGTCGCCTGCGCCGGCCGCACGGCGCGGATGAACTCCATCAGGTTTTGCGTCGGGTTGCCCTCGATGTTGTACTCGCGCCCCGGCCAGGCCTGCAGCAGCTGCGCCAGCTCGGGCACGTCCTGCGCGCGGATGTGGCGGCCGTCCGGACGCGGGTGCACGGTGATGCCCTGCGCGCCGGCGTGCAGGCAGGCTTCGGCCGCGCGCACCACGCTGGGAATGCCCAGGTGGCGCGTGTTGCGCACCAGGGCGACCTTGTTGACGTTCACGGACAGGGCGGTGCGCGGGTGGGGCGTGATCATAGCGATTGCAGGTCCATCATGAGCTGGCGGGTGCGCAGCAAGGGGGCGCCGCAATGGTATTGCAACAGGGTGCGCAGCTGCACCTTCAGCTCGGCGGCCAGCGGTGCGCTGGCACGCAGCACGGCAGGGTAGCCGCTGTCGCCGTGCCCCACCTCCAGCGCCTCGTACAGGCCGAGCCATTGCGCGCCGCTCAGGCTGGCGCGGTCCTGGTCGCCGGCGGTGCGCAGGCCGCCTTCGGCCACCAGGGTGTAGCGCGCCTTGCGGTGCAGCGGGGCCAGGGTGGCGGTCTCCACGTCCAGCGCGGGCAGGACGCCCACGGCGCGCAGCAGCATCAGCTCGAAGGCGCGCAGCACCGGCTCCAGCGCCTCGCCGTGCGTGCCGCCGCCCAGCACGCGCACCACGCCGGCGTAGATGTCGAACAGGTCGGCATGCGGGTCTTCGCGCGCCAGCAGGCGCATGAGCAGCTCGTTCAGGTACAGCCCGGCCAGCAGCGCGTCGCCCGTGGGCATGACATGGCCGCCGGCCCATTCGGCGCCGCGCAGCGGATGGATGTCGCCGTGCCCGCCGCTGGTCACCCCGTAGCCCAGGCGCAGCGGCTGCAGCGGCAGCAGCACCGGGCGGAAGTTGGAGGTGGGCTTTTTCGCGCCCTTGGCCACCAGCGCCACGCGGCCGTGGTGGCGGGTGAAGGCTTCCAGGATCAGGCTGGACTCGCTCCAGTCGTAGCTGTGCAGGATGTAGGCGGGCTCGTCGGCGATGCGGCGGGTGGCCATGACGCTATTGTTTTAATAGCTGCGGGCGCTTGACCCGCAAGCGCTGGAGGCCAATTTCATTCATAACCGAAGGACCGGACGCGGGCCTCGTCGTCGGCCCAGCCGGAGCGCACCTTCACCCACACTTCCAGGAACACCTTGGCGTCGAGCTGCTTTTCCAGCTCCTGGCGCGCCTCGGTGCTGATGCGCTTGAGGCGCTCGCCGCCTTCGCCGATCACCATGGCCTTGTGGCCGTCGCGCTCCACCACGATGGTGGCGGCGATGCGCAGGAAGCGCTTGTGGTGCCGGCTGGGCTCCTCGTCGAGCTTGTCGATGACCACCGTGGAGGTGTAGGGCAGCTCGTCGCCGGTGAAACGAAACAGCTTCTCGCGCACGGTCTCGCTGATCATGAACCGCTCGCTGCGGTCCGTCAGCTCGTCTTCGGCGTACCACCAGGGCTGCTCGGGCAGGTATTTGGCGACGATGCCGAACAGCCGCTCGATGTCGCCCTTGTTCTTGGCCGACATGGGCACGAACTCGGCAAACGGGTGGCGCTCCTGCATGCCCTTGAGCCAGGGCGCGATCTCGGCGCGGCGGTGCACGTTGTCGAGCTTGTTGGCGATCAGGAGCGTCGGAATGCCGGGCTTGAACAGCGACAGCACCTTGGCGTCGGCCAGGGTGAAGCTGCCGGCCTCGACCACGAACAGGATC
>DAMCAL010000191.1:0-4633 GCA_032059585.1 Burkholderiaceae bacterium
CGTACTCGGCGTCGGGCACGCTGGGCGCGTCCTGCACGTAGTACTCGTGCGCCCACCGGTGCAGCTGCGCACGCAGCGCTACGATTTTGCTAGCTGCCAGCGCTTGCCCCTTGGGCGTTGGAGCCGAAAAATGCGCCGATTTATCGCTCATCCCCCCTCCCAAACCTGCCCCATGCGGGGCGCGCGCACCCACGCCCCGGCCACCCGATGCCAGCCGCCGCCGTGCAAGGGCCGCCCCGCAGCACCGGCGGCGTCCCCCCTCCCGACGCGCGCAGCGCGGCGAAAGAGGGGGGAAGGCGCGCAGCGCCTCAGGGGGGTGTTCCCCATCCTGCGCCTCAGGGAGGAATCCATCAGCTGAACACCCGCCGCGCCAGCACCGAACCGGCCGACAGCTCGCGCGCGTCCAGGTGGTCGTAGAGCTGCTCCAGGTCGGCGGCGATCGGGTCCATGGCCATGGCGGGAAGCGGCACGGCGTTGCCGTCGCACAGCACGCCGTCCATGGCCTCGCACAGCGACTGGGCCACCTCGCGCAGGCGTGCAAAGGGCTGCTCGGCGCGCGCCACCTGGGCCACGTCCAGGCTCAGGGCGATTTCGCGCAGCGCGGTCTGCTCCGGGTCGTCGGACATGGCGGCCTGGGCGTCGAAGTCGAGCGTCAGCATGACCGGCAGGCCCGCGCCACTGGCGGGCAGCACCATGCGCCCGGGAATCGGCCCGGGCACCAGGCCCAGGCGCGCGGCGTTTTGCTGCACGTAACCCGGGCTCCAGGCCGCCTGGCGCGCGCGCAGCACGAAGCTGAGCTGCGCGTCGTGGTCGCTGGCGAACTGGTCGAGCTCGCGCGCCCGTGCCACCTCGTGCAGCATGTCGGGAAAATCCACCGCCGCGCCGATGGCGTCGGCGAACGCCTGCGTCTTCATCACGAACTCGGAAAACTCGATTTCGTTGAGTGCGCCGGTGCGGTTGGCCAGCTGCACACCGGCCTGAAAGTGCCGGTAGCGCTGGCCGGGCTGGGGCGTTTCCCACTGCTGGGTGCCCTCGTGCAGGCCCTCGATGGCGAACGGCTTGCTGCCCGCGCGCCGCGTCGGTGGCATGGCGGCCAGGGCAGCGTCGCCCGAGACCTGGTGCTCGGGCGTGACCGGGGCGATGGCGTCGATCAGCGCGTCCAGCCCGCCGCGGCGTTCCGCTACGGGCAGCGGCAGCTCCAGCGCGTCGCGCGGGTCCACGATGTGGGCCAAGGGCGGCTCGCCGTCCGCGCCCTCGGCCTGGGGCAGCGGGGGGCCGTCGAAGGCCGGCTCCTGGCGCGCGGCAGGCTCAGGCGGCGCGCTCGGCGGCTCCGCGGGACGGGCCCGCTTGGGCGCATTGCGGTGGTTGTTCCAGGCGTTGTGCACGACCACGATGATCAGCACGAGGGCGCCGGCGATGATGAGACCGAGTTGGAAGTTGCTCATGGTCAGTGGTGTGGTTCAGGCTTCGGCCATCGACAGGGCGGACTCCATGTCCACCGCCACGATGCGCGAGACGCCCTGCTCCTGCATGGTCACGCCGATCAGTTGCTCGGCCATTTCCATGGCGATCTTGTTGTGGCTGATGAACAGGAACTGCGTGCCGCGCGACATGCTGGCCACCAGGCGCGCATAGCGCTCGGTGTTGGCATCGTCCAGCGGCGCGTCCACCTCGTCGAGCAGGCAGAACGGCGCCGGGTTGAGCTGGAAGATGGCGAACACCAGCGCGATCGCGGTGAGCGCCTTCTCCCCGCCGGACAGCAGGTGGATGGTTTGGTTTTTCTTGCCCGGCGGTTGGGCCATGACCTGCACGCCGGAATCGAGGATTTCGTCGCCGGTCATGATCAGCCGCGCCTGGCCGCCGCCGAACAGCTCGGGGAACATCTGGCCAAAGTGCCCGTTCACGGTCTCGAAGGTGCCCGACAGCAGGGTGCGGGTTTCGCCGTCGATCTTGCGGATCGCGTCCTCGAGCGTGGTCATGGCCAGGGTCAGATCCTGCACCTGCGCATCCAGAAATCCCTTGCGCTCGCGCGCCGCGGCGAGCTCCTCCAGGGCCGCCAGGTTGACCGCGCCCAGCGCCGCCACCTCGCGCTGCAGCCGGTCGATCTCGCCCTGCAGGCCGGGAGCGCGCACGCCCGCCGTCTCGACGGACTGCGCCAGGGCCTCGAGGTCGGCCTGAGCGTCGGCCAGCAGCGACTCGTACTGCTCCAGGCCCAGCCGGGCCGCCTGCTCCTTGAGCTGCAGGTCGGTGATGCGCTGGCGCAGTGGCTCGAGCGCACGCTCGTGCTGGCTGCGCTGCTCGTCGCTTGCGCGCAGGCGCGCCGTCAGGCCGTCGTAGTGGCTGCGCTGGGCGCCCAGGCGCTGCTCGCTGGCTGCCTTCGCCTCCAGCGCCTGCTGCAGCCCGCCCTGCGCCGCGGCGTCCGTGAGGCGGACCAGCTCGTCCTGTGCGCGCTGGCGCTCGTCGGCCAGGCTGCGCGCCTGCACGGCCGCGGTGTCGATGGTGCGGGCCAGCTCGGCACGCCGCGCGGCCAGGCTGCGCTGGGAGAACTGCGCCTCCTGGGCACGCCGCTCCAGGCTGCGCTGCTGCTCGCGCGACTCGGACAGGCGGCGCTCGGCCTCGATGACCCGGTCGCCCAGTTGCGCGTGCCGTTCCTGTGCGTCGGCCAGCTGCATGTCGAGTTCCTCGAACCGCGCCTCGGACAGGGCGGCGCGCTCGTGCAGCTCGCCCAGCTGGGTTTCGACTTCCGACAGGTCGGCGCCGATCTGTTCGCTGCGGGCCCGGGTCTGCTCGAACGCCTGCGTCAGGCGCAGCGACTGCACCTGCAGTTCGTGCGCGCGCGCCTGCGCTTCGCCCGCTTCGCGCCGCGCCGCCACCAGCCGCTGCGATGCGTCGGCATAAGCGCCTTCCGCGCGCGCCAGCGCCGCCGCGGCTTCCTCGGCGATCAGCGCCTGGGCGCGCACTTCCTTTTGCAGGTGTTCGATTTCCTGGGCACGCGCCAGCAGGCCCGCCTGCTCGGAATCGGGTGCGTAGAAATCCACGCTGTGCGCGGTCACGGCATGGCCGGCTGGCACGAAGATGGCCTCGCCCGCGCGCAGCGCGGCGCGGGCGGCCAGGGCCTCGTCCAGCGTCGGCGCTGTGTAGCAGCCATGCAGCCAGTCGGCGAGCACCGTGTGCAGACCCGCATCGGGCACCTGCAGCAACGAAGCCAGGCGGGGCAGCGCGGCGGCGCCGTCGGCGCACGCGGGTGCCGGCGGCACGCTGTAGAACGCCAGCCGCGTCGGCGGCCCTTCCGCCGCGCCGGCGCCGGCAAAGCCGCGCACCGTCTCCAGCCGGCCCACCGGCAACGCCGCCAGGCGCTCGCGCAGCGCTGCTTCCAGCGCAGGCTCCCAGCCGGCTTCGATGTGGATGCGGCTCCACATCGCGGCCAGGCTGTCGAGCCCATGGCGGGCCAGCCAGGGCTGCAGCCGCCCGTCCACCTTCACCTTCTCCTGCAGGGCCTGCAGCGCTTCCAGGCGCGCGGCCAGTTGTGCCTGCTGGCCGACCTCCTGGTTCACTGCCTGCTGGCGGGCGCGGCGCTCATCGTCGAGCTGGGGCAGAGCGTCCTGCAGTTCCGACAGCCGGCCCTGCGCCAGGGCAGCGGCCTCCTCGGCTTCGGCGAGCTGCTGGCGCAGGTGCACCAGACGCGCCTCGTCGGGCGCGGCCAGGGCGTTGCGGTCGGCGCGCAGGCGCTCGGCGCGTGTCGTGAGCTGGCGTGTCTGGTCGGCCACGGCACGCTGCTCGGCTGCGAGCACCTGGATCTGCTGCTGCACCTGCACCACGGCGCTGCGCTGGGCGTCGCTGCGCTCGCGCGTGCGCGCCAGCGCGTCCTCGAGTTCGGGCAGGGCCTGGGCCTGCTCCTCGAGCTGGGCGGCCAGCAGTTCGGCCTGCTCCTCGGCATCCAGGCCCTGGCCCTCCAGCGTTTCGGCCTCTGCTTCCGCGTCGAGGCGGCGGGTCGCCCACTCGTCGATCTGCTGGGCCAGTTGCTCCAGGCGCAGCTGCACCCGCTGGCGGCCCTCGACGACGTAGCGGATCTCGGCCTCGAGCCGGCCCACCTCGGCCGTGGCCTCGTAGAGCTGGCCTTGTGCCTGGTTGAGCGCGTCGCCTGCTTCGTAGTGCGCCTGGCGGATGGCTTCGAGCTCGGCCTCGCCGCGACGCAGCTCGGCCATGCGCGACTCCAGGTCGTTGACCGCCTGCAGGCCTTCGCTGCGCACGCGGGCCTGCTCGGCCAGTGCATCGGCCCGCTTGAGGAACCACAGCTGCTGCTGGCGCAGCGTCACGTCGGCCTGCAGCTGCTGGTAGCGGGCCGCGACCTCGGCCTGGCGCTCGAGCTTTTCCAGGTTGGCGTTCAGCTCGCGCAGGATGTCCTCGACCCGCGTCAGGTTCTCGCGCGTGTCGGCCAGGCGGTTTTCGGTCTCGCGCCGGCGTTCCTTGTACTTGGACACCCCGGCCGCTTCCTCGAGGAACAGGCGCAGGTCCTCGGGGCGCGATTCGATGATGCGGCTGATGGTGCCCTGCCCGATGATGGCGTAGGCGCGCGGCCCCAGGCCCGTGCCCAGGAACACGTCCTGCACGTCGCGCCGGCGCACGGGCTGGT
>DAMCAL010000192.1:0-4597 GCA_032059585.1 Burkholderiaceae bacterium
GCCTGCTGCCGGCCTGCGTGGAGAGCTGCGTGGGCGGCGCGCGCGTGATCGGCGACCTGAACGACCCGAACAGCGAGATCAACCGGCGCATGGCCGCGCACGAGGAAGGCGTCAAGGTGCTCAAGCCCGAGATGAAGACCGAGCCGCGGGTGTTCTACATCGGCCTGCCCGATGAGTTCGTCCATGGCGTCGATGGCCAGGCCAGCGTGCGCCTGGTGGCCGATCACTGAACGAGCCCAGCACAAGGAAAGCGAGAACCTCATGCAGATCACCGAACTGCTCACCCCCGCCTACGACGTGGCCTGGCTGCCCTGGGCGGTGCAATATTTCTTCCTGGTCGGCGTGGCTACCGGAGCGGCACTGCTGGTGTCCGCCTGCAGCTACGGCGCCGAGGGCACGCGCATGCGCCGCCTGCTGCCCACCGCCGTGCTGGTGCTGGCCGTCAGCGCCATCGCCGCGCCCGTGTCGCTGCTGGCCGACCTGCACCAGCCGTTTCGCTTCTGGCACTTCTACGCCTACTTCACACCCTGGTCGTGGATGTCGATCGGCGCGCTGCTGCTGCCGGCCTTCATCGGCCTGTCGCTGGCGGCATGCGCCGCATGGTGGCTGGGGCGCGTGCAGTGGCTGCGGCTGCTGGCGCCGCTGCTGGTGCTGTCGGCGCTGAGCATCACGCTCTACACCGGCGCCGAGATGATGGTGGTGCGCGCGCGCCCGCTGTGGAACACGCTGTGGGTGCCGATCAACCTGGCGCTGACCGGCTGGCTGGCCGCCGTGGGCGTGGCCTTCATCCTGGAACGCTTTCTCCCCGCGCACCAGCGGCCTGATGCGATCAGCCTGCAGCTGCTGCGCGCCATCGGCCTGGGCCTGGCCGCCGCGCTGGTGCTGGTCGCCCTGCTATGGGCCGCCACCGGGCTGATGGGCGGCAACGCTTCGTTCGACGCCGCGCTGCGCCTGGTGCGCCAGTTCCCGGTCTGGCGCGACGGCATGCTGCTGTCGGCCATCGGCGGCATCGCCGTGGTGGCGGCGCTGGTGCGCGGCAAGTGGCGCCTGGACCGGCGCGGCTACACCCTGGTGCTGGGCCTGGGCCTGGCTGCCTCGGCCTGGGCCTTCCGCTGGGCGCTGTTCATGAGCGTGCAGGGTGTGCCCAAGTTCGGCGCCGGCCTGTACCTGTACAGCATGCCGCTGGGCAGCGACGGGCTGATGGGCATGCTGGGTGTGCTGGGCCTGTGCGTGGCCCTGGTGGCCGCCGCCAGCTGGGCGCTGGAAGTGTGGCCGTCGCGCCAGCCGGCCCTGCGCGGCGCCGCTGCCTGACCCCCTCCCCCGCTCCGGTTTTAGAGCCAAAACGCAGTCAAACCCAATCAGGACAAGCGCTGGTAGCTATCAAAAGCAAAGCACGCTGCCCGCACGTCCACGATGGAAAGAGAGTCCCCCATGACCGACAAGAAGCCCCCCCGCACCGCCACGACCCCTGAAGCCCAGGAGCCCGACGTGCGCCGTCGCCGCCTGCTGCTGCGCGGCGGCGCCGTCGCCGGTGGCCTGACGGCCTTCGCCGCCGGCTACGGCGAGGTTGTCGCCAAGGGCGCCAAGGGCCTGGTGACCGGCAGCGCCGGCAGCACCACGCCCAGCGCCACGCGTGGCAACTCGCTCACGCCCGAGTTCCGCATCGACCCGGTCAGCGGCCAGCTGACCACCCAGCCCGGCCAGGTGGTCAGCCCCAGCAGCTGCCTGGGCTGCTGGACGCAGTGCGGCATCCGCGTGCGCGTGGACACCGAGAGCAACAAGATCCTGCGCGTGGCCGGCAACCCCTACCACCCACTGGCCACCACCCAGCACGCATCCATGGAAACGCCGGTGCGCGAGGTCTACGCCATACTGGGCGGCGACAACGGCCTGGAAGGCCGTGCCACCAGCTGCGCGCGCGGCTCTGCGATGTTCGAGCACCAGACCGCCCCACACCGCGTGCTGGCACCGCTCAAGCGCGTGGGCCCACGCGGCTCCGGCCAGTGGAAGACGATCTCCTTCGAGCAACTGGTCCAGGAGATCTGCGAGGGCGGCGACCTGTTCGGCGAGGGCCATGTGGACGGCCTGGCGGCCATCCGCGACGTCAAGACGTTGATCGACGCCGACAACCCCGAGTACGGCCCCAAGTCCAATCAGCTGCTGTTCACCGACGCCTCCAACGAAGGGCGCACGCCGCTGATCCGCCGCTTCGTCGGCCCGGCGTTCGGCTCGGTCAACTTCGCCAACCACGGCGCCTACTGCGGCCAGACCTACCGCGTGGGCACGGCCGCTGCCCTGGGCAACATCCCGGGCATGCCGCACGGCAAGCCGGACTGGAAGAACTCGCGCTTCGGGCTGTTCCTGGGCACGGCGCCGGCGCAGGCCGGCAACCCGTTCCAGCGCATGGGCCGGGAGCTGGCCGAAGCCCGCTCGCGCGAGGACAACAGCTACCAGTACGTCGTCATCTCGCCCATCCTGCCGACCTCGTCGAGCCACGCGGCCGGCGACAACAACCGCTGGATCCCCATCAAGCCGGCCACCGACCTGGCGCTGGCCATGGCGCTGATCCGCTGGATCATCGACCACGAGCGCTATGACGCGAAGTTTCTGTCGCAGCCCGGCCCGGTGGCCATGGCTGCCGCGGGCGAGGCGTCGTGGAGCAACGCCACGCACCTGCTCATCAACGACCCGAAGCACCCGCGCCACGGACAGTTTCTGCGCGGCGCGGACATCGGCCTGCCCCTACCCGCCCCGGTGGACGAGAAAACGCCCGCCGAGGACGTGTACGTGGTGCAGCTGGCCGATGGCAGCCTCAGCGCCCACACCACGGCCCAGCCCGCCGAGATCTTCGTCGAGCGCAGCTTCAACCTGCCGCGCGCGGCGGACGCCACCGGAGACCCAGCCCCGGTGGCGGTGTGCTCGTCGCTGGTCATGCTGCGCACCGAGGCGCGGCGCAAGACGATCCAGGAATACTCCGACATCTGCGGCGTGCCAGTGGCCGAGATCGAGGATCTGGCGCGCGAGTTCACCAGCCACGGCAAGCGCGCGGTGGCCAACTCGCACGGCGGCACCATGAGCGGCTCGGGCTTCTACACGGCCTATGCGATCGCCATGCTGAACAACCTGATAGGCAACCTGAACGTCAAGGGTGGCTGGGTCATGGACGCCGGCCCGTTCGGCCCCTTCGGCCCCGGCCCGCGCTACAACTTCGCCCAGTTCGACGGCCAGGTCAAGCCCACCGGCGTGTCGCTGTCGCGCACGCGCTTTCCGTACGAGAAGACCAGCGAGTTCAAGCGCAAGAAGGAGGCTGGGCAGAACCCCTACCCGGCGCGCGCGCCCTGGTACCCGGCGCCCGGCAACATGAGCAGCGAGATGGTGGCCGCCGGCCTCTTGGGCTACCCGTACCCGCTCAAGGCGTGGATCAACCACATGGCGAACCCGGTGTATGCCATTGCCGGCTTCGAGCACGCCGTGGTGCCGTCGATCAAGGACGTGAAGAAGCTGCCGCTGTTTGTCTCGGTCGATCCGTTCATCAACGAGACCTCGGCGCTGGCCGACTACATCGTGCCCGATACGGTGACGTATGAGAGCTGGGGCATCGGCGCGCCCTGGGCCGACGTGATCGCCAAGACCTCGACCGTGCGCTGGCCGGTGGTCGAGCCCGCCACGGCGCGCACCGCCGACGGCCGGCCGGTGAACCTGGAGAGCTTCCTGTTCGCGGTGGCCAAGGAACTGCAGCTGCCCGGCTTCGGCAAGGGCGGCATGGCTACCCGCGACGGCGAGCCCGTCGATCTGGAGTGCGCCGAGGACTTCTACGTGCGCGGCATCTCCAACATCGCCTACCAGGCCGGCCGCCCGGTGCCCGAGGCCAGCGACGACGACATCGAGATCACCGGCCTGGCGCGCTGGATGCCCGAGGTGCGCAAGCGCCTCAAGGACGAGGAAGTGCGCCGCGTCGCCATGGTCATGAGCCGCGGCGGGCGCTTCGACACCGTGGACGAGTCGTGGAAGGACGACCACATCAAGGCGGCGTACAAGTTCCCGGTGCAGATCTGGCACGAGGGGCTGGCGAAGATGCGCCACTCCATGACCGGCGAGCGCTATGCGGGCTGCCCGACTTGGTTCCCGACGCGCTTTGCGGACGGCTCGGCCATGCGCGAGCACTACCCCGAGTCGGAGTGGCCGCTGACGATGAGTTCGTACAAGTCCAACCTGATGAGCAGCATGTCGATCGGCGTCAAGCGCCTGCGGCAGGTGCACCCGCACAACCCGATCAGCCTGCACAAGGAAGACGCGGCCCGCTTTGGCATCGCCAACGGGGATGCCATCGAGGTCAGCACGCCGGGGGCCCAGGTGCAGGGCGTGGCGCTGGTGCGCAGCGGCGTGGCACGCGGCACCGTGGCGATCGAGTACGGGTATGGGCACCGGCAACTGGGGGCGGCGGCGCACCGGATCGATGGCAAGGAGACGGCGCACAACCCGCAGCATGGGCAGGGGGTGAACCTGAATGACCTGGGGTTTACGGACCCGACACGGCCGGAGAAGGACAACGTGTGGATCGACTGGGTGTCGGGGGCGGTGGTGCGGCAGGGGTTGC
>DAMCAL010000193.1:0-4580 GCA_032059585.1 Burkholderiaceae bacterium
TGGAGTGGTTGATCCACTCATAGCCCTTGGCGCCCACGTCCAGCTTGGTGCCGAACGGCCGCACGTCGGCCTCGCCCTTGGAGCGCTGGTACACCACCGAGCGCTGCGCGCGGGTGAAGGGCTCGCCCTCCTCCACGTCGCCTTCGATGAAGTACTGGCGGATCTCCGGGCGGATGAACTCCAGCCAAAAGCGCATGTGCCCCAGGATCGGGTAGTTGCGCAGGATGGCGTGGCGCGTCTGGCGCAGGTCGCGCAGGCCCACCAGCGTGAGCAGGCCGGTGGCGACCAGCAGCACCAGGGGCGTCCAGCCAAAGCCGAAGGCCGCCAGCCACAGCGCGCAGGCCAGCGCGGCCAGCGCGCACAGCGCCAGCGTGCTGTAGCGCACGCTGTTGACGAAAAAGGAGTGAAGCTTCATGCGAACCATGTTGACAGGCGGGCACAGCGCCCGCAAGGCGGGGCCAGAGCCCCGTGCGGCGCGGGCATTATCTCCATGGGGCGGCGAAGGGTTCCTGCGTGTGGCGGGGCTGCCCGCCGCACCATCACTCTCTTTTTGATAGCTACTGGCGCTTGACTATCAAGCGCCGGAGGCTGATTTTATGCGCATCAAGCACAGTCCAGCCAAGGACAGCAGGGCCGACAGCAGCAGCAGGCCCCATGCCCCTACGGTAGGAATGGCCTGGGCGCCGCCGGGCGCCGCCGCCAGGAGCGCGGGCATGCCCGGGTCAGTGATGCGCCCGTCGGCCACGCCGTCTCCGTCGCCCGCGCCGCCATCGGTCAGCGGCAGGCGCACGCTCAGTCGGTCGGGCGAGAACCGGGCGCCCGGCAGCGTGTACCAGTGCGGCTGGCGGCAGGCCGGACCGGTGCAGTTCAGGCCTTCGGGGCTGGGGCCGTATTTCAGGTACACGGCGCCCTCGGGCACTGGCGCGCTGTAGTGCACGGTGGCCTGGGCCTGCGCTGCCGTGCCGCCGCCCAGCACCAGGCGCAGCGGGCGAAAGGCGCTGTGCGCGCCTGGAGGCAGCGGCGCGGGCAGGGCGGCATCGATGCCAGCGTCCACCAGGCGCCAGCCATTGTTGTGCGCGGCGGCGGGCAGGTCGAGCGAGGCACGCACGTCCGTTTCGCTGGCCGTGGCCCAGGGCGCGGCACAGATGGCCGCCGCCCCGCCCTGCGCGCCTTCGCAGCGCCAGGTGTATTGGCCACTCAGCGATTGCAGGCTGCCAGGCTGGCCCGCGTTGCACAGACCCGCCGTGGGCGGCGTGATGCCTGCCCGGCCCGCTGCCGCGCCGCAAGTGCCATCCAGCGCGGGCGGCGCAAAGCGCACGCTCACTTTGCAATTGGCCTGCACGGCGGCAGTGGTGAACACCGCGCCCGCCAGCGCACCGCCGCAGCCGCTGGCAGCGGCGATGGCCTGCCCCGCGTCGGGCGCGAGGGTGAACTGTGCGGCCTGTCCATAGGCCACGGCCTGGGACGCGGCGGGACTGGCCGTGCCGCCGCCTGCCACCTCCACGCTGACGAGGTACTGGCGCGGCGCGCCGCATTGCGCCTGCGCGCCTCCGTTGGTGCCGTTGCACTTCCAGGCCCAGCCAGTGGACGATGCGGTGTAGCCACCCCACGTGCCCGCACTGCACAGCCCCCCCAGCGGCGGGGGTGCCAGCGTGGCCCCACCGTGCGCGCTGCCGCACGCACCCGCCACCGCCGGCGCAGCGGTGACGAACGCCACCTTGCGCACAGGCGCGCTCAACTGGCCCGAGGCCTCGGCCACCAAGTAGAAGTCGTATTCGGTGCCGGGCGTCAACGCCGCGACGACGAAGCTGGCCGCGGTGGCGGCTGGCATGGCGGCGCTGCCCCGGGCCACGGGCACGACGCCGCCATAGGCGGCCTGCGCCTTCACCTGCGCGGGGGTAGGCGCGGCGCTGCTGCGCGGCACCACCAGCCACCAGCCCGTGGCGGGCTGGTCGCTGGTGGCCCGCACGGTAGCGCCGTGGAGCGTGGCGCCCTCCAGCGTCTCGCCGGCCAACGCGGGCGCCAGCGCCTGCCCCGCGCGCACGAGCCGGACGTGGTAGGAGTTTTGGCGATTGCAGATAAGTTCGCCCTGGCCGTTAAAGCTCAGGCAATGCGAGAACCGCGCATCGCTGGCAAGGGGCGTGCCCGACCACGCAACCGACGCCGGCGGCGTGTTGGGAAAGAAGTCATGATTGATCTCGGGGCGCGTGGCCTGGCGGGTGTCCAGCAGGCCGCGGAGCTCGGCCCGCGTGGGCATGCGCCAGTCGGTAGCGCCGCACAGGCCGGCGGCGTTCACGTCCTGCACGTATTTCTCGGTGTCACAGCGGCCGGAGGCGTGGCAGCTGCCGCCGCTCTCAACGCCGTTGGCGCCGCCATTCGTGGCCGGATCGGAGTCGAACCAGGTGAATTTTTGGAGCTGACCGCGCAGGCCGCTGGTGGTTTTCACCTCCCAGACCAAGCCGGTGAGACCGTCGCGCGTGCAGCCCCAGTCCTCTGGCCCGCTGCCCAGCGCGGCGCTGACGGGCTGCGCCTGGCCGGCGTTGGAAATCTTGCTATAGCCCACCGGCGCCTGGCAGGCGGCGGGGGCGCCGCCGTCGGGGTCCGCGCAGCTCCAGTGCCAAGCGCCCGCGTCGCCCCCGACGGCGCCGGCCGTGCCCGCGCTGCACAGGCCGGAGGCCGGGGTGAGGGTGGCGGGCCTGCCCTCCGCGCTGCCGCAGGCGCCCGCCACCCCGGCGGCCACGGTGAAGCGCGCGCTCGTCACCTGCCCCGCAGTGCCTTCGTCGCCGCAACCCATGGCGAGACCGGCATCACGGCTGTGGCCGTTGCGCACCGTGAGGGTGTGGCAGCCCTGCCCCTGCCCCTGCGCTAGCAGCGGCGTCGCCAGCAGGAACAGGCAGGCCATGCAGGCCCTCATGGGCGCCCCACCTGTTCGCTCCTTTTTCGATAGCTGCCAGCGCTCTCGCAGCAATGGCTGAAGGCCGATTCGGCCCATAATTCGGGCGACTCCAGCCAGAGCGCGCATCGAATGCGTGGGGCGGATTGAAAGAAGAAAGCGGAAAACATGCGTAGCCATGCGGCCAAGGCTATGCAGGCAATGCGAAAAGCGCCTCCACTGAGCGCCACATCAGGGCGCCTTGCCGCGGCGGTGCTATGCCGTCATGCCTCCTTGCACGTGCAGCTGCCGCACGTCGCCCGGCGCCATGGCGAAGCGCCGCCTGAAGGCTCGGTAGAACCAGGACAGGTTGTTGAAGCCCGCGTCATACGCAATGGCGCTGACCGTGCTGCGCGCATGCCGGGGCCGCGCCAGCTGGTCGAAGGCGCGCTGCAGGCGCAGCTCCAGCAGGTAGTCGCTGAAGGCGGCGCCCTCGCGCTCGAACAGGGCGCGCACATAGCGGGCGGAGATGCCGTGGCGCGCGCCCACCCACTGCAGCGACAGGTCGCCGCGCCAGGCATGCACGCGCAGGTCGGCCTGGATGGCCCTGAGCCGTGCCTGGCGCAGCCCGCGCGCGCTGGCGGCCGCGCGCGCCTGAGGGCGGGCGCCCAGCGCCAGCACACCCAGGTCGAGCAGCTGCTGGCCCATGCGCACACGCTCGCCGTCGCCTGCATCGGGGGCGCTGCCGCTGGCGGGCCGCGCCAGCGCCAGCGCTTGGCGGGCCAGCAGGCGCAGCGCCAGGGTATCGGGCAGGCCCTGGCGCAGGGCGCGGTCCACGTCGGCCAGGTGCGGCAGCACATGTTCGCGCGGGAAAGCGATCAGCAGCACGCCCGCCCGGGCGCCGTGGAAGTCGATGCGCCCCGGCCGCTCGTTGAGGCCCAGGTAGCCGGGGCCGCCGGTACAGGACATTTCGTCGCCGCGCTGGCGCATCACCCAGCCGCCCTGCCCGGACGCCCGGGGCACGGCAGCGGGGTTGAGGAACAGCAGCACGTCGTCGTTGCCGTCGGCCAGCTGACGCGGGCTGCGGCTGACGCTGAAGGAGGAACACTCCACCGATGCGATGGACACGCCAGGCAGCAGGCGGATGCGCATGGACATGTCCAGATCACCGGCACCCGAGATGTCGGGCGCCATGTTGGCCAGGGCGGCGCAGGTTTCCCGCACGGCGTCTCCGCGCTCGTGCGGAAGGTGGCTGCGGGTGTTGAATTCGATGAGGGCCATGTCGCCGTACCGGCTTCTTGAACGAAGACGCGTGGGTGGGGAAGGGTTGCGAAGCGCGGACTGTAAGGCGTGTCACACGCAAAACGCCAGGGCCGGGATGTGCGCGGCGCTGTCAAACGCGCGGCAGGCGCACGGCGAGGCGTTCAGGTAGCCTTGCACACGATGAGTCACGCCCCGCCCGCCCCTGCGCCGCTCCCCGCCTCGACGCCGCCGGCGCTGCTGATGATGCTGGTCGCCCTGACCTCGGGCTTTGGCCTGAGCAACGCGTTTCGCACCGTGGCCGCCATCATGGCGGCGCCGCTGGCGGCGGAGTTCGCCCTGTCGCCGCAGCAGCTGGGGCTGTTTGCCGGGGCCTTTCACTTCGCCTTTGGCGCCATGCAGGTCTTCATGGGCATCGGCATCGACCTGTACGGCGTGCGGCGCACCA
>DAMCAL010000194.1:0-4565 GCA_032059585.1 Burkholderiaceae bacterium
AGGACAACATCAAGGGCTGCACCCTGGGCGTGCGCGAGATCGACCCGCACGTGGAGGTGTTTCGCCACTTCGGCGCCGAAGTGGAGCGCACCGAGGGCTCGCTGCTGGTGCGGCGCGCCGCTGCGCTCTCGCCGGTGGAGCACTGGCTGGACTACGCCTCGGTGACCACCACGGAGAACTTCGTGCTGTGCGCGGCCACCGCGCCGGGCGTGTCCACGCTGACCAACGCGGCCTCCGAGCCACACGTGCAGGAGTTCTGCCGCTTCATGCAGATGCTGGGCGTGGAGATCGAGGGCATCGGCACCTCGCGCCTGGTGGTGCGCGGCGCCAGCGAGCTGGCGGGCGGCGAGTTCCGCTTCGACGAGGACTTCCACGAGATCACCACCTTCCTGGCGCTGGGCGCCATCACCGGCGGCGACGTGCGCGTGAAGAACAGCGCCCCGGAGAACTTCCCGCTGATCGACCGCACCTTCGCCAAGTTCGGCGTGCGCGTGGAGCACGACAACGGCTGGTCCTGCGCCCGCGTGGACGGCCCGCTGGCGGTGCAGACGCCGTTCACCGCCAACGTGCTGACCAAGGTGGAGGCCGCCCCCTGGCCCTACTTCCCCGTCGACCTGCTGCCCATCTTCATCGCCCTGGGCGTGCGCGCGCAGGGCAACGCCATGTTCTGGAACAAGGTGTACGACGGCGCTTTGGGCTGGACTGGCGAACTCTCCAAGTTCGGCGCGCACGTGTTCTCGTCGGACCCGCACCGCATCGTCACCTTCGGCGGCGGCGAGCTGACCCCGGCAGTGGTCGAGAGCCCCTACATCATCCGCGTGGCGATCGCGCTGTTCATGGTGGCGGCCAGCATCCCCGGGCGCTCGGAGATCCGCAACGCGCTGCCGATCCGGCGCGCCCACCCGCACTTCGTGGAAAACCTGCGCAGCCTGGGCGCGCAGGTGGAGTGGACCAGCGAGGATTGAGCCAAAAGTGGCTCCAGCGCCCGCCCATCAAGCGCGAGTAGCTATTATTTTAATAGTGTAGAGAGCAGGTCCCAGGCGGCTCGCAGGCGTTGCGCGTCGCGCCCGTAGCGCCGGTCGGCGGGCAGGTGGCGCAGCCAGCGCAGGCGCGCCGTGGTGTCCGCAAGCAGCGCGTGCAGCGGCGCGCCGTACTGCGGCAGTGCGGCCCAGGCGCGCCACGCCTGCCGCGCCCCGTCGCCGGCGCCGCTGTGCGCCAGGTGCAAGGCGGTGGAGTGCACGTAGCACAGCGCGTCGCGCAGCTGGCACACCGGCAGCGCCAGTGTGGCGGCCGGGTCGTCCTCGAAGTCGATGCAGGCGATCTGCCCGTCCGGGCAGCGCACCAGGTTGCGCGCGAACGCCTGGCTCAGGCACTGGCCGCGCGCATGCACGCCGGCCAGCGTGTCCAGCCCGGCCGTCCACAGCGCCAGCACCGCGTCGGGTCCGCGCGCTTCGGCGCGCGCAAGCTCGCGGGCCAGCGACGGCGTGTCCTGCGCGTGCGGGCCGCCCAGGTCGGCCATCAGAAAACCCTCGGGCGCTTCGGCCAGCACCTGCGGCACGCGCACGCCGCACGCCGCCAGCGCGCGCAGCCGACGCACTTCGGTGGCGATGGCCGCGCGCCCGCCCCGGTTGGGCACGGGCGTGAGCACCGGCAGGCGCAGCAGCCGCGCCGCCGCGCCCAGCACGCGGTAGCGGCCCATGCCGTGGCGCGGGCCGGCGCGCTTGAGCCACACCGGCCCGCCGGCGAATTGGTGGCGCGCCACCAGCGCGGTCTGCAGCGGCAACTGGCGTGCCAGGAAGGCGGCCGGATCGGCGTCGCGGTCGGGGCTGTGCATCGCCTCGAGTATGGGCCAAGCGCTACACTGCCGGGCCGTGTTGCCCTGGCGCTGCCGCATCCCTGCCATGACCTCCACCACCGTTTCCCTCCCTGCGTTCGGCCCGGACGAACTGGACGAACTCGACGCCCTGCTGGACGACCTGCGCACGCGCGACGAGCATGTGCCGCACTGGGAATTCCTGGACGGCGTGCTGACGGCGCTGGTATGCACGCGCCGCCCGGTGCCGGTGGCCGAATGGCTGCCGGTGGTGCTGGCCGACACCGACGAGCCCTTGCCGGACGACGGCCCGCTGCCCCTGCTGGCGCCGTTTCGCGACATGACCCAGCAGGAGCGCTTCCTGGCGCTGTGGGAGCTGCGCCGCGCGCAGGCGCAGGCGCAACTGGCCGACGAGCCAGAGTCGCTGGACGCCGACAGCGCGTTCCAGCCCGAAGTCATCGACATGCGCGGCGCCATCGCCAGCCTGCCCGAGGACGAGCGCGCCGAGATGGACGGCGAGGGCGACGAAGTGCCGGCGTTCGGCCAGATCTGGGCCGCCGGTTTTCTGTTCGCCGTCGACGCCTGGGCCGACGACTGGGAGCCGCCGCGCGACAAGGAGACGGCCGGCTGGATCGAGGATGCGCTGGAGGCCGTCGGCGCGCTGGCCGAGGACGATACGGGCAAGCCGACCCTGTGCATGTACGACGAGGACGGCCCGCCCAGCACCAGCCAGGAGCGGCTGGACGATTTCGGCGAGGCCATCTGGGCGCTGTACGACCTGTACCGCGTCTGGCACAGCCTGGGACCGAAGGTCGAGCAGCGCATCAGCGGCGACCAGCCCGGGCGCAACGATCCCTGCCCGTGCGGCAGCGGCAAGAAATACAAGAAGTGCTGCGGTGGATGAGGGAACACCCCCCTGAGGCGCTGCGCACCTTCCCCCCGCTCTCGCAGCGCTGTGCGCTGCGGGCAGGGGGACGCCGCCGGTGCTGCGGGGCGGCCCTTGCACGGCGGCGGCTGGTCCGGGTGGCGCCCAGCGGATGGCGCCCGGGGGCACCAGGCGTGCGATCAGCCGTGTAGCGGGGTCGACCGGGTCAGCCTGGTTGCGTGTCCTGCTCGGCGTGCGAGCCGATGCCCAGGTAGGTGTCGATGATGCGCCGGTCGGTCAGCAGCGCGCGCGCGGGGCCGGTGAGCACCACCTCGCCCATCTCCAGCACATAGGCGCGGTCGGCCACCTGCAGGGCGGCGCGGGCGTTTTGCTCCACCAGCAGCACCGACACGCCGAGCTGGCGCAGGTTCCAGACCACCTGCAGCACCTCGCGCACGATGCGCGGGGCCAGGCCCAGCGACGGCTCGTCGAGCATCAGCAGGCGCGGGCGCGCCATGAGGGCGCGGCCGATGGCCAGCATCTGGCGCTCGCCGCCCGACAGCGTCGAGGCCAGCTGCGTGCGCCGCTCGGCCAGCCGCGGGAAGATGTCGAACACCTCGTGCATGCGCTGGCGCTGGTCGCGCTGGCCGCGGCGCCAGCGCGAAAAGCCACCCAGCAGCAGGTTGTCCTCGATGGACATCTCGCCGAACAGCTCGCGCTTTTCCGGCACCAGCGTCACGCCCTCGGCCACCATGTCTTCCACGCGCGGACGCGGCACGGCGCGCCCGGCCAGGCGCAGTTGCCCGCGCGAGGGCAGCAGGCCCATCGCGGCGTTGAGCAGCGTGCTCTTGCCCGCGCCGTTGGGGCCGATCACGGTGACGATCTCGCCGGCGTGCACCTGCAGGTCGATCTCGTGCACGGCCTCCACCGGGCCGTAGGCGACGCTGAAACCTGCCAGCTGCAGCAGCGGCGAAGAAGTCGAAGCAGGGGAAGAGGGGGGGATGGTCGCTGCGGTCATGCGCCGGCCTCCGCGGTGGCGGCAAAGTCGAAATCGTCGGCGCCGCCCAGGTAGGCATCCAGCACGCGCGGGTTGCGCTGCACCTCGGCAGGGGTGCCTTGGGCGATCACGCTGCCGAACTCCAGCACGGTGACGCGGTCGGCCAGCTGCATGACGAACTCCATGTCGTGCTCGACGATGAGGATGCCCAGGCCTTCGCTGCGCAGCTGCGCCAGCAGTTGTGCCAGGGCCTGTTTTTCCAGGTGGCGCAGGCCGGCCGCGGGCTCGTCCAGCAGCAGCACCGCGGGCCGGCCGGCCAGGGCGCGGGCGATCTCCACGATGCGCTGCTGGCCCAGTGCCAGCGAGCCCGCGGGCGTGTCGGCCCACGGCCCCAGGCCGCAGCGCTCGATCTGCCGGCGCGCCTCGGCCAGCAGGGCGGCTTCTTCCCTGCGGTCCAGGCGCAGCATGGAGGCGATCCAGCCGCGGCGTGCGCGCAGGTGCGCGCCCAAGGCGACGTTCTCCAGCACGCTACGCTGGCCCAGGATGCGCACGTGCTGGAAGGTGCGGCCCAGCCCCAGGCGCGCGAAGTCGCGCGAGGGCCGGCCGGCCATGGGCTGGTCCATCAGGCGGATGGTGCCCTCGGTCGGGTCGTCCACGCCCGAGATCATGTTGAAAAAGGTGCTCTTGCCGGCGCCGTTGGGGCCGATCAGCGCGTGCACCTCGCCCGCGTCCACATGCAGGTCGACGCTGTCGTTGGCCACCAGGCCGCCGAAGCGCTTGGTGACGGCGCGCGCGTCCACCAGCCGGGTCCCGGTGGCCGGCAGCGGCCGCTGCGCCAGCGCGCCGGCCGGCGCCGCGGCGCCGGGCGCGCGCGGCGCCTTCAGCCACGG
>DAMCAL010000195.1:0-4548 GCA_032059585.1 Burkholderiaceae bacterium
AGTTCGAGGTGGTGGACATGGATGGCAAGACCATCGACAAGGTGCTGGCCACGCGACTGGCGCCGGTGCAGGTCAGCGCCGGCGACGGTGCGGAAATCTGAGCCAAATCGGCCTCCAGCGCTTACCCAGCAAGCGTCGGCAGCTATCTTTTCGATAGCTATTCAACTCCACAGGTCCAGGGGCGGGTCGGCCGCCACGGCGCGCAGGATGTCGCTGCGCGAGACGAAGCCGGCCAGCCGCCCGTCCTCGTGCGTGACCGGCAGCCCCGGCAGCCCGCTGTCCAGCAGCACGCTGGCGACGCGGCGCAGCTGCGCATCGGGCGAGACCGTGGGCACCGGGGTGACCATCACCTGCTCCACCGTGCGGCGTGCCAGCGCGATCGCCTCGCGCACCGCGTTGGCGGCCGGCAGCAGGTCGGGCGGGGCCATGTCGGCGCGCACCAGCAGGCCCACCACCAGGCCCTGCGCATTCACCACGGGCGCCTGGCCAATCCGCTCGCGCGCCAGCGCCAGCCAGGCCTCGTGCACAGGGGTGTCGGGCGCCAGGGCCACCGCATCCTCGCTCATCACGTCGCGCACCAGCGTGAGCGGCTGGCGCGGCTGTGCGGGGCCTTGCTCGGTCTGCACGTAGGCGGATACCGCCTCCAGCACGCGCAAGGGCACGGGAGGCGCCTCGGGCGGGGTGGGCGGCTGGGCTTCGCGGCTCTGCGCCTGCACCTCGACCGCCGGGCTGCGCAGCGCCTGCGGCCGCTGCACGCGCTGCACGCGCGCCACCTGCGCGAGCCGGTCGGGACCGCCGCGGTACATCTGCCCCGAAGGGCCGAACACGAAGAACATCGCCTGACTCCTGGGGTACGGGTTGCCTTCGCCATGGTATCGGCGGGAAGCGTCCCGGGGTTGAGCCAGCGGAGCTCCACCTAAAATCAGGGTCTATGCTCGATATTCTTCTCCTTCGCAAAGACCTGCCGTCGGCCCTCGCCCGGCTCGAGTCCCGCAAGAGCCCCCAGCCTTTCCTGAACGTCGAGGCCTTCCAGACGCTGGAGTCCGAGCGCAAGACGCTGCAGACCCGCACCGAGGAGCTGCAGGCGCAGCGCAACCAGCTGTCCAAACAGATCGGCGCGCTGATGGGCAAGGGCGAGCGTGACGCGGCCGAAGCCGCCAAGGCCCAGGTGGCGGCGCTCAAGGGCGAACTGGACAGCTCCGGCGCGCGGCTCGAGCAGATCCAGGCCGAGTTGCAGGCCCTGCTCGCGGCGCTTCCCAACCTGCCGCACGAGAGCGTGCCGGTGGGCGCGGACGAATCCGCCAACGTCGAGGTGCGCCGCTGGGGCGAGCCGCGTACGTTCGACTTTCCCGTGCGCGACCACGTCGACCTGGGCGAGCCGCTGGGCCTGGATTTCGACCTGGGCGCGCGGCTGGCGGGCTCGCGTTTCACGGTCATGAAAGGCCCGGTGGCGCGGCTGCACCGGGCGCTGGCGCAGTTCATGCTGGACGTGCAGACGCAGCAGCACGGCTACACCGAGTGCTACGTGCCCTACATCGTCAACGCCGAGGCGCTGCGCGGCACCGGGCAGCTGCCGAAATTCGAGGGCGACCTGTTCGCCGCGCGCAAGGGTGGGCAGGAGGGCGAGCCCGTGCCGGACGACGCGGCCCTGTACCTGATCCCCACCAGCGAGGTGCCGCTGACCAACCTGGTGCAGGGCGAAGTGCTGCAGGAGGCGGACCTGCCGCTGCGCTTCACGGCGCACACCCCGTGCTTTCGGTCGGAGGCCGGCAGCTACGGCCGCGACACGCGCGGCATGATCCGCCAGCACCAGTTCGACAAGGTCGAGATGGTGCAGATCGTCCACCCGGACCACAGCTACGCGGCGCTGGAGGAGATGACCGGCCATGCTGAAGTCGTGCTGCAGGCGCTTGGCTTGCCCTACCGTGTGGTGAACCTGTGCACCGGCGACATGGGGTTCGGCGCCGCCAAGACGTACGACCTGGAGGTCTGGCTGCCCGCGCAGGGCACCTACCGCGAGATCAGTTCGGTCAGCAACTGCGAGGCGTTCCAGGCGCGCCGCATGCAGGCCCGCTTCAAAAATGCCCAGGGCAAGAACGAGTGGGTCCACACCCTCAACGGCTCGGGCCTGGCGGTGGGGCGCACGCTGGTGGCGGTGCTGGAAAACTGGCAGAACCAGGACGGCAGCATCACCGTGCCGCAGGCGCTGCGGCCCTACCTGGGGGGACTGGAGACGCTGGCGCCCTGAGCCGCCTGCCGGCGCCAACGACCAAAAGGACCTGCGGGTCCTTTTTTTGTCGCCCGGCCACGGGGCGTCACAAAAAGCCCAGGTCGCGCTCGGAAAAACGCGCCAGGCCCGGCAGCACGTCCAACTGCTCGCTGGCGCTCAGGCCGAACCAGCGCGCCAGCGTGCCGCCGTACTGGTCCACCGAGATGCCCGGCAGCAGCCGTCCCTGGCCCACGTCGTCCGGCCCGCCGCTGGCGATCACCGGCGCCTTGCCGTAGTAAGCGGCGCCGCGCACTGCGCCGCCCAGCACGAAGTGCATGCTGCCCCAGCCGTGGTCGGAGCCACCGCTGTTGCTGGCCAGCGTGCGGCCGAAGTCCGAGGCCGTGAAGGTGGTCACCTGCTGGGCCACGCCCAGCTCCACCGTGGCCTGGTGGAAGGCCTGCAGCGCACCGCCCAGCGTGGCCATCAGCGCCGGGTGCGTGGCCAGCAGGTTGTCGTGCGTGTCGAAGCCGCCCAGGGAGACGAAGAACACCTGCCGCCGCACGCCCAGCGTGCCGCGCGCGGCGATCATGCGTGCCACCATCCTGAGTTGCTCGGCCAGGCCGTTGGCGCTGGGAAACGGGGTGGCAAAGGCTGCGTCCGCCCCCAGGGCGGCGTTGAGCTGGTCATAGGCGTCCAGCGAGCGCTTGCACACCCGCGTGTACTCGCTCACCAGCGGATCGGCATAGCCGGCGCTCATCAGCCCCTGCAAGGCGCTGGAGGCCGCGGCCGAACCGAACAGGGGCTTGCGGATGCCGTTGAATGCGACCGGCCCCGAGGGCGAGACCTGGTAGGCGGCGGTGTGGTTACCCGCCAGGAACACCGCGTTGCCCGACAGGCCGATGCTGGTGAACGTGGCGTTGCCATTGCTCGAGGCGAACAGATCGCCCATGCGCCCGCCCCAGCCCGAGGCCGCCCCTTCGGCATGCGAGGACTGCCAGAACGAGGACTGGTCGTTGTGCGAGAACAGCTTCGGCGGCAGCGGCACGGAGCGCGCGCGGTACTGCGCCAGCGTGGTCGGCTGCACCAGCGTGCCCACGTTCAGCAGCACCGCCATCTGGCCGGCGTTGAACAGCGGGGCGAGCGGCGTGAGGCCCGGCGCCAGGGCGTACTGCCGGCCGTCCTCCAGCGCCGCCGTGGGCTGGAGCAGGCCCGGCGCCAGGCTGGCGCGGTCGATGCGCAGGTTGCCGCGCAGTGCGTACTGCGCCTCGTAGCTGGCGGTGTCGTAGGGCACGACGGTGTTGGCATGGTCGTTGCCGCCGTGCAGGAACACGCACACCAGGGCCTTGTAGTCGGTGGCCGTGGCGGCGGCCGCGTCGGCCATGGCCGACAGCGACAGCGCCCACGGCGCGGCGCCGGCGGCCACCGACAGGGCCGAGGCCCGGCGCAAAAAGGCCCGGCGCGAGGCGTTGTCGGGAGGGATGTGGGGAAGGGGCGACATGGGAGGGGTCACTTCTGGGCGATGTATTCGGGCGATGCCAGCACCAGCAGCAGCGCGATGGAGATGCGGTTGCGCGTGGCGTCCTTGGCCGCGGCGGGGATGGAATCGATGGCGGCCTGGATGCGCGCCAGCGTGGCCGCGGGCAGGGCGCCGGCTGCCAGCAGCAGGTTCACCTGCGACGCCAGGGCCGCGGCGTCGCCCGCCAGCGGCGCCAGGCTGCCGTAGTCGGCCAGCAGGTCGCCGGTGAAGGAATTGCCGATCACGCGCTGCATGTAGTTCACGTAGCCGGCCACCGACACCTCGGTGGTGATCTGGAATTCCGGGCCGCACAGGCCGCGCGCGGACAGCGCCGTGTCGGGCGGCACATACCCGGGGCGAAAGAAGTTGAACACGCTGGGCGAGCGCATCGGGCTCTGGCCCAGGCCGCTGGAGGGCGACGACAGGTCGCCGATGCCCCAGACGCCGCTGGTCGAGCGCACGCCGAACGCGCGCGCCCAGTTCAGCAGCCGCACCACCGGCTCGCGCAGCTTGCCGAAGCCGGGCGCGGCCGCCTGGGCCGGGCTGCGCGCTTCCGGATCGAGCAAGATCGCCCGCAGCAGCGCCTGCATGTCGCCGCGCACGCCGCGGCCGTTGTTGGCGAACGCCGCTGCGGCGCGCGCGACGTATGCCGGGCTGGGGTTGCTGGTCACGAGCCGCTGGATCATCTGCCGCGCCACGAAGGGCGGCAGGTTCGGGTGGCCGAACAGCGTGTCCAGCGCCGTGGACAGCGCGGCCTCGCCGGAGGCCCCGGCGGGCACCGTCACGCCCAGGAAGGTCTTGCTGCCCGGCTCGTGGCGGCTGG
>DAMCAL010000196.1:0-4512 GCA_032059585.1 Burkholderiaceae bacterium
GGGAGTCGGTCAGCCGGCCAGCGGCGCTGCCATCACGGCGCGCTTCGATTCGCTGGTTGAACTGGCACTGTCCACGTGGGGACTCCGAAATGACGAAGCGCGTATTGTTGCAAAAATACGTCAGCTTGTCAACCCCTGGTGCGCTGCCTGCTGCGCAGCAGCCCAGGCGCGCAGCATGCCGTGCACGATCAGCGCCTGCGCGGCGTAGTAGCTCGACAGCACCCACACCTGCGCCCAGGGCAGCGGTTGCACGAAGCGGTTGAGCGCCAGCAGCGCATCGCTCAGCATGAACAGCACCGCCCCCAGCGCCACGGCGTCCACGCCTGGCACGCGAGCGCCCAGTGTCGCGCGGCGCGCCAGCGCCTGCGCCGCCATCAAGGCGATCACCAGCACGTAGGCCGCCACGGGAATGCGCAGTGCCGCCGGCAGCCCGCCGTACACCAGAAAGGCATACATGCCCAAGCCCACCGCCAGCACCGCTGCGAGTGCCGTGCGGTCGGCAAACCAGGGCACACCCTGGCGGAACAGCGCCACGTAGCACAGATGCGCCAGCAGGAATGCCACCAACCCCGGCAGGAACAGCCCTGGCAGCATCAGCAGCACGTCGCCTACCAGCGAGCCGGCCAGTGCTGCCAGGAGCAGCCCGCGGGAGCGGCGCAACGCGGGCCGCGCCTCCAACGGAACCGAACGCCAGGCAGCCATCACGCCGGCGATGGCAAACACCAGCGCTGCCGGCTTGAAAGCCCAGTGCCACTGCACCAGCCCGAGCGCGCTGGTGACCGTGGCGAGCGCGCCGGCCTGGACCATCAGCACCTGTCCGGTACCCATGCGGCCCTGCATGGCCGCCGCCAGGGCCCACTGGCAGGCCAGCAGCGTGGCGAACCACACGGCTGCCTGCGCCGCCAACATGCCCTCGGCGTGCCACAGGAACAGGGCCACACCGGCCAGCAGGACGGCAAAGTCCCCCAGCAGGAACCAGCGCAGCGCAGCGCCGACGGGCGGGGCGAAGAGCGGCATCTGGCCGATGTCGAATGCAGGCCGGGGATGGCGGCGGGCCACGTCCTCCGGACGCCAGCCGGGCGGCTTGAGCCACACGCGCAGCTTGTCTGACCAGCGGCGGGCGCGCCAGCTGTCTTGCGCCAGCGCGGCATAGACGTGCGCGTTGGCCCACAGCGGGTCCCAGCTGTTGAGCAGGCCGCGCGTGCCATAGACGCACGGCTGACGCGGGTCTTCTTCCCTGAACGTGCCGAACAGCCGGTCCCACACGATGAGGATGCCGCCATAGTTCTTGTCCAGGTAGTCGTCGTTGACCGCGTGGTGCACGCGGTGGTTGCTCGGGCTGCAGAATCACCGGTCGAACCAGCCCAGGCGTCCCACCTGCTCGGTGTGCACCCAGAACTGGTACAGCAGGTCGATCAGCCCGACCACCACGAACACCAGCGGCGGCACGCCCAGCAGGGCCATGGGCAGGTAGAACAGCCAGCCCAGCAGTGCGCCCGAGCTGGTCTGGCGCAGGGCCGTGGACAGGTTGTAGTGCTGGCTCTGGTGGTGCACCGCATGCGCGGCCCACAACACTGCCACCTCGTGGCCCATGCGGTGCAGCCAGTAGTAGCAGAAGTCGTACAGCAGCAGGGCCAGGAACCAGCCGACCCAGCTGGTCCAGAAGACGTCGCTGCGCCACAGCGCCAGGTGCTGCCAGGCGAGCGTGTACAGGCCCACGCGCAGGGCCACCGTGAACACGGCGCTGGTCTGGCTCAGCATGCCCAGGTTCAGGCTGCTGATCGCATCGGCCAGTGCGATCGAGCGGCGGTTGCGCTTGCGGTCCACCAGCCACTCCAGCGCGATCAGTGCGAAGAACAGGGGCGTGACAAGGACGATGGTCTGGCCGGGCGACATGGCCCGATTGTGGTCAGGCAGGTCGGTTCGCAAAACCCGGACAACCCCGGGTGGGAGGAGCTCGCATCCCCGTCACCCGGGCGCCTTCAGGCGGCATGCCGATAATTCGCCGCCCTCACCTCAGGGCCGAACCAGGCGGGCCGCCCGCGCTGGTCCGGTCCAGTTGATGGCCCACGGGTCAGCGCAGCCCGTGGCCCCGCTTCAGTCTGTCGCGAGGGAGGCGGTCACAACCCGTCGCGGTCGGAGTCGCCGGGTACCGCGCGTTCGACACGGTCGCTCAGGCGCTGCCAGGCATCGCGCGAGGCGGGACGGGCACGTTCCCAGTCCAGCGTGGACGTGCCACGCGCGCCGGTCCAGTCGCGCGCAAGATCGGGCTCGATCTCGTCGAAGCTGCGCCCCTGCCCGTGGTATTTGCCGAAGGCGGTGATGCCGTGGTGGTACGCGGGCCCGAAGTCGTCGTAGCTCGCCCCGCTAGCGTAGGGCCGGCTGGCATAGTTCTCGCGCCAGTAGGCGTCTTCCACAGGCGGGTCCACGTCGACCAGGTTCTTGCCTGCAATGGCCCCGATGGCTGCGCCCGCCGCGGCGCCCACGACGGCGCCCACGGGACCCGTCATCCCGCCCACGGCAGCGCCTGCGGCTGCGCCGCCGGCCACGCCCCCTGCCGCGCCACCCAATGCCGCGCCAATACCGGTTGCCTTCGTGTCATCGCTCATGTCGATCTCCTCAGAAAAAGTTGAAGTGAAAGACCATCGTAGGAGCGCGCTCAGGCTGCTCGGCAGGACGGCGGCCTGCGAGCACGTCAGAGGAAGGCGGCACTGCAGGCGGTGCGCTTTGGCGGTCGCACATCCGAGCGCGAACCGGAAACCGGCCGTCACGAGTGGATTTCGTCGCGCCCGCCATCGTCCAGGTGCAGCGTGTCCGCCCAGCCCACCAACGTCAGGCCATCCGGCGTCCACAGCAGGCGGTTGATGGCGGCGTTGGACAGCTGCCAGGTGCGCGGGGCCTGCAGCTCCACGCCGGTGGCCAGGCGGTACAGCGCATCGAGCACGCCGCCATGCGCCACCAGCACGATCTGGGCGCCGCAGTGGCGCGCGGCGACGCGGTCGACGGCCGCCTGCACCCGCGCGCGCAGGGCGGTCAGTGATTCGCCTCCGCCCTCGGGCGCGAAGTCGGGCGCGCGGCGGCGCCACAGCCGGGCATGCTCCGGCGACTGCTGCTCGATCTGCGCGAAGGTGCGGCCTTCGAAGCTGCCGAATCCCCGTTCACGCAGGCGCGGCTCGGGGTGCAGCGGCGCGCCGGTGGCCTCGGCAATGGCCTGGGCGGTGGCAAAGGCACGCACCAGGTCGCTGCTGTAGATGGCGGCAATGTCTTCCTGCGCGAGGGCCGCCGCGACGCGGCCCGCCTGCCACAGTCCGGTCGCGTTCAGCGCGATGTCCTGGTGTCCCTGGATGCGGGTGTCCACGTTCCAGGCGGTCTCGCCGTGGCGGATGGCGATGATGCGGGTGGCGTGTTGCAGCGGCTCCATCGGGCCATTGTCGACAACCGGCCGTGGTGGGCAAGCCATCAGCGCGGCGGCATGACCTCGGTGCGCACGCGCCGCACGTTGGCCGGTGGCTGCGGAAAGCCGCTGAGTGCCTGCTCGAACAGCACGCCGTAGATGGCCGGGTCGCTGGTCCAGACGTCCTCGTATACGGCCGAGGTCTCGTAGACCACCTGCTGGCTGGCTGCATCGCGCAGCACCAGCGTCACCCGCCGGTGGTACAGCGTGGGCGGGGCGTCCATCATCCAGCCCGAGCCGAACCCCAGCCCCCAGCCACGCCCGCCCCAGCCCAGGCCCCAGCCGAAGCGGCCGTAGAACGGGTCGGGGCCGTAGTAGGGCCAGTCGCGCGGCACGGCGTAGCCGCCTTCGGCGCCGATCTGCGCCACCAGGCGTGCATGGGCCTCGTCGCGGCGCAGGCCCACACGCGCCAGGGCGCGCTCCGCCTCGGCCTCGATGGCGCCGAAGGCGTCGGGGTAGGCCTGCTGCGACGGCAGGCGCTCGATTCGGTAGGTGGGCGGGCTGGGCAGCGCAGCCAAGGTGGAATAGCTGCGCACATCGCTTTCCACCAGGCGCGGGCCGGCGCAGCCTGCCAGCAGCGCAGCGGCAAATACGAGGAACAGGGCAGGGACGAAGCGGCGCAGGACGGGCGGCATGGCAGGCTCCTTTTGCGGCGATGCTAGGGCGCGGCGGCAAGCGCGGGCGCCAGACGGCACGCCGTGGCCCTGTCCGCGCGTCGGACCGCGCGCGCCTTGCACCCGCACGCCGCAGGTGTCAGCCCAGCTGCACCACCTGTACGCCCGGCAGCGTGAGCGCCACGGGAAATTCCTCGTGGTCGAACGCCATGTCGCCCTCGGCGCTGGCCACCCCGGTGGCGCGGGCATTGCGGAAGTCGTGCAGCTTGGGGTCCATGAGGTGCGAGGTGACCACATGGCCCATGGCGCGCAGCATGCTCTCGATGCGGCCGGGGAATTTCCTGTCCCACTCGCGCAGCATGTCGTTGACCACGGCGCGCTGCAGCCCCTCCTGGCTGCCGCACAGGTTGCACGGGATGATGGGGAACTGCTGGTATTGCGCCC
>DAMCAL010000197.1:0-4435 GCA_032059585.1 Burkholderiaceae bacterium
CGCCGGCCGCCAGTTCGTACAGCAGGCCGCAGGCGGCGATGACGAAGACGCTGGCCAGGAGGGCGACGTCGAGGGGGCGCGGGGCGTGCGCCGCCGGGGAGGCCGCGCCGGTGCTCATGCGGTCCACCCTTCGCCGATCCCGGGCGAGGCGCCACCACAGGCAATGCCCAGCCCGTGGGAGTGGATGCGGCCCGCGCCCTGCCGCCAAGCCAGGGTGTCGCGGTCGGATGGATCTGCCGTCACGGCTTGCTCTCGTCGTCTGGCTACAGCTTCATCAGCTCGATGTAGCGCTGGTAGCTGTAGCTGCGGTTCTTCTTCTGGCCTGTCACCTCGGTCACGATGCCCAGTTCTGCCAGCAACTGCACTGCCGCGTTGGCGGTCGGGAAGCTCGTGCCCAGCGTCTGGCGCACGCGCTCCACGGTGAAGCGCGGCATCATCGGCAGCAGTTCAAACAGCCGGTAGCTGGCCGGCGTGGATCTGGGCGCTTCCAGCAGGCGCTTGCGATCGGCAGCTACCAAGCTGGCGATACTGACGATGCCCCGCTCGGCGTCCGTGGCAGCCACCTCTACCCCCGACAGAAAGAAGCCTACCCACCCTTCCCAGTCGCCGTGCGTGCGGATGCTGGAAAGGTAGCGGTAGTACTCCGTCTGGTGCTGCTTCAGATAGCCGCTCAGGTACATCAGCGGCTCGGGCAGCAAGCCCCAGTGCTCCAGCAACGCCGCGATCAACAGGCGCCCCATGCGACCATTGCCGTCCAGAAAAGGATGGATGGTTTCAAACTGCGCATGCACCAGTGCCGCCTTCACCAGCGGGGGCAGGCCAGGGTTGGGCGCGTGGATGAATCGCTCCGTATCACCCAGCAGCGCGGCGACATGTTCAGGCGGTGGCGGTACAAACACCGCATTGCCGGGCCGCGTGCTGCCCATCCAGTTTTGCGAGCGCCGCAACTCACCCGGCTGCTTGCCCGTGCCGCGCACGCCGTCGAGCAGCAGGCGGTGCGCATCGCACAACAGCCGCACGCCGAGGGGCAGGCCTGACGGGTCCCGCAGGTTGTGCTGCACCAGCCGAAAAGCGCGCAGGTAGTTGGTCACCTCCTCCACGTCGTCGCCGTTGCCCACCGCCAGGCCCGCCTCGTCGTCGAACAAGTCGGTCAGCGTGGCCTGCGTGCCCTCGATTTGCGACGTGAGCAGCGCCTCCTTGCGGAGGGCGCTGTACAACAGCCAGTCCACCGACGGCACCAGCCCGGCCACCCCGGCCAAGCGGGCCAGCGCCGTTTCAGCCGCCCGGTTGGCAACGGCGAAGGTCTCGGGGGCCAACGGCGGTTGGCCAGGGGGCAAGGGATGTGGCACGAAGGCCTTGACCGGCTCGCCCAGCGTGGTGGAAGTCAGGGTGGTGCCGGTGCTGCGCATCGATGGAAAGAATGCTTGAATGGGCAAGGAATAAATTAAAGCATTCTTTAATAACTGTACCCAGGATGAAAGCGCGCTTTTATGTCTTCAGCGACAGCGTTACATAGCGAAGTGCAAGCCGGCGCTGATGCTGATATTACGACCAGGGTTTGCCCCACCGGGCGCAATCCCAGTTCGTGCGCTATGCATCTTGGCGCGCCTGTCGACGCCGCTGCTCCCGCAGCATGAACAGGTACAGCCCCTCCACCTTCTCGCGCGCCCACGGCGTCTTGCGCAGGAATTTCAGGCTGGACGACACGCTGGGATCGCTGGTGAAGCAGCGCAGGGGAATGCGCCGGCCCAGCTCCTCCCACCCGAAATGCGCCACCAGCGCGGTGAGAACAGCCTCCAGGGTGAGGCCGTGCAGGGGGTTGCGAGGTTGCGCGGGCGGTACGGGCGGGTGTGGTGCGGTCATGGCAGGAAGCTCGAAAGCGTCGTCGCGCCGGGCGGCGGCTGGCGAAAAAAATGGGCTCAATGGATCGCCGCCGCGACGATGATGCTGATGCCCAGGCACATCGCCGCCACCACCAGCGCCAGGGCGCGGTTCTGTTTTTCGACAATCTCGGCCCACAGGTCGGTGGGGGTGATCTTGTCGATCAGCCAGAAGCACAGCCAGAAGATGGCCACGCCGATCAGGGCGTACAGGATGGACCCGACGAAGGCCGCGGGCCGGAGCCATTCGATTCCCATCATGGCGTTTGCTCCTTGTTGGACAGGGGGATAAGAGAGGCGGAAAAGGTCGTGTCAGATAGCGCAGCGCGCGCTCACTTGTGGCCGCCGCCCGAGGTGTAGCCGCCCCAGGCACCGCCCGAGCTGCGGTAGGCCCCGCCGGACGAGCCCGAGCAGTTGCTCATCATCACCAGCAGCACCAGCAGCACGAAGCCGACCAGGATGATGGTGCCGCAGCCGACACTGCCGCTGCCGCCCACCGGGCCGGCGTCCTGGCGGCGAAACAGCCCGGCCTTGTCGCCCAGCTTGAAGGCCTGCGCGATGACGGTGCTGTCCATGCGCTGGCCGTGCGACCAGGTGACCTCGCCCGGCGCCTGTTCGCGCGAGAGGATGCCCTTGCCGTCCACGGCAGAAAAGTCGTGGTTGCTGGTGCTCTGCCCGCGCTGCACAGGCCAGTAGAACTCGCCGGCCACGTAGGCGGTCTCGGCGCGGTAGGTGGAGGTCAGGCGGTAGTCGCGGCCCAGGTAGGTGGCGGTTTGCGCGCCGCCCTTGTACTTCGGTGCGCCGGCGGTCGGGCGCACCAGGCTCCAGCCGTCGCTGGCGTCCACCAGGAAGACGAAACCGCGCTGGCGGTGGTACAGCAGGTACTCCTCCCAGTGGAAGGCGTCTTCCTCGTCGTCGCCCACCTCGATCCCCGTGCGCCGCTGAAAGCCCACCACCTGCCAGGCCGCGCCCTCGAACTGGCCCACGCTGCCCAGCGGGATCAGCGGCTGCACGCGCTCGTACTGCGTGGCGTGGCGCAGCTCGCCGCCCACGCCCTCGGTCAGGTCGATGATGCTGTGGCACGACGGGCAGGTGCAGCTCTTGCTGGCGGACAGCTCCACCCGCACGGGCGCGCCGCACTGGGGGCAGTTGAACTGGCGCGCTGCTTCGTCGCGCACCGATTCGTCCCGCAGGCCCTGCATCGCCAGCGCGTCGAGCTGCACGGCGCGGCCGGCGTGCGCCTCGGGCACGGCGGCGCCGTAGTCGATGCTCAGCACTTCGCCGTCGGCCGCGCGCAGCTCGACCACCGTGAAGGGCACGCCCGGCGGGGGCAGCTTCGGGGTCTCGCCCTCGGCGGCCAGCAGGTGCGCCTGCAGGTGGGCGGTGACGGTGTACGGCTTGCCGTTGACCGCCGTGGTCATGCCCAGCCGCAGGTGCTCGGACGCGGGCAGCGGGTGTCGCGGCGCGATCTGGCGGGAGAACACGTACGCGCCGTTGTCCTCGGCCAGCGTGGCGCTGGCGCCGTCCGGCAGCAGGGCGATCCATTCCGTCCAGCGGCCCTGCGGGCTGTCGTATTGCAGCCGCCCGATCAGGGTGAAAGACTGCGCAGACGGCGTGCCCTCCGCGCCGGCGCCGGCCGGCAGGCTCCCGCTGGCACCCAGCTGCAGCGGGCTGTGGTCGTCGAACACCTCGGCCATGGTGCCCAGGCGCTGCAGCACCTCGCCGCTGCGCACCACGGTGCTGTGGCAGTAGGGGCAGACAGCGTGGGTGGACTGGGCGCTCTGGAACTCGACCGGCGCCCCGCAGCCCGGGCAGGGCGCGCGGTAGTGGCGCTGGGAGCCGGAGGTCACCATGGCAGGGGGCGCGTCACGAAAATTTCAGGCGTTTTTGGCCTCCAGCGCTTGTCCATCAAGCGCTGGCAGCTATTTATTTTATAGCGCTCGACAGCGTCAGACGAGCTTCTTCAGCAGCTCGGCCTTCTTCGCGTCGAACTCTTCCTGCGTCAGGATGCCCTTGGACTTGAGCTCGCCGAGCTTTTCCAGGGTGGCCATCACGTCCTCGGGCCGCACGCCGGCTGCCGCGGCGCCCTGGTGTGCCGCCGCGCTGCCGCCGCCTGGTTGCGCCGGCGGCTGCTGCTGCAGGCCGGACTGCAGGTTCTGCGCCAGCACCTGGCCCAGCGCCACCCCTGCGCCCAGGCCCATCGCGTCGCCCGCAATACCGCCGCCGCCCTGCCCGCCGCCTTCGGCGAATTTCGGGATCGCCTGCGCCGTCTGGTACTGCATGAACTTGCCCATGTCGCCGCCGACCATGCCCATGCCGATCTTCTGGTCCAGCACTTTTTGCAGCTCTTCGGGCAGCGACAGGTTTTGCACCGTCATGCCCTCCAGCTTCAGGCCGATGCGCTCGAAGGCCGGCCGCAGGGTCTGCGTGAGGGCGTCGGCGAACATGGTCTGGTTGGCCGCCAGGTCCAGGAACGGCACGCCGCTGGCGGCAATGGCGTTGCTGATGTTTTGCAGCACCAGGCCGCGCAGCTGGCCGTCCAGGTCGGCCACGGT
>DAMCAL010000198.1:0-4339 GCA_032059585.1 Burkholderiaceae bacterium
TGCTGCACATCAGCCAGATCGCCCACGAGCGCGTGGAAAACGTGAACGACTACCTGCAAGAAGGCCAGGTCGTGCGCGTGAAGGTGCTGGAGACCGATGAAAAGGGCCGCATCAAGCTTTCGCTGAAGGCCCTGACCGAGCGCCCTGCCGGCATGGAGCGGCCTGACCGTGGCGATCGCGGAGACCGTGGCGATCGCGGCGATCGCGGTGGCCGGGGCGAGCGCCGTGACGGCAATGGCTATGGCCAGCACCAGGGCCACGGCGGCAATGGCAATGGCCATGGCAACGGCCATGGCAACGGTGGCGCGCAGGGCGGTGAAGAGCCGGGCTCCAACCCGCTCTGATTGCTATCGAAAAAAGAGCTGCCAGCGCTTGATGGTCAAGCGCTGGCGCCTGTTCTGATGCCAATTTTTCAGCCATGAACGAGACCCCCATGCAAGCCGTGGAGATCGCGGCTTTCGGCCCGCCCGAAGGGCTGCGGCTGACCGAACGCCCACGCCCGCAGCCGGGTGCGGGTGAGCTCTTGATCCGCGTGGCCGCCAGCGGCGTGAACCGCCCGGACGTGCTGCAGCGCAAGGGCCATTACGCGCCGCCGCCCGGCACCTCGGACTTGCCGGGGCTGGAGGTCGCGGGCGTGGTCGAGGCCGGCGACGCCGCGGCCATGGCGCAGGCCGGCATCCGCGTGGGCGAACGTGTCTGCGCGCTGGTCGCCGGCGGCGGCTATGCCCAGTGGTGCGTGGCGCCGGTGGTGCAGTGCCTGCCGGTCCCTGCGGGCCTGTCCGATATTGAAGCGGCCTCGCTGCCCGAGACCTTCTTTACCGTGTGGAGCAACGTGTTCGACCGTGGCCGCCTGCAGGCGGGCGAGGTGCTGCTGGTGCACGGCGGCTCCAGCGGCATCGGCGTGACCGCGATCCAGCTGGCCCGCGCGCGCGGCGCCACGGTGATCGTCACCGCCGGCTCCGACGACAAGTGTGCCGCCTGCGTGCAGCTGGGCGCGCACCATGCCGTCAACTACCGCACGCACGATTTCGTCGCGGAAGTGCTGCGCATCACCGAGGGCCGAGGTGCCGACGTGGTGCTGGACATGGTGGCGGGCGAATACGTGCAGCGCGAGCTGCAATGCCTGGCCGAGGACGGGCGCATCGTGATCATCGCCGTGCAGGGCGGGGTGAAGGCGTCGGTCGACGCCGGCGCCGTGCTCAGAAAGCGGCTCACGATCACCGGCTCCACGCTGCGCCCGCGCCCGGTGGCCTTCAAGGCCGCCATCGCCCAGGCGCTGCGCCGCGAGGTCTGGCCGCTGTTCGAGGCCGGGGCGATCCGGCCGGTGGTGCACAGCACCTTCTCCGCCGACCAGGCGGCCCAGGCCCACACGCTGATGGAGTCCAACCAGCATGTGGGCAAGATCGTTTTGACGTGGAACGCGTGATGACCCGAACCAGGCTGATTGCCGGCAATTGGAAGATGAACGGCAGCCTGGCTGCCAACGAGGCGCTGGTGGGCGCGCTGCGCGCCGGGCTGCAGGACCAGGAGGGCGGCTGCGCCGTGGTGGTGGCCGTGCCCACGCCGTACCTGGCGCAGGTGCAGGCGCTGGTGGCGGGCTCTGCCATCCACCTGGCCGCGCAGGACGTGTCGCAGCACGACAGCGGCGCCTTCACCGGCGAGGCTTCGGCCGCGATGCTGCGCGAGTTCGGCGTGCGCTACGTGCTGGTCGGCCATTCCGAGCGCCGCCAGTACCACGGTGAAACCGACGCCGCCGTCGCCGCCAAGGCGCACAAGGCGCTCGGCGCCGGCATCACCCCCATCGTCTGCGTCGGCGAAACCCTGGCCGAGCGTGAAGCTGGCCACACCATGGAGGTGGTTCGCCGCCAACTGGCGGCAGTCATCCAGGCCAACGGGCATTGCATCAGCGAGATCGTCGTGGCCTATGAGCCGGTCTGGGCCATCGGCACCGGCCGCACGGCCAGTCCGGCGCAGGCGCAAGAGGTGCACGCGGTCCTGCGGGCCCAGCTGGCCGCGGCCAGCCAGGCGGCTGGGCGCATCCCGCTGCTGTACGGTGGCAGCATGAATGCGGCCAACGCTGCCGAGCTGCTGGCCCAGGACGACATCGACGGCGGCCTGGTGGGCGGCGCTTCGCTCAAGGCCCAGGATTTCTTGCACATCATCGCTGCAGCGCGCGCCAGCCGGGCGTGAGCAGCTATCACATCAGGAGTTGAAAGCGTATGAATGCCTTCGTGAACATCATCTTGGCGGTGCAGATGCTCACCGCCCTGGCCATGATCGGCCTGATCCTCATCCAGCACGGCAAGGGCGCCGACATGGGCGCCGCGTTCGGTGGCGGCAGCTCGGGCAGCCTGTTCGGTGCCAGCGGCAGTGCCAACTTCCTGTCGCGCACCACAGCCGTGCTGGCCACGGTGTTCTTCGTGGCCACCCTGGCGCTGGCCTACCTGGGCAACAACCAGCGTGCGCCTGCCAGCGTGGGCAGTGTGCTGGAGACCCCGGCCGCCGCAGTCCCGGCCACCAGCGCGCCGACGCCGCAGCCTGACACTGCCGCCGAGGTGCCGGCACCGGCCGCCGAGCCTGCGCCGGGCGCTGCTCAGATCCCGACCAAGTGACACCTTGGGGGCAGCGCAAATAATCCCGCTGCCCCAGGTGTGACAGGGTTTTTCCGGGTTAGAATCGCTGACTGTCTGGGGGTCGCCCGGCATGGGCCAGGCCTTGCAGACCACGTAAAACAAGACAGCCGTCGTGGTGGAATTGGTAGACACGCTATCTTGAGGGGGTAGTGGCGAAAGCTGTGCGAGTTCGAGTCTCGCCGACGGCACCAATCACATAAGGCCGCCTTATCCGGGTCGCATGGCGACCCGGGCAGGGCGGCTTTTCAACGGTGAGCAGGTCTCCACATGAATCTCGATCAGTACCTCCCAGTCCTCCTGTTCATTCTGGTGGGGGCTGCCATCGGTGTGGTGCCCCTTGTGCTGGGCTACATCCTGGGCCCCAACCGCCCGGACCCCGCCAAGAATTCCCCGTACGAATGCGGCTTCGAGGCCTTCGAGGACGCGCGCATGAAGTTCGATGTGCGCTACTACCTCGTGGCCATCCTGTTCATCCTGTTCGACCTGGAGATTGCCTTCCTGTTTCCGTGGGCCGTGAGCCTGCACGAGGTGGGGCTGACCGGGTTCGTCGCGGTGTTGGTGTTCCTGGCCATCCTGATCGTGGGCTTTGCCTACGAGTGGAAAAAGGGTGCGCTGAACTGGGAATGAGCGGCCACGGCCGCTGTGCAAAGGAACGACACGATGATTGATGGTGTGATGAAGGAAGGCTTCATCACCACGAGCTATGACTCGGTGGTGAACTGGGCCAAGACCGGATCGCTGTGGCCGATGACCTTCGGCCTGGCCTGCTGCGCGGTGGAGATGATGCATGCGGCTGCCGCGCGCTACGACATCGGCCGCTTCGGCGCGGAAGTGTTCCGCGCCAGTCCCCGGCAGTCCGACCTCATGATCGTCGCCGGCACGCTGTGCAACAAGATGGCGCCGGCGCTGCGAAAGGTGTACGACCAGATGGCCGAGCCGCGCTGGGTGATCTCGATGGGCTCGTGCGCCAACGGCGGCGGTTACTACCACTACAGCTACTCGGTGGTGCGCGGCTGCGACCGCATCGTGCCGGTGGACGTGTACGTGCCCGGCTGCCCCCCCACGGCCGAGGCGCTGATCTACGGGATCATCCAGCTGCAGCAGAAGATCCGCCGCACCAACACCATTGCGCGTGCGTGAAAGGCATTCGATGACAGATATCGCTTCCGCCACCGCCGTTGCGCCCGAAGCCCTGCGCGACGCTGTCGCCTCTGCCCTGGGCGCCAAGGCACGTGCCATCACCCTAGCGCTGGACGAGCTGACGGTGGTGGTTTCCGCCACCGACTATCTTGGTGCCATGCAGATTCTGCGCGACGCGCCCGGCTGCCGCTTCGAGCAGCTCATCGACCTGTGCGGCGTGGATTACTCCACCTACCGAGACGTTGGCGTCGAGGGCGCGCGCTACGCGGTGGTGGTGCACCTGCTGTCGGTGTCGCTGAACCAGCGCGTGCGCGTCAAGGTCTTCTGCCCGGACGATGACTTTCCCGTCGTGCCGTCGGTCAACGACCTGTGGAACTCGGCCAACTGGTTTGAGCGCGAGGCCTTCGACCTGTTCGGCATCGTCTTCGACGGCCACGCCGACCTGCGCCGCATCCTGACCGACTATGGCTTCATCGGCCACCCCTTCCGCAAGGACTTCCCGCTGTCGGGCCACGTCGAGATGCGCTACGACCCCGAGCTGCGCCGCGTGGTCTACGAGCCCGTGA
>DAMCAL010000199.1:0-4329 GCA_032059585.1 Burkholderiaceae bacterium
GGGCGCGGGCCATCAGGCGCAAGCGGTGAAGGAGCGGCGTGCCGTGCATGGGTGGGCGGGGCTTCGGGGCCGGGCATGATAGCCCCCGGCCCGCTGCGGCAAACCCTGCAGTCCCCGCGCGCGGCTGCTCGTACAGTCATGGCACCAACGGACGGATCGGGAGTCAGCCATGGCGGGTGCCGGAGGGGACTGGAAAGACTTTTACGCCGCCGCCGAGCGCGGTGATCTGCACTGCGTGCGTTACCACCTGCGCAACGGCGTGGATATCGACTACCAGCATCCGGAGGTGATGCAGTCGGCCCTGTTCATCAGCGTGCTGCACCGCCACGAGGCGGTCGCCCGCGCCCTGCTGGAGCATGGCGCGGACCCGAACCTGCCGGCGCAACTGGGCAGTGTGACCCCGCTGCAGGCCGCGCGCCAGGCCGGCTGCGAAACGCTGCAGGCACTGCTGCTGGCGTTCGGCGCCCGCCTGGGCCGTGCGGCAGCGCGCAGCCCGTGGTGGTTGCGCTGGCTGCCATCGGTCTGAAAGGGGCGGCCCTTACCATCGGCCCTAAGGTCGCCTGCCGCTGCCCAGGAACCAAAGCCCCTCCCGCCGCTCCCACCCTGCCATGTTCCACCGCCTCCCCCGGCGCCTGCTAGGCGCTCTGTTTTTCATAGCTGCAAGCGCTTTATCCACGGGCGCTGGAGCCCAATTTCTCTTGAAATCCTCGGGCAGTGCCGGGGCCAGCGTGGTGACCACGCCCTACGTCACGGCCGAGCTGGTGGCGCATGCGCCGCAGGGTATCGCGCCGGGCCAGCCGCTGCAGCTGGGCCTGCTCATCACCCACCAACCCGACTGGCACACCTACTGGAAGAACCCCGGCGACTCGGGACTGCCGACGCAGCTCGAATGGCAACTGCCCGAGGGCCTGGATGCCGGCGAGATTGCCTGGCCGGTGCCGCGCAAGATCCCGCTGGGCACGCTGGCCAACTACGGCTACGAGGGCCAAGTGCTGCTGCCGGTGCCGGTCACCGTGTCGCCCGACTGGCGCGCGGCGCCGCTGGCGCGCGAGGTGACCGTGACGTTGCACGCCTCGTGGCTGGTGTGCCGCCAGGAGTGCATTCCCGAAGAGGGCCGCTTCACGCTGCAGGTGCCGGTCCAGGGCACCACCGCCATGCACGCCGCCGCCTTCCAGGCCGCCGCCGACGCCCAGCCGCAGCCGCTGGCCGCCGGCGGCGGCAGCGACGCGCGCATCGAGGGAGACACGCTGGCGCTGCGCGTGGCCGGCCTGCCGCCGGCCTGGCGGGACCGGGACCTGGAAGTCTTCGCGGAAACGCCGGGCGTCGTGCGCACCGCGGCCGCCCCCGAACAGCAGTGGGACGCGGCGGGCGTGTGGAGCGCGCGCGTGCCGCTGTCGCCCGAGCGCAGCGCCGGACCCGACCCGCTGCCGCTGGTGCTCGCCCGGGGCGACACGGGCGTGCAGGTGGCGCTGCCCGTGGCCGGCGGCTGGCCGGCAGTGGCGGCGCCGGCCACGGTATCGCCCGCGCTGGCCGCGGCCCTGGCGGCCAATGCGCAGGCGGCACCCGGCGCCGCGCCGGGCGCCCCTGCGGCTGCGCCGACCGCCCCGGCGCCCTGGACTGCGTGGCTGGCGGCACTGGCCGGCGCGCTCCTGGGCGGGATGCTGCTCAACCTGATGCCCTGCGTGTTCCCGGTGCTGGCGATCAAGGTGGTCGGCTTCGCGCGCCATGGCCAGGACCTGCGCGCGCAGCGCCTGGGCGGGCTGGCCTACGCCGCGGGGGTGGTGCTGTCGTTCCTGCTGCTGGGCGCGGCCATGCTGGCGCTGCGCGCCGCCGGCCAGGCGGTGGGCTGGGGCTTTCAGCTGCAGTCGCCGGGGGTGGTGGCGGGCTTGGCGGCGCTGTTCACGCTGATCGGGCTGAACCTGGCCGGGGTGTTCGAGTTCGGCAGCCTGCTGCCCTCGTCCTGGGCCAGCGCGCAGGCGCGCCACCCGCTGGCCGACGCCTTTCTGACCGGCGTGCTGGCGGTGGCCGTGGCGTCGCCCTGCACGGCGCCGTTCATGGGCGCATCGCTGGGCGTGACGGCGACGCTGCCGCCAGCGCAGGCGCTGGCGATCTTCGCTGCGCTGGGCCTGGGGCTGGCGCTGCCCTACGTGCTGGCGGCCTGGCTGCCGGCGGTGGCGCGCGCCCTGCCGCGCCCGGGCGCGTGGATGGACACCCTGCGTCGGCTGCTGGCCTTTCCGATGTTCGCGACCGTGGTCTGGCTGACCTGGGTGCTGGGCCAGCAGGCGGGCATCGACGGCGCCGCGGCGCTGCTGGCGCTGCTGGTGCTGCTGGCGCTGGTGGTCTGGACGCTGACGCTGCGCGGCGGTGCGCGGGCGGTGCTGGCGCCGCTGTCGATCGCCGCGGGGGCCTGGCTGGCCTGGTCATGGGGGCCGAAGCTGGTGCAGCCCGAGCCCGCGCCGCTGGCGGCCGCGGGCGCGCCCGCCGCGGCCGGCGCCTGGCAGCCCTGGCATGCCGAGCTGCCGGCGCAGCTGCTGGCCGAGGGGCGGCCGGTGTTCGTCGACTACACCGCCGCCTGGTGCGTGACGTGCCAGTACAACAAGCAGACCACCCTGGCCGACGACGCGGTGCTGCAGGCCTTCGCCGCCAAGGGCGTGGCCCTGCTGCGCGCCGACTGGACGCGGCGCGACCCGGCCATCACCACCGCCCTGGCGGCGCTGGGGCGCAGCGGCGTGCCGGTGTACGTGCTGCACGCGCCCGGCCGCGCACCGGTGGTGTTCAGCGAGATCCTGGGCCGGCGCGAGTTGCACGAGGCGATCGCGCGGCTGTAGCGCGCTGCACCGCGGCGCCTCGCGGCGTGCAGGCCGCGGGCGCTCGCACGCCTGCCACCCAACCGCCTTGCCTGGGCACTGTGGCGGCGGCGCACGCTGCGGTCAGAAAGACCCTGCGGAGATGGAGCCGGTTACCCCTGCCGGCGCCTGGCGCACGGATAATTTTCGGCATGAACCTGCCGCGTGCTTCCTCCCTTCCCTCCCGTTTGCTGGCCGGTGCAGCCTTGGCGGCGTGCTGGGCCGCGCTTCCAGCCATCGCGGCCAACCTGCCGGGCCCGCCTGCCGCCACGGCGGCCGGTGCGGCCACGCCGCTGCAGCAGGAGCTGCGCTTCAAGATGCAATCGCCGCAGGTGCGCGAACTGCAGGTGCGCCTGCGCCAGGCGAAATTCCTGGCGGTGGTGGACGTCGAGGACCGTTTCGGCCAGCTCACCCGCGAGGCCGTGCTCAAGCTGCAAAAGGACGCCGGCCTGCGCGCCACCGGCGTGGTCGACCAGGCCACCTGGAATGCGCTGGCCGCGCGTTCGCGCGCGCCGACGCAGGCGGAACTCACCAACACCGACATCGGCCCCTGGTTCGTCGCGCCGGTCGAGCCCGCGTTCATGAGGGAACTGCAGCACCGCCTGAAGCAGGCCGGGCTGTACCAGGGTCCGGTGGACGGCGTGTTCAGCGACGCCACGCGCGCGGCCATCGCCGCCTGGCGCGTGGGGCTGAACCTGCCGGCCAGCGAGGTGATGGACGAACGCTCGTGGACCCCCCTGCTGCGCCGCACCCGCCTGCCGCGCTATGCCGACCTGTTCAGCGCGCCGCCGCAGAGCAGCAGCACGCAGGAGCTGGATGCGCGCTGCACCACCGGCCGGGTGATCTGCATCTCGCGCCAGCAAAAGAAGATGTCCTTCGTGGACAACGGCCAGATCCGCTTCACGCGCGAGGCGCGCTTTGCCATGCCGGGCTGGGAGAGCGACGAGGGCGAGTTCCGCATCTGGTACAAGAACCACGAGACGGTCTCCAAGATCTTCGGCGAGCGCACGCCCATGCCCTACGCGCTGTTCTACGACCGCAACGTGGCCGTGCACTACTCGCAGGACTTCGCCGACAAGGGCTACGCCGGCGGCTCGCACGGCTGCAGCCAGCTGCGCGACTACCAGGTCGCCAAGTGGCTGTATGAACAGGTCAAGGTGGGCGACCGGGTGGTCGTCTACTGAGGCGGCGGCGCCCTCGCGGGGCTTTGCCGGCGGCGCCGCCCGGGGGCGCTGCGACAATCCCCGCCCATGACTACTACGAGTTCCTCCTTCGCCGCGCTGACGAACGACACCTTCCTGCGTGCCTGCCGCCGCCAGGCGACCGAGTACACCCCCCTGTGGCTGATGCGCCAGGCCGGCCGCTACCTGCCCGAGTACAAGGCCACGCGCGCCCGCGCCGGCAGCTTCATGGGGCTGGCCACCAACGTCGACTACGCCACCGAGGTCACGCTGCAGCCCCTGGAGCGTTTCGCGCTGGACGC
>DAMCAL010000200.1:0-4293 GCA_032059585.1 Burkholderiaceae bacterium
TGGACGCGGCCGCCAGCGCCGACGAGGGCGCGGTGGTCGTCGTGCCGGTGCTGGCGATCTTCATGCTGGGCGCGGCGCTGCTGGCGGGCGCCGGCGCCCTGGCCTGGCTGTACTTCAGCTCCGAGGTGCTGCTGGCCGTGGCGGTGGAGCTGGCGTTTTCCGTGGCGGCCGCACGTGCCGTGATGGGCGCCGAGCGCGCAGGCTGGCTCGGCGCCGCGGTGCGCCTGACCTGGAAGCCGCTGCTGGCGGCCACCGTGTGCGCCGCGCTGCTGGGCGCCGCCCTGCAGCACTTCGTGCCCGGGGCGCAGTCGCTGCCGCACGCGGTGCGCCTGCTGCGCGGGTCCTGACCGCCGCCGCTCAGGGCTGCAGCGCGGCCACCACGGCCGGGCGCGCCGCCACGCGCCGAAAGTGGGCGTGCACGCGCGCAAAGCGTGCGATGTCCACCCCGTCGCCCTCCAGCCAGCCGGCCACGGTGAACAGGTAGCCGTCGGCCACCGTGTACTGGTCGCCCATCACCCAGGGTCCCTCGCCCAGGTAGTGCCGCTCGATCACGTCGAAGCACTCGGCCATGTTGGCGGGCACCTTGCGCTGCATGGCCGCCTGGGCCTCGGGCTCGTCGGCCCAGCGCGACGCGCGCGGGCGGTGGGCATGGGCCACGTGCACGGTGGAGGCCAGGTAGGCATTGAATTCCTGCATGCGCGCGAAACCGAAGGCGTCGGCCGGCGCGAGCTGCGCCTGGGCGAAGCGCTGGGCCACGTAGGCCAGCAGCGCCGGCGTTTCGGTCAGCACGCCGTGCTCGGTGGCCAGCGCCGGCACGCGCCCCTTGGGGTTGACGGCCCGGTAGGCGGGGCCGCGCTGCTCGCCTGCGGCGAAGTCGATGCGCACGGCGCGGTGCGGCGCGCCGGCTTCGTGCAGGGCGATGCGCACGGCCTGGGCGCAGGTGCCGGGGGCGTAGTAGAGCGTGAGGGTGGTCATGAATTGCTATTAAAAAAAGAGCTATCGACGCTTGACTGACAAGCGCTGGAGCCCGATTTCAGTACAAACCGCGGGTGCGCGCCATCAGGCGCGACAGGCCCAGCAGCGCGTCGGTCGATGGCGTAGGCGCGCCGGTGATGCGGCCCAGCTCGCGCACCGCGCCCACCAGGGCGTCCAGCTCCAGCGGCTTGCCGGCTTCCACGTCCTGCAGCATGGAGGTCTTGAATGCGCCCAGGCGGCGCGTGACGGCATGGCGGTCCTCCGGCTCCTGGTCGATCGGCAGGCCCAGGCGCGCGCCGATCTCGCGCGCCTCGCGCATCACGGCCGAGACGAAGCTGCGCACCAGCTCGTCGTCCAGGATGCGGTCGGTGGTGGCGCCGGTCAGCGCGCTGATGGGGTTCATGGTCATGTTGCCCCACAGCTTGAACCAGATGTCCTGCTGGATGCGCGCCGAGCGCTCCACCTCCAGTCCGCCGGCCGCCAGCAGCGCGGCCAGCCGGTCCAGGCGGGGGCTGTGCGTGCGCCCGTCGGGCTCGCCCAGGATGATCCGGTTGCCCATGTGCTGGCGCACGTGGGCCGGGCCGGCCAGCGCGCAGCTGGCGTGCACCACGCTGCCGATGACCTGGTCGGCGGGAATCGCGTCGGCCAGCGCGCCTTGCGGGTCCACGCTGGCCAGCGCCTGGCCGCGCGCCGGCCCCTCGCAGCCCGCGGTGAACCACCAGGGCACGCCGTTCATCGCGGTGAGCACCACCGTGTCCCGCCGCAGCAGCGGGGCGATGCGCCGCGCCACCTCCGGCAGCGCCGGCGCCTTGACGGCCAGCACCACCAGGTCCTGGGGACCCAGCGCGGCCGGCTCGTCGCTGGCCTGGACCGGCACCTGGGCCATGCTGCCGTCCGGGCGCGTCAGCCGCAGGCCGTGCTGGTGCAGGGCGGCGAGCGTGCCGCCCCGCGCCACCAGGTGGAGATCGCAGCCGGCTTGCGCCAGGGCCACGCCCAGCCAGCCGCCGATGGCGCCGGCCCCGTAGATGCATGCAGTTTTCATGGCCGGCGATTGTGCCGCCCGGCGGCCGGTTCAGCCGGCGGGGGCGGCCACGGCCGATGGCTTGGGCACCGGCGGGGCGGTGGGGCTGAGGGGCTTGTCGGCCGGGCGCGGGTCGCACGCCGCCAGCGCCAGCACGGCGGCCGACAGCAGCAGCGCCGCGCCGCATCGGCAGGCGCCGTGCAGGCGGGAGGAGGCGGGCGAAAAGGGCAAAGGCATGGTGCGGCGGCGCAAAAGGGCTTGCCGCATCCTAGGGGCGCGTCCCGGGCGCGGCGGGTAGGATGGGACCGATAGCGCTGCCCGCGCTGCACCACCGCACCATGGCCAAGGACAAGACCCTTTTCACCTGCACCGACTGCGCCACAACCAGCCCGCGCTGGCTGGGCAAATGCCCGGGCTGCGGCGCCTGGAACACGCTGATCGAGACCGTGCCCGAGGGCCCGGGGGCCGGCAAGAACCGCCTGAGCGCGCCGCAGTACGCGGGCCTTGCCCAGGCGCAGGCCGTCGCCCCGCTGTCCGCCATCGAGGCCACCGAGGTGGTGCGCACGGCCACCGGCGTGGAGGAGCTCGACCGGGTGCTGGGCGGCGGCATCGTCGAGGGTGGGGTGGTGCTGATCGGCGGCGACCCGGGCATCGGCAAGTCCACGCTGCTGCTGCAGGCGCTGGATGCGCTGCAGCGCCTGGGCCTGCCGACGCTGTACGTGACCGGCGAGGAAAGCGGCGCCCAGGTGGCGCTGCGCTCGCGCCGGCTGGGCCTGGAGGGCAGCCAGGTCAACGTGCTGGCCGAGATCCAGCTCGAGAAAATCATGGCCACGGTGCAGGCCACGCAGCCGGCGGTGTGCGTCATCGACTCGATCCAGACGATGTATTCGGACCAGCTCACCAGCGCCCCCGGCTCGGTGGCGCAGGTGCGCGAGTGTTCGGCGCACCTGACGCGCCTGGCCAAGGCCACCGGCATCGCGGTGGTGCTGGTGGGCCACGTGACCAAGGAAGGCTCGCTGGCCGGCCCGCGCGTGCTCGAGCACATGGTGGACACGGTGCTGTACTTCGAGGGCGAGACGCACTCGTCTTTCCGCCTGGTGCGCGCCATCAAGAACCGTTTCGGCGCCGTCAACGAGATCGGCGTCTTCGCCATGACCGAGCGCGGCCTGCGCGGCGTGTCCAACCCCAGCGCCATCTTCCTGAGCCAGCACAGCGAGCCGGTGCCCGGCTCGTGCGTGCTGGTGACGCTGGAGGGAACGCGCCCGATGCTGGTGGAGATCCAGGCACTGGTGGACGGCGGCGGGCCCAGCCCGCGGCGCCTGTCGGTGGGCCTGGAGCGCGACCGCTTGGCGATGCTGCTGGCGGTGCTGCACCGCCACGCCGGTATTGCCTCGTCCGACCAGGACGTGTTCGTGAACGCCGTGGGCGGCGTGCGCATCAGCGAGCCCGCGGCCGACCTGGCGGTGCTGCTGGCTATCACCTCCAGCTTGCGCGCGCGGGCCCTGCCCAAAGGCTTCATCGCCTTTGGCGAAGTCGGCCTGGCCGGCGAGGTGCGGCCGGCGCCGCGCGGGCAGGAGCGCCTGAAGGAGGCCGCAAAGTTGGGCTTCACCGTGGCCGTCGTGCCCAAGGCCAACGCGCCCAAGCGGCCCATCACCGGCCTGACGATCCACACGGTGGAGCGCGTGGAAGAGGCCATGCAGGTGGTGCGCGAGCTGGCCTGAAGGCCGCGCCGCCGACGCCCCTTGCTGCCTGAACCGGGCGCGCCAGCGCAGACAATTCCCCCCATGACCTTGCGCCGCCTCGCCGTTCCCCTGCTGATCGCCGCGCTGCTGCTGGGCGGCTGGTACGCCGGCCGGGGGCTGGGCCTGGCGGCGGTGGTCAGCGGCCTGGTGCTGTGGGCGCTGCTGCACCTGACGCGGCTGATGCAGGTGATGCACCGCGCCGCGCGCCAGCCGCTCGGCCATGTGGACAGCGCGGTGATGCTGAACGCCCGCCTGAAGGCCGGCTGGGGCCTGGCGCAGGTGGTAGCGTTGACGCGTTCGCTCGGCGAAGGCCTGACGCCAGCGGGGCAGGAGCCGGAAATCTACCGCTGGTGCGACGCCGGCGGCGCGCAGGTGACGTGCGAGTTTCGGGGCGGCCGGCTGGAGCGCTGGCAGCTGGAGCGGCCGTCGCCCGCGCACGCACCGTAAAATTGCCGGTTTGGCGGGCGGCGGGCCCGCCGTCTCAGTGTCAAAAGGATTCCCATGAGCCCCGTTGTTCCCTCGCTGGCCGACCGTGACGGCAAGATCTGGATGGAC
>DAMCAL010000201.1:0-4276 GCA_032059585.1 Burkholderiaceae bacterium
GAACTCGCGCGAGGGCCGGCCGGCCATGGGCTGGCCCATCAGGTGGATGGCGCCCTCGCTGGGGTCGTCCACGCCCGAGATCATGTTGAAGAAGGTGCTCTTGCCCGCGCCGTTGGGCCCGATGAGCGCATGCACCTCGCCCGCGTGCACATCCAGGTCCACGCGGTCGTTGGCCACCAGGCCGCCGAAGCGCTTGGTCACGGCGCGCGCGTCGATCAGCGGCGTGCCTGCAGGCGGCAGCTGGCGCTGGGCCAGCTCGCCCGCCGGTGCGCCGGTGCGCGGCGCGGTGGCCTTCAGCCAGGGCGCGGCGACGCGCTGCAGCGTCGGCCACAGGCCCTGGGCGAAGCGCTGCAGCACCAGCACCATCATCAGCCCGAAGACGATGACCTCGAAGTTGCCCGAGGTGCCCAGCAGCGCCGGCAGCACGTCCTGCAGTTTTTCCTTGAGCAGCGTGATGAGCGTGGCGCCCAGCACCGCCCCCCACAGGTGGCCCGAGCCGCCCACCACCGCCATGAACAGGAACTCGATGCCGATGTTCAGGTTGAACGGCGTGGGGTTGACGAAGCGCTGCATGTGCGCGTACAGCCAGCCCGACACCGCGGCCAGCAGCGCGGCCAGCACGAACAGCTTGATGCGCTGGCGCGTGGTGTCGATGCCCATCGACTCGGCCATCACCTGGCCGGTCTTGAGCGAGCGCACCGCACGGCCCTCGCGCGAGTCGAGCAGGTTGTGCAGCAGCCAGATGGCCAGCAGCAGCACCGCCCAGATGACCACCCCGAGGGCGCGCGGCGCGGCCAGGCTGAACCCGCCCAGCATCAAAGGCGGGATGCCGGTGATGCCGGTCTGCCCGCCCAGGAACTGCATGTTGCCGAACAGGTAGTACAGGCTCAGGCCCCAGGCGATGGTGGCCAGCGGCAGGTAGTGGCCCGACAGGCGCAGCGTCACCGCCCCCAGGCCCCAGGCGACCAGGAAGGTGACCGCCAGGCCCAGCGCCAGCCCGGCCCAGGGCAGCAGCGCCGTGGGCAGCACGCTGCCCAGCCACGCCGCGGCCTGCGGCGAGGTGCAGGCCCATGCGGTGGCATAGGCGCCGATGCCCACGAACGCGGCCTGACCGAACGAGGTCATGCCGCCCACGCCGGTCAGCAGCACCAGCCCCACGGCCACCAGCGAGTACAGGGCGATGTAGCTGGCCACCACCACGGTGAAGTCGGGCAGCAGCGGCCAGGCGACGGCCAGCGCCAGCACGAAGGCGCCGGTGAGCTGGGCGCGCGTGATCCAGCCGCGCGCCGGGCTCGGCGCAGGGGCCGCGGCGGCGGCGGGGGGTTGCACGGGCGTGCCGGGCGCGCTCATTCTTCGTCCTCCACGTGGCGGCTGGTGCGCGAGCGCCACCACAGCACCGGAATGATCAGGGTGAAGACCAGCACCTCCTTGTACGCACTGGCCCAAAACGAGGAAAACGACTCCATCTGGCCCACCAGCAGCGCGCCGGCCAGGGCTACCGGGTAGCTCGCCAGCCCGCCGATGATGGCGGCGACGAAGCCCTTCAGGCCGATCAGGAAGCCGGTGTCGTAGTACACGGTGGTGATCGGCCCGATCAGCAGGCCCGACACGCCGCCGATGACGGCGGCCAGGGCGAAGCTGACGTCGCCCGACAGGTCGGTGGGCACGCCCATCAGGCGCGCGCCGACGCGGTTCATGGCGGTGGCGCGCAGCGCCTTGCCGACCATGGTGCGCTCGAAGAACACGAACAGCACCAGCACCAGCAGCGCCGTCACCCCCAGCACCACCAGGAACTGGCCCGAGATGTTCATCTCGCCCCACTGGAACTGCGCGTCGGAAAACGCCGGCGTGCGCGAGCCCTCGGCGCCGAAGAACAGCAGCCCCGCGCCCACCATCACCAGGTGCAGCGCGACCGAGACGATCAGCAGCATCAGCGTGGTGGCGCCGGCCAGCGGCCGGTACACCAGGCGGTACAAAAGCGGCCCGAGCGGGGCGATCAGCAGCAGCGTGGCCAGGCTTTGCGCCCACAGCTGCTGCGGGCGCCACAGCAGCACGGCGGCCAGCACCAGGCCGGGCAGCGCCACGCACCAGGCGAGCGTGGCCAGCCAGTTCACGGCGGTGCCGCGCCAGGCGCGCCAGGCCTCCAGGGCCAGCACCGCCAGCGACAGGCCGCACAGCAGCCACAGCGTGCCGGGCACGCGCCCGGCCTGCAGCATCGCCAGCGACAGCGCGCCGAAGGCGACGAACTCGCCCTGCGGGATGAAGATCACGCGGGTCACGGAGAACACCAGCACCAGGGCCAGTGCCATCAGGCCGTAGATGGCCCCGTTGACCAGCCCATCCTGCGCGAGCAGCAGGGCAATCTGCACGTCCATGTCGTTTCAGTCTTTCTGTGTGGCCGCCCGGCGCCGGGCGGGCAGGGTCCGGCCGGCCCGCGCGCTGCACGGGCCGGCGGTCAGGGCGTGCTCAGGGCTGGTACTTCCAGGTGCCGTTCTCGATCTTGACCATCACGCGGGCGCGCTGGTCCAGGCCCAGGTGGTCGTTCGGCGACATGGTGAAGATGCCGTGCGCGCCCGGCACTTCCTTGAGCTGCTCGAGCGCGTCGCGCAGCGCGGCGCGGAACTCGGCCGTGCCCGGCTTGGCCTTCTTCAGGGCTTCGGGCACGGCGGCGGCCATCAGGGCGCCCGCGTCCCAGCCGTGCGCGCCGAAGGTGGACACGCTGCCCTTGCCGTGTGCGCCCTCGTAGGCCTTCACGTATTCCAGGGCGGACTTGCGCACCGGGTGGCTGGCCGGCAGCTGCTCGGCCACCAGCACCGGGCCGGCGGGCAGGAAGGTGCCCTCCACGTCCTTGCCGCCCACGCGCAGGAAGTCGGCATTGGCGACGCCGTGCGTCTGGTAGTACTTGCCGGCGTAGCCGCGCTCCTTGAGCGTCTTTTGCGGCAGCGCGGCGGGCGTGCCCGAGCCGGCGACCAGCACCGCGTCGGGCTTGGCGGCCATGATCTTGAGCGCCTGGCCGGTCACCGAGGTGTCGGTGCGGTTGTAGCGCTCGTTGGCCACCACCTTGAGCTTCTTGATGTCGGCGGCCTTCAGGAATTCCTGGTACCAGCCCTCGCCGTAGGCGTCGGCAAAGCCGATGAAGCCCACCGTCTTGACGCCCGCGGCCGCCATGTGCTCGGCGATCGCCAGCGACATCATGATGTCGTTTTGCGGCGTCTTGAAGACCCACTTCTTCTTGTCGTCCACCGGCTCGACGATGCGCGCCGAGGCGGCCATGGAAATCATCGGCGTCTTGGCCTCGGCGACCACGTCGATCATGGCCAGCGACACCGGCGTGGTGCTCGAGCCCAGCACGATGTCGACCTTGTTCTCGCTGATCAGCTTGCGCGTGTTGGACACGCCGTTGGTGGTGTCCGAGGCATCGTCCAGCACGATGTAGTTGACCTTCTCGCCGCCGATGGTGCGCGGCATGAGGGCGATGGTGTTCTTCTCGGGGATGCCCAGCGAGGCCGCCGGCCCGGTGGCCGAGACGGTGACGCCGACGTTGATGTCCGCGAGCGCTGCGCCGCTGGCGGCGAGCAGCCCGGCGGCGGCCAGGGCGAGGGAGAGGAAGCGTTTTTTCATGGTATGTCTCCTTGTGGAACGGGGCGGGGAAAAGTGTCTCCGGCGGCTGCCGATCATGGGGCCAAGCACGGGGTGGTGTCGTCCGTGCAACCCCTGACCCGGCGGTCGGATTTGCGGGGCGCTCCTGGCCTCACGCGGCGGTCCCGCGCAGCGCCGCCGGCGGGCGCACCGCGGGCACGCCGCCGAAGAACAGGTCGGCCACCATGGGCGCCATGTCCTCGTAGGCCAGCGCACCGTCGGGGCGGAACCAGGTGAACATCCAGTTGATCATGCCGAACAGCAGCATGGCGGTGGGCGTGGCCAGGTGGGCGTCGCCGATGTGCGGCCAATGCGCCCGGACGGCGGCGGAGAAATGCGCCACCACGTCGCGCTCGCTGCCCAGGATGCGCGCGCGGTCCTCGTCGTTCAGGAACTTCACGTCCTCGGTCAGCACGCGGTGCGCGTCCTTGGCGCGGGCGTATTCCTGCACGAAGCGCTGGATCAGCAGGCGCAGGCGCGGCTCGGGCGCCAGCTGCAGCGCCTCGACCTCGTCCACCAGCACCTGCAGGCGGCTGACGTGCCCCTCGGCGATGTGCACCAGCAGCGCGTACTTGTCGCGAAAGTAGTGGTACAGCGCGGGCTTGGACAGGCCGCAGGCCTCGGCCACCTCGTTCAT
>DAMCAL010000202.1:0-4269 GCA_032059585.1 Burkholderiaceae bacterium
GCCAGCAGCTTGCGGTTGCTGTCGATGCGCAGCGCGAAGCCGCCGATCAGGTTGTCCTTGGCGGCGCGCAGCTCGGCCTCGGTGGGACCTTCGGCCACGTAGCGCTCGAGCACCTCGCGTGTGATCTGCAGCGCCTGCGCGGCCTGGTCGGGCCGGGTTTGCAGGCCGACCACGAAGGCGCCCGCGTTCAGCCCGGGCGCGAAGCTGCTGTACACCCCGTAGGTCAGCCCGCGCGTCTCGCGCACCTCGTGCGTCAGGCGCGAGGTGAAGCCGCCGCCGCCCAGGATGTGATTGCCCACCAGCAGCGCCAGGAAGTCCGGGTCGCTGCGCACGAAGCCCGGCTGGCCCAGCAGCACGTGCGCCTGGGCCGAGGCAAACGGAATGACCTCGCGCACCGGCTGCGCCAGCGGCGGCACGGGCGGCACGGCGGGCAGCGGCGCGCACGCCTCGGCGTCGGCCGTGGGCAGGCGCGACAGCAGCGTGCGCACCAGCTCCTGCGCCTGCGCACGCGTCACCGCGCCGACGATCTCCACGCGCGCACGGCAGGCGTGCACATAGCGCTGGTGGAAGGCCTGCAGGTCGTCCACGGCGATGCGCTGCAGCGTCTCGGCGGTGGCGAACTGGCCGTACGGGTGGCCGCCGTACACCGCGCGGCTGAACGCCTTGGCGGCGACGGTGCCCGGCCGCGTGTCGGCCTCGCGGATGCTGGCCTGCCAGCGCGCGCGCTCGCGCTGCCACACGGCGTCGGGAAAGCTCGGCTGGCCGAGCTGGCGCGCGGCCAGTTGCGCCGCGCGCGCCAACAGGTCGGGCTCGGTCAGCGAGCGCAGGCCGAACACCAGGCCGTCGCGCTCGGCGCCGGCGTCGAAGCTCGCGCCCAGGTCGGCCCAGGCTTCGCCCAGGTCGTTCTCGTCCAGCGCCGGCTCGCCGGGCCCGGCGGCGCGCACGCCCTTGCTGGTCATCAGCGCGAAGGCGTTGGCCAGGCCGGCCTGCTCGGCCGGGTCGCGGCGCGTGCCGGCGTCGAAGTCGACCTGCACGTCCACCATCGGAATCGCCGGGCTTTGCACCAGCCAGACGCGCGCCCCGCTGGGCTCGGTCCAGTGCTCGATGGGCAACAACGCCCAGGCCGATGAGGTATAAAAAATGGCTCCAGCGCTTACCAGACAAGCGCGAGCAGCTATGTTTTTGAGAGTGTTTAGCACGGGTGGCATGTCTTTCGCACCGGATGGGTCAGTGCACGCGCTGGCCGGGCGTGGCGTCGCCGGCCGGGGCCGCGGGCGTGGCGCACGCCGGGCGCGGCTGCGGCACCAGGGTGCCCACGGTGAGCTGGTCGTCGCCGAAGTAGCGCGCCGCCACGGACTGCACCTCGGCCGGGGTCACGCGGCGCAGCAGTTGCAGCAGGCGCTCGTCGGCGTCCAGCGGCAGGCCCTGCACCCAGTTGCTACCCAGGTCGCTGGCCTGGGACTGCAGCGAGTCGCGGGCGTAGATTGTGCTGGCGGCCCACTGCGTGGTCACGCGCGAGAGCTCTTGCGCGCCGATGCCTTCGCGCGCCACGCGGGCGATCTCGTCGCGCAGCGCGCGCTCTACGTCCTGCGCGCTCTTGCCGGCGGCCGGCACCCCGGTCAGCAAGAACAGCGCCGGCCCGCGGCCCACCACCGAGGCGCTGCTGCCGGCGTTGTCGGCCACGCGGTCGCTGCCCTGCGTGAGCGCGCGCTGCAGCCGCGCGCCGTCGTAGCCGCTGAGCACCGCCGACAGCGCCAGCAGCCCGAGCGCGTCGCGGTCGGAGGCGGTGAGGTCGTCCACCCGCTCGATGCGCGGCACGCGGAACGCCAGCGCCACGTAGGCCTGGTCGGCCGGCGCCTTGAACTCGATGCGGCGCATGCCCTTTTGCTCGGGCTCCTCGCGCGGCTTGCGCACCGGCACGGCACGCGGGGCGATGGTGCCGTAGGTCTGCTGCGCCAGCGCCAGCACCTGCGCCGGGTCCACGTCCCCCGCCACCACCACCGCCGCATTCGCGGGCACGTACCAGCGGGCGTGGAACTGGCGCGCATCCTCGGGCGTCATGGCGTCGAGGTCGCTCATCCAGCCCACCACCGGGCGGCGGTAGGGCGAGGCGATGAAGGTGCTGGCGTAGAGCTGCTCGATCAGGGCAGCGCGCGGCTGGTCGTCGGTGCGCATGCGCCGCTCTTCCTTGACCACCTCGATCTCGCGCCGGAATTCCTCGTCGGGCCACTGGTTGTGCGCGAAGCGGTCGGCCTCCAGGCGCATCACCTCCTGCAGCCGATCGGCCGGGATCTGCTGGTAGTAGCCGGTGTAGTCGCGGCTGGTGAAGGCGTTTTCCTGCCCGCCCAGCGCGGCCACGCGGCGCGAGAACTCGCCCGGCGGCACGTCCTTGGTGCCCTTGAACATCATGTGCTCGAGCACGTGCGCCACGCCCGAGGTGCCGTCCACCTCGTCCATGGAACCTACGCGCAGCCAGACCATGTGGACTGCCGTGGGCGCGCGCCGGTCGGGCTGCACGATGAGCTGCATGCCGTTGGCGAGCTGGAACTGCTGCGCGCCGGAGGCGGTGGACGACTGCGGCGTGGGCGCCGCCGCGGACGCGGCAGGCACGGGCTGGGCCAGCGCGTGCACGCCTGCCAGCAGGACAAGGAGGGATAGGGCGCGTTTCATAGAATGGATGCGATTCTAAGAACCCCCCCGATGTTCAGCTTCTTCAAGAAAAAAACCGCCCCCGCGACCGAGGCGCCGGGGCAGCCGCCGCCGCCCGGCCCGACCGCGCCCGCTGCCGGCCCGGCCGCTCCCTTGCCGCCTGCACCCTCTGTGACGGCGCCCCTGCCCCCTGCCGAGCCGCCCGCTGCGTCTGAAACGAACGGCGCCATGGCCTGGCTGCGCAAGTCATTTGGCGGCGCTGCAACCGAAACGGCACCCGCGGTGGCGGAACCGGCGGACAAGCCGATGGCCGCCGAGCAGGCCCGCCAGCACTGGACCGAACGCCTGAAGAGCGGCTTGAAGAAGACCGGCACCAGCATCACCACGGTGTTCACCGGCACGCAGATCAACGAGACGCTGTACGAGGAGCTGGAGGACGCGCTCCTGATGGCCGACACCGGCGTCAAGGCAACGCAGCACCTGCTGGCCGACCTGCGGCGCCGGGTGAAGGAGACCCGGACCACCGATCCGGCCGCCGTCAAGGCCTTGCTGGCCGACGCCCTGGCCGACCTGCTGCGCCCGCTGGAAAAGCCCCTGGTCATCGGCGAGCACACGCCCACCGTGGTCATGGTGGCAGGGGTGAACGGTGCGGGCAAGACGACGTCCATCGGCAAGCTCACGCGCCACCTGGCCGACCATGGCCAGAGCGTGCTGCTGGCCGCGGCCGACACCTTCCGGGCCGCCGCGCGCGAGCAGCTCGGCGTGTGGGCCACGCGCAGCGCGGTGGAAATCATCAGCCAGGAAGGCGGCGACCCCGCGGCCGTGAGCTTCGACGCCGTGACGGCCGGGCGCGCGCGCAAGCGCGACGTGGTGCTGGTGGACACGGCCGGGCGCCTGCCCACGCAGCTGCACCTGATGCAGGAGCTGACCAAGATCCGGCGTGTCATCACCAAGGCCGACGCCAGCGCGCCGCACGAGGTGCTGCTGGTGATCGATGGCAACACCGGCCAGAATGCGCTCGCGCAGGTACGCGCCTTCGACGATGCGCTCTCGCTCACCGGCCTGATCGTCACCAAGCTCGACGGCACGGCCAAGGGCGGGGTGCTGGCGGCCATCGCCCAGGAGCGGCCGGTGCCCGTCTATTTCATCGGCGTGGGCGAGCGGCTGGAGGACCTGGAGACCTTCAACGCACGCGAGTTCGCGCAGGCGCTGCTGGCCTGAGCGGCGGCGCGTTAGCCGTCCACCTGCTGCCGCGCCCAGTGCACATAGTCCGCCTCGGCCTGGACAATGTGGGTGAGCAGTTGCGGCACTTCGTAGGGGTGCCGTGCACGCAGCCAGGTGCGCAGCGCGGGCGCCGCACCCGGCAGTGTCTTACAGACCAGGCGCCATTCGGCCTGCTCGTGCAGGGCACCCTGCCAGACATAGTGGGATGCGATGGCCTCGACCTGCACGCATGCGACCAGGCGGGCCTGTACCGCGCCCGCTGCCAGGCGGCGGGCATCGTCGGTGCTGGGGACGGTCGTGGTGACGACCGCCATTTCTTCGGTAGCGCGACCAGGGGTCATTGTCGATATGCCCTGAGCGTTGTACTAGTCAGCCAGAAAAATCAACCACATAGAG
>DAMCAL010000203.1:0-4255 GCA_032059585.1 Burkholderiaceae bacterium
GCTCGTCCAGGATGTACAGCGTGCGGCCGGTGTCGCGGCGCGACAGCTCCTGCGCCAGTTTCACGCGCTGCGCCTCGCCGCCCGACAGCGTGGTCGCGCTTTGCCCCAGGCGGATGTACGACAGGCCCACTTCCAGCAGCGTCTGCAGCTTGCGCGAGATGGTCGGCACGTCCTTGAACAGCAGCCAGGCGTCCTCCACCGTCAGCTCCAGAATCTGCGCGATGTTGCGGCCCTTCCACTGCACCTCCAGCGTCTCGCGGTTGTAGCGCTGGCCGTGGCACACGTCGCAGGGCACGTACACGTCGGGCAGGAAGTGCATCTCCACTTTCACCACGCCGTCGCCCTGGCAGGCCTCGCAGCGCCCGCCGCCTGCGGCCTGCGAGACGTTGAAGGAAAACCGCCCGGGCCCGTAGCCGCGCTCGCGCGCGGTGGTGGTCTCGGCCATCAGCTCGCGGATCGGCGTGAACAGGCCGGTGTAGGTCGCCGGGTTGCTGCGCGGCGTGCGGCCGATGGGGCTCTGGTCCACGTTGATGACCTTGTCGAAATACTCGATGCCCTCGATGGCCTGGTGCGGTGCCGGCTCGTCGTGCGCGCGGTACAGCTGGCGCGCCACGGCCTTGAGCAGCGTGTCGTTGACCAGCGTGCTCTTGCCCGAGCCGGACACGCCCGTCACGCAGGTCAGCAGCCCCACGGGGAAGGACACATCCACGCTTTTCAGGTTGTGGCCCGTGGCGCCCAGCACGCGCAGGGCCTGCAGCCGGCCCTGCGTGGCGCGGTGCTCGGCCAGGCGCTCCTGGCGGCGCAGGCTGGCGGCGGTCTGCGGAAAGCGCGAGGGGCCTTTCTTCTTGGCCGGCGCTGCGTCTTCAGGCTCGGCCAGCACCGGCAGCCAGGGCGTGCGGCGGGCGGGCACGGCGATGGACTTGGCGCCCGACAGGTACTGGCCGGTGAGCGATTGGGCGCTGGCGGCCAGGTCCTGGGCCGTCCCCTGGGCCATGACGCGCCCGCCATGCACGCCGGCGCCCGGTCCCATGTCCACCACGTGGTCGGCGGCGCGGATCATGTCCTCGTCGTGCTCGACCACGATGACGCTGTTGCCCAGGCCCTGCAGGTGCTTGAGGGTGGCGATCAGCCGGTCGTTGTCGCGCTGGTGCAGGCCGATGCTGGGCTCGTCCAGCACGTACATCACGCCGGTGAGGCCGCTGCCGATCTGGCTGGCCAGGCGGATGCGCTGCGCCTCGCCGCCCGAGAGCGTGTCGGCGCTGCGCGCCAGGCTCAGGTACGACAGGCCCACATCGTTCAAAAAGGACAGGCGCGCGGCGATCTCGCGCACGATGCGCGCGGCGATTTCGGCTTTCGAGCCCGCCAGCTGCAGCGCCTCGAACCAGCGCTGGCCGTCGGCCAGCGTCAGCTCGCTGACCTGGTGGATGGCCAGGGCCTGGTCGCCTTCGCCCACGCGCACCGCGCGGGCCTCGGGCCGCAGGCGCGCGCCGTGGCAGGCCGGGCAGAGCTGGCACTGGCGGTAGCGCGCCAGCTCCTCGCGCACGGCGGCCGAGTCGGTGTCGCGCCAGCGCCGCTCCATGTTGGGGATGATGCCCTCGAAGGGGTGGTGCTTGGTGATCTCCTTGCCCTTGCGCGCGCCGCTGTCCAGCACGTAGGAAAAGGCGATCTCCTCGGCGCCGGAGCCGTGCAGCACCACCTGGCGCACGGCCTGCGGCAGCGCTTCGAAGGGCGCTTCCACATCGAAGCCATAGTGCCGCGCCAGGCTCTCGATCATGGCGAAGTAGTAACCGTTGCGCCGGTCCCAGCCGCGCACCGCGCCGCCGGCCAGGCTCAGCTCGGGGTGCGCCACGATGCGCTCGGGGTCGAACACCTCCAGTTGCCCGATGCCGTCGCAGGTGGGGCAGGCGCCGCTGGGCGAGTTGAAGGAAAACAGCCGCGGCTCCAGCTCGGGCAGGGCGTAGTTGCACACCGGACACGCGAAGCGGCTCGACCACAGGTGTTCGTGGCCGCTGTCCATCTCCAGCGCCAGCACGCGGCCCGCGCCCTCGGCGCCGCCCACGCGCAGCACCGCCTCGACGCTCTCGGCCAGGCGCTGGCGCGCGTCCGCACGCACCTTCAGGCGGTCGATGACCACGTCGATGTCGTGCTTCTCGGTTTTCTTGAGCGCCGGCAGCCCCTCGGCGTCGTAGGTCTGGCCGTCGATGCGAAAGCGCACGTAGCCCATGGCCTGCATCTGCGCCAGCAGCTCGGTGAACTCGCCCTTCTTCTGCCGCGCAACCGGCGCCAGCAGCATCAGGCGCGTGTCCTCGGGCAGGGCCAGCACGGCATCCACCATCTGGCTGACGGTCTGCGCGGTGAGCGGCAGGCCGTGCTCGGGGCAGTGCGGCGTGCCGGCGCGGGCGAACAGCAGGCGCAGGTAGTCGTGCACCTCGGTCACCGTGCCCACGGTGGAGCGCGGGTTGTGGCTGGTGGCCTTTTGCTCGATGGCGATCGCCGGCGACAGGCCCTCGATCAGGTCCACGTCGGGCTTGTCCAGCCGGCCCAGGAACTGGCGCGCGTAGGCCGACAGACTCTCCACGTAGCGCCGCTGGCCTTCCGCGTACAGCGTGTCGAAGGCCAGGCTGGACTTGCCCGAGCCCGACAGGCCGGTGATCACCACCAGCCGGTTGCGCGGAATGTCCAGGTCGATGTTCTTCAGGTTGTGCGTGCGCGCGCCGCGGATGCTGATGCGCTGCTCGCGCAGCACGCGGGCGAGGTAAGCGCCATCGTCGGCGCTCGGATCGTCGTGGGAGGGGGACAAGGTCACGGCAGCGGGTGGCGGCGGGAAAACCGACCATGATAGTCAGCCTCACCGCGGCCGGTGGTCGTGCGTAAATGGCCTTTTACTGATTCCAGTGTGAAGCGGCGGCGCATGCAAAAGCCGCTGCCGGCGTTGCAGCGTGGGCTCGCTTCTGGGCGGTGCCCACCTTATCTCGCCATTACGGATTGCAGTGCCGCTCGTGCCTCGCATACTGCCCTGATCCAAGATCTGCCGCTGCGTGCCTATGCCCAGCGCTACGCCACCACCAGCCTGCCCAGCAGCCAGGAGGGCTGGTGGTTCCACCCGGCGTTGCGATTTGCCGTCAAGAAATAAGCGCCTCAGGCCGGGTGCATTTGCAGCGGATGCACGGCCTGCACCGCCGCTTGCAGCATTTCATCCAACTCGGCCACACGCAGGTCGTAGGCCGTTTGTAGATTGAGCCACGACTGGGCATCGCCGCCAAAAAAACGGCTCAGGCGCAAGGCCGTGTCGGCGCTGACACCACGGCGCTCCAGCACGATGTCGTTGATGCGCGAGGCGGGCACTAGCAACTGTTTGGCCAGGGCATTGGCGCTCATGTCCAGCGGCTTGAGATAGTCCTCGCGCAGCACCTCGCCGGGGTGGATGGGGCGCATACCGTTCTTGAACATGTGTTTCTCCTGGTGGGCTGCCGTGGCAACGGTGCTTAGTGGTAATCGACGATTTCCACGCCGACCGGGCCTTCGTCTGTCCAAACAAAGCACAGGCGCCACTGCCCGTTGATGCGGATGCTGTGCTGTCCTGCGCGATCACCGCTCAACAGCTCCAGCCGATTGCCGGGCGGCACACGCAAAAAGTCCAGGGTCTGCGCCGCATCCAACTGCGCCAGCTTGCGCTCCGCCACGCTTTGGATGGAAGCAAAGCGACGGCTCTTGCCGCTAGTGAACAAGCGCTGCGTGTCCTGACACCTGAAAGAAACGATCGCCATGCGTTGGAAAGTATTTTATAGCGTTTACCGATATTCGGTAAAGCAACCTTGGCAGCCACATTTTCCAAGGCATCTCACCCTGATTTGAAGGTCAAGGGTGGCCGCAACTTGGCAGTCGATTTTTTCTGCGCTGCCCACCTTGCAAGAGGTAGGCTGCCACACAGGCAGGTCGGAAATTCCTAGAAATTACAACTATCTTTTGCCAGTCGCACAATTCCTCATGCCCGCCCGCACCATCCCTATCGTCGACACCGACCGCCCCGCCACCTGGACGCGCTGGCGCGCCGGCCTGTGCGATTCCTGCAACGCCAACTGCTGCACCATGCCGCTGGAGGCGGCGCTGTCCGATCTGGTGCGGCTGGGCTGGGTCGAGGCGTTCGAAGCTGAGCACGTCGAGCAACGGCTGATTGCCCGCCGGTTGACGAAGGCCCGGCTGATCGACCACTACAGCCCCAAGCACGGCCTGTTCACCCTGGCGCGGCGCGCCA
>DAMCAL010000204.1:0-4220 GCA_032059585.1 Burkholderiaceae bacterium
GATGTTCTTGGGCGTGATCTCCTGGCGCAGGCCGGCATCGACCTGCTGGCGGCGCCAGCGGTTGCGCAGCGCGATGGCCACGGCGCGCTTGGCGCTGGCCTGGCCGACGATGTGGCGGTCGAGTTCGGAGACGATCTCCTGGGGGGTCATGGACAGGGACATGCGGCTGCCTGCGGAAATTTGGATGAAATCGGGCGCCAGCGCTTGTCCATCAAGCGCGAGCAGCTATCAAAACTATAGTAAACACCGGACGCTCACAGCGTCTCGATGGTGTGGTGCATGTTGGTGTAGATGCACAGCTCGCCGGCGATCTCCAGCGATTTCTTGACGATCTCGGGTGCGGCGAGTTGCGTGTTGTCCAGCAGCGCCTTGGCCGCGGCGTGGGCATAGGCGCCACCCGAGCCTATGGCGACGATGCCTTGTTCAGGCTCCAGCACGTCGCCGTTGCCGGTGATGATCAGCGAGGCGCTGGCGTCGGCCACCGCCAGCATGGCCTCCAGGCGGCGCAGCACCCGGTCGGTGCGCCAGTCCTTGGTGAGCTCGATGGCGGCGCGCATCAGGTGGCCCTGGTGCTTGTCCAGCTTGGCCTCGAAGCGCTCGAAGAGGGTGAAGGCGTCGGCCGTGGCGCCGGCAAACCCGGCCAGGACTTTGCCGTGGTGCAGCCGGCGCACCTTGCGCGCCGACCCCTTGACGACGATGTTGCCCAGGGTGACCTGCCCGTCGCCACCGATGGCGACCTCCATGCGTCCGTCGGGTTGCGTGCGGCGCACGCTCAAAATGGTGGTGCCGTGAAACTGTTCCATGGAGCAGGCATATGGGGCGCGGCCGCGCCTTTGCAAGCGCGGCGGTCCGCTCGCGTGCCCGCCCTGCCCTGCCCTGCCGGCGCCAGCAGCGCAGTCAGTCGCTGCGCGGCACCACCCGCGCGTGCTCGTTGATGCCGATGACGTTGAAGAACACGGCCACCAGCCGGTGCAGGTTGCGAAACTCGATCGCATAGCCGGCCGCCTGCTGGGCCGCGGTCCAGTTGAGCACGCCGCCGCCGGCGGCGAAGTCGATGCGGATGAGCTGGTCGCAGGCCACCACCAGGGGCACGCCAGGTTGCAGCAGCTCCTGCAGGGCCTGCACCGCAGCGCCGGCGTCGCCCTCGATGTGGCCGACCAGGGACGGCACCAGGCCCGCCTCGCTGCCGGGCGGCTGCGACAGGGCGAAGCCCGAGGTCAGGTACGACAGGTCGCTGTCGGGCGCATCGGCGCGGCCCTGGGGCGCGGCGGCCGGGGCCGGCGCAGGCACACCCGCGTCGCCGGTGAAGCTGCAGCGGGGCACGGCCCACGACGGGGGCGAGACCTCGTAGGTGACGCAATAGTCCAGCGCCGCGAGCTCGAACTCGTCGGCCAGGTTCATGAGCCGCAGGAAAGCCATGCGCAGGCGCCACCACTGCGGGTCGCGTGAACGCTCGCTCGAGGGCGTGTGCTCCTGCAGCACGGCCTGCAGCGCCGGCACGCCGACAAAGCGCAGCTGCACCGGCTCGTCGGCCAGCCGCTCGACCAGCTCGGCCAGGGTGGACACCACGGCCGGCTCGATGTCGGTCAGGCGGCTCCAGGACAGCGTCCACGGCTGCGCGGCCCGCGCCAGGGACGCCGACAGCGCCGCCACCGACTGCTGGGTGAGCAGCGCCGGCGCGTTCCAGCTCAGCTCGCGCTGCGCCAGGCCGGGCGCCTGGCCGTGGCCGTCGAGCGTCGGCAGGCCGAGCTGCTGCGGCATGGAAAACCACAGCGGCGCCGAGCGGTGAAAGCGCGCCGCATAGTCGATGGCCAGGGTGTCGAAGGGCTCGTGCTGCCCGGTGGCGCGGTACAGGTCGAACAGCGTGAGCCACACGGCTTCGGCCGCTTCGCTGCTGTCGTCATCGGCCTGCCGCTGCGCCAGCACGCCCTGCAGTGCCGACTCGGCGCCGGCGTAGTCAGCGCTGGCAAAACGGATGGCCGGCTCTTCCAGGTCCGGGTCGTGCACGAACTTGGCTGCTGGCGCGGCCGGTGCCGCCGGCGTGGCCAGCGGCATGGCCGGCATCAGGGGCGGGGCAACCAGCGGGGGCACCGGGGTTGCGGGCCCGTCTTCCAGGCCCAGCGGCGCGGTGGGTGCGAAGGCGCGGGCGTGGTCGCCCGCGGCAAAGGGGGAATCGGCCAGGGCCGCGGCCATGGCCAGGGCGGCCGGCGAAGGGGGCGCGCCTGCCTCGGGGGCGGCGGGTGCCGGCGCCGGCACGGGGGCAGCAGGCGCGCCTGCCACGGGCGCGGCGCCGGGCGCCGCTGCCTTGTTCTTCCACCACTGCTGCGACATCTGCGCCTCGATCTCGTCGATCTTGCGCAGGGTGTCGGCGCGCTCGTCGGGCGAGCTGACGCTGGACTGGAAGAACGAGGTGCGCGCCGAAGGGTCCTCGGGCGGCAGGGCCCGCACGCCCTCGCGGTTGCGCAGCTTGCGCAGGTGGTCGAACTCGCGGCGGCGCACGAAATCGTTGCGCCGCTTGCGCTCGATCATCTCCTTGAGCATCTGCTTGCTGTACTGGCTCTCGCGCTCCTCGTCGAGCGCGTCGAGCTCCGACCAGTTCACGGTGGGATGGCGCACGAAACGCACCATCTTGGACAGCAGCCCGCGCGACGACGACGAGGACGGCGTAGGGGACGACTCTTCCTTGCTCATGCGGTCATTGTGCCTTGCCGCGGCACATTGCAATCCCTGGAAAAGCCCTGCCCCGGTCAGTCACCAAACATCTTCTGCTTGAGCTCGCGGCGCTGCTGCGCCTCCAGGGACAAGGTGGCCGTGGGGCGGGCGATCAGCCGTCCCACGCCGATCGGCTCGCCGGTCTCGTCGCAGTAGCCGTAGTCGCCTGCGTCGATGCGGGAAATCGACTGCTCGATCTTCTTGAGCAGCTTGCGCTCGCGGTCGCGCGTGCGCAGCTCCAGCGCGTGCTCTTCCTCGATGGTGGCGCGGTCGGCCGGGTCGGGCACCACCACCGTGTCCTCGCGCAGGTTCTCCGTGGTCTCGCCGGCGTTGGCGTGGATCTCCTGCTTGAGCAAAACGAGCTTGTGACGAAAGAACGCCATCTGTTTCTCGTTCATGTATTCGCTGTCGGGCATGGCCAGCACTTCGGCGTCGGTCAGCTCTTCAGCCGGCTTGGTCTTCCAGTTGTTGGCCAGCTTGGGATCTTTCTTGGCGGCCGCCACAGATTTTTGCAGGGTCGTAGTCATGGTCTGAATGATGAAGCTGGCGTAGCGGACAGCGCTTGCACGCTGCCGGCCGTCGTAGGTTGTTCGAATTTCCGCCGGCCGCAGGGCGCAGCGGGGAAGCTGCCCATGCTGCCTGCGGAACCGGATGCGCGGTGTAGTGCCAGCTGCTGTGCGCCTGTCGGACGACCGGCCTGCAATAGCAACCAGCGCTTACGCCGCGCCGGGCGCGGGTGGCACGCCCCTGCAGCCACTAGCGTGGCTTGGCGGGGGCGTTCGAGCCGGGGCGCGATTGTATAGACCATGGCAGGCGGGGGCCAGGGAGCAACGCATACCGCACGGGGTCACTGCGCCATGGTCGGCGCACACCTCAGGCCAGGCACTGGCCCAGGCCCTGCTCGAAGATGTCGCGCGGCAGGTCGATGCCAATGAAGACCATGCGGCTGACGCGCGGCTCATCCGCCGTCCATTCGGGTCCCAGGTCGCTGCCCATGAGCTGGTGCACGCCCTGGAAAATGACCTTGCGGCTGGTGCCCTTCATGTCCAGCACGCCCTTGTAGCGCAGCATGCGCGGGCCGTAGATGTTGACGATGGCGCCCAGGAAATCTTCCAGCCGCGCCGGATCGAACGGGCGATCGGCGCGGTAGACGAAGCTCTTCACGTCGTCGTCATGGTGGTGGTGGTGCGGGTGGTCGCAGTGCTCGCCGTGGGCATGGTCGTGGCCCCCATGGCCATGGGGGTCGTGGCCGCAGTGCTCGTCGTGCACATGGCCTTCGGCTTCGCCTTCTTTGAGGAAGTCCGGGTCGATGTCCAGGCGCGCATTCAAATTGAAGCCGCGCAGGTCCAGCACCTCGGCCAGCGGCACCTGGCCGAAGTGCACCGCCTTGATCGGCGCGCGCGGGTTCATGTGCTTGAGGCGGTGGACCAGCCCGTCCTTCTCGTCCTCGCTCACCAGGTCGGTCTTGGACAGGAAGATCTGGTCGGCAAAGCCCACCTGGCGGCGCG
>DAMCAL010000205.1:0-4187 GCA_032059585.1 Burkholderiaceae bacterium
AGCGGTCGTCGGCGTTGGTGCGCGTGGGCACGCGCGCCGTGACCATCTTGTCCAGTTCGGACGCATCGCGCCCCCATTGCTTACGCGTATAGCCCTCGAAGAACTTACGGTAAAGCTCCTCGCCCACCTGGCTGACCACCACGTCGCGCGAGCTGGTGATTTTCTCCAGCGGCGTGGCGCGCGCGGCCAGGAAGTCTGCCGCGCCCGCCTCGTCCAAATTCAGCCCGTACAGTTTGTTGAGCGTGGTCAGGTTGATGGGAATGGGCACCTGCTGGCCGTCCACCTGCGCCAGCACCCGGTGCTCGTAGGGGCGCCACTCGGTGAATTGCGACAGGTAGTCCACCACGCGCTGTGCGTTGGTGTGGAAGATGTGCGGGCCGTAGCGGTGGATCAGCACCCCCGCGTCGTCCAGGCAGTCGTAGGCGTTGCCGCCGATGTGGTCGCGCCGGTCGATGATCAGCACGCGCTGCCCGAGCTGGCTGGCCAGCCGCTCGGCCAGCACGCTGCCGGCAAAGCCGCCGCCGACGATGAGGTAGTCGAACGCGTCAGGGCCGTGGTGGGGTTGCATGGGCATGGACAATCACCTCGCCACGAAAGCACCGGCGGCGGCCGGTGCGCCGGTGCTGTGCCGGCGCGGCGCGGTCGAGCGGACGGGGCGTGTCTGGCTCTGCCGCGCGGCCTGCTGCGCCTGCACCAGCGTGAACATGGCCTGGGCTGTGCCGTCCCACGAAGTGCGCGCAAGCAGCGCCTGGGCGGCGGCGGTCTCGCGTTCCTGCTCCTGCGGGCTGCGCGAGAGCGCCGCCTCGCATGCGGCGACGAATGCCTCGGGCGTGGCGGCGATCGCGACGACACCGGCGTACGGTCCCACCACGTCCCGGATCGGGGTGCTCACCACCGGCCGCCCGGCGGCCAGGTACTCCAGTGTCTTGGTCGGGCTGATGAAGCGCGTGGACTCGTTCAGGGCGAAGGGCATCAGGCACACGTCCCAACCGCCGACGAACTCGGGCAGCTCGGCGTAGCTGCGCTGGCCCAGCCAGTGCAGGTTGGCGCGCTGGGGCAGGGCGGCGGGGTCGATCTTGACCACCGGCCCGACCATGACGACCTGCCAGTCAGGTCGGGCATCGGCCAGCCGGGCGACCAGTTCCAGGTCGATGCGCTCGTCGATCACCCCGAAGTAGCCCAGCCGCGGCCGGGGCAGCTGGGCCTGCGCCACGTGGTCGGTGCCCGGCTGGCGGGCGCGGGCGAAGTGCGCCGCGTCCACGCTGCTGGGAAAGCAGTGCACCGCCGGGTGGCGCGCCCGCTTGGCCTGGTACAGGCTGAAGCCGCCGGTGAACACCAGGTCGGCCTGCTCGAACAGGGCGTCCTCGCGCTGCAGCAGCTCGGGCGGGGCGAACTTGAACGCCGACAGCTCGTCCATGCAGTCGTACACCACGCCTTCGGGCTGCAGCCGCGCGGCCAGCGGCAACGCCATCGGCGTGTAGAACCACAGCCAGTACCGGCTGATGGCGTGCTGGCGCAGGTAGGCCTGCAGCAGCGCCTGCACCTGGGCCGTGTGGGCATCGTGGAAGCCCGCGCCCTCGCTCGTCACATGGGCGCGCAGCACGCGCACGCCCGGCTCCGGGTCCATCACCTCGAGGAACGCCGACGCGGCCCCCGGGATGGGCTCCTCGACGAACAGAACGGGCATGTGCCGCGCCAGGCGCGACAGCAGCTGCTGCGGACGCTGGTAGACGAAATCCCAGCGCAGGTGGGAAAAGACGATCAGGGTGCCGGCGGCGGCATGGCGCTCGGTGGCGAGAAGGTCGGCCGAAGGGGTGGGAGGCGTGGTGGACATGGGAGTGTCTTTTCTGGAAGTGGGGCCGGAGCCGGAAAGCGGCAGGCTTGCCGGTGTGGCCTCTGGGGGTGGCAGGGAAAACGGGAAGGAAAGGGCGGGCAGCGGCAGAAGACGCTGCCAGCGCTGGAGCTGCTGTGTGAGGGGCAGGTGCAGCGACCGGGTGAGCGGGCGTGCAGCCGGGGGCGCGGCGGCCGGCACCGTGGCGCAGGCCCGGTGGCTGCCGTGGATTTCCCACAGGCCGCTGTGGTGCCAGTGGGCAGGGTCTTCCCAGTCGGGGCGATCGAGCACCGGGTACAGGCAAATGCCCTGCAGCGGGACGCCCCGCGCCATGGCCCGCTGCACGCTGGAGGCGACATCGTCCAGCCAGCCGGCCCGCCCGGCGCCCACATGCCCGGTTTCCGCGATGAACATCGGCCGGCCGTAGCGCTCCCAGGCAGTCTCCAGCAGGTCCTCCAGCGAGCGGCGGCGTGCGTCACCGGTGTGCCAGTACAGGCGGTGGTTGCTCGGGTGACACCACTGGTTGCCGTGGTAGTAGTTGATGCCCAGCACATCCAGATAGCGCGGTGCACCCCCTAAGCCGGGCTCGCGGCGCCCGCACAGCATGTCCCAGGCCTCGAACTGGGCCTGGGTGAGCGCCTCGGCTTCGGCCGCCCACTGCTGCGCCTGCTCGGCGCTGGCAGCATGGGCGTCGGGGACCACGTGGATCAGCGGATCGGTGTGCACCATGCGCGCCTGTGGCTGGGTGGCCCACAGCGCATCGCAGCCGCGCAGCGCCGCCTGGGCCAGCCGGCACTTGAGTTCGTAGCCGCGCGCCGTGGACTCGCCCTGGTAGGGATGGACCAGGTTGGAGTGGCCCACGGCCCAGCTCAGGAACGAGATTTCGTTGACCGGCTGGTACAGCGGCGGCCGGTCGCTGCGCCCGTACAGGGCGCGGGCCACCTGATCGCAGAAATCGGCGAAGCGGGCGGCGAAGTCCGCGGCGAAGAAGTCCACCCCGGGCGGCAGCCCATAGTGGTGCAGCGTCCAGATGACCTGCAGGCCGTGCTGCTGCGCCGCATCGGACAAAGCGTGCAGGCGGGCGACGTCCAGCGCGCCGCCAGCGTCGGTCCCGACGCGCCAGCCGATGCTCTCGCGCACCGTGCGCAGGCCCAGCCGCGCCATCGCGGCGTAGTCCTGCGCGAACAGGGCCGCGTGGCCGTTGCTGGAGTTCATGTGCAGCGGGACGCCGCGGCTGTTCACATGGTCGGCGCCCTCGAAGCCGCCCATCCAGAACGAGGAAAACAGCGCAGGCGCGCCGTCCCACGTTGGCGGGGGGAAGGGGCCTGGAACGTGGCCGGCCCGGCGGTGAGGATCCATGGAAAGCGGCGCCTCGGAAAACGGTGGAGCGGCGCGGCAGGCAGCGTGCGGAGCCTGCCTGCTGCGAGGGTTTTCCGAAACCATACGGTCCTGCAGGCGCAGGAACGTAGGCTAAGAGGACGTAAAAGCCGGCTGAAATGCCCGGCGTGCGGTCAAACGGCGCGGGTCGGCCGGTTGAGGTGCGTGCCCGGCAGCCGCAGCTCGAAGCATGCCCCCTGGCGCCCGTCGGGGCGCGCGTCGCAGCGCACGCTGCCGCCGTGGCGCTCGGCGATGGAGCGCACCAGCGCCAGGCCCAGCCCGACGCCGCCCGAGCGCTCGCTGGCACCGGGCAGGCGGTAAAACGGCTCGAAGATGCGCTCGCGCTGGGCCGGCGGCACGCCCGGGCCGTGGTCGCACACGCGCAGCACGCTGTCCGTGCCCTCGCGCGCCAGCGCCAGGGTGATCTCGCCCTGGCTGTAGCGGCGCGCGTTCTCCAGCAGGTTGCGCACGGCGCGGCGCAGCAGCTTGGCGTCGCCCTGCACCTCCAGGGGCGCGCCGGCCGCGGCTGCGGCGGCGTCCTCGCCACCGGCGACCAGGTCGGCGTCCACGCGCACGCACTCTTCGGCCGCCAGGCCCAGCAGGTCGACACTTTCGATGGTGCCCCCCGTGGAGGCGTCGGCGTCCAGTCGGCTGGCCAGCAGGATCTCGTCGACCAGCTGGTCCAGCTCGGCGATGTTGCGCTCGATCTCGGCGCGCGCCGCCGGCAGCGGCGCGGGGCCCGGGCCCTGCATCAGCTCCAGCCCCATGCGGATGCGCGTCAGCGGCGAGCGCAGCTCGTGCGAGGCGTTGGCCAGCAGCGACTTGTGCGACTGCACCAGGGTCTGGATGCGCGCCGCGGCGGCGTTGAACTGCCGCGCCAGCTGCGCCACCTCGTCGTGCCCCTGCTCGACCACGCGCACCGACAGGTCGCCCTCGCCGAAGCGCTGCACGCTGCGCTCGAGCTGCTCCAGGCGCTGCA
>DAMCAL010000206.1:0-4179 GCA_032059585.1 Burkholderiaceae bacterium
CCGTCCGACACCGGCTGGAGCAACCAGATCGCCTACTCCACGCCCGACATCGGCGGCTTCAAGGCCAACATCCAGTACCAGTTCGGCGAGCAGCCGGGTGACAACGGCAAGAAGAACATCGGTGCCAACTTCTTCTATTTCGGCGGGCCGCTGCTGGTCACCGGCTACTACGAGCGCGACCAGATCTCCAACCCGGGCCAGGGCGCGTACCTGGGAACGACCAAGAAGGACTGGATGCTGGCCGCCGCCTACGACTTCACGTTCGTCAAGCCCTACCTGAGCTACGGCCAGGCGCAAGCCGACAACCTGCCGGGCAAGGCCAAGACGCTGCAGGTCGGCGTGTCCGCCCCGGTGGGCGCGGGCAAGGTGCTGGCCTCGTGGGCCAAGACCGAACTCACCGCCAGCGACCTGGACCGCAAGACGCTGACCGTGGGCTACGACTACAACCTGTCCAAGCGCACCGACGTGTATGCGATGCTGATGAACGACAAGATCACCCACCAGAGCTCGGGCAACAGCTTCGGGGTGGGCATCCGCCACCGCTTCTGAGCGCGCCCCCAGGCAGCACAGGCACGCGCCGGGCGCGTGCCTTTTTTATGGTCCAATTGGCCTCTCACGCTTGCCAGATAAGCGCTATAAGCTATCAATTCAGTAGCACAGGAGACCGCCATGCCCATGTTCGTCGACACCTCTCCGCCCGGCCAGTGCATTTTCTGCCGCCTGGTGGCGCGCGAGATTCCGGCCGCCATCGTGTACGAGGACGCGCTGACCATCGCCTTCATGGACCTCGGCCAGGTCACCCCCGGTCACATGCTGGTGGCGACCAAGCGGCACGCCGCCACCCTGCTGGACGTGACGCCCGAGGAAGCCGGCGCCACGCTGCAGACCGCGCGCCGCGTGGCCCTGGCCGCACAGGCGGTTTTCGACCCGGCCGGGCTCACCCTGCTGCAGGCCAACGGCGCGGTGGGCGGGCAGACGGTGAACCATTTCCACCTGCACGTCGTGCCGCGCCACGAAGGTGACGGCGTCACCTTCACCTGGCCGCGCCCTGAGCCGGGCGCACAGGTGCTGGCCGAGTACGCCGAACGGCTGCGCGCGGCGCTGTGACCGCCGGGCCGCTGCCCTTGCCTGCCGCGGCGCACGCCCCCATCCCGGCAGGTCTGGGCCGGGCGCAGGCGCCCCCGCCACCGGGCCTGGCCATCGTGGTGCTGGCGCTGCTGCTGTCCATCCAGCCCGTCACCACCGACCTGTACCTGCCTGCGCTGCCCGCGCTCACGCGCAGCCTGGGCGCGCCGGTGGCCTCGGCGCAGCTCACGCTGTCGGCGCTGCTGCTGGCGTTCGGCTGCTCGCAACTCGTGTGGGGCCCGCTGTCGGACCGGTTCGGGCGCCGTCCGGTGCTGCTGGCCGGGCTGGCGCTGTACACCGCCGCCTCGGTCGGCAGCGCGCTGGCCGCCAGCATGGAGCTGCTGGTGCTGTGGCGCACGCTGCAGGGCGCGGCCATGGGCGCGGCGGTGATGTGCGCGCGCGCCATCCTGCGCGACCTGTACACCCCGCTCGCAGGCGCCCGCGTCATGTCGCGCGCCCTCACCGGCCTGGGCGCCATCGCCTGCCTGTGCGCGCCCATCGGCGGGGCGCTGACCGACACGCTGGGCTGGCGCGCGGCGCTGTTGGCGCTCACGGTGTACGGCGCGCTCACGCTCGCCGTGGTCGCCCTGCGCATGCCCGAGACGCTGCAGCGCCCCGACCCACACGCCCTGCGCCCGGCGGCGTTCGCGCGCAACTGGGCGCTGGTGCTGCGCTCGCCCACCTTCTGGGCGTTTTCGCTGCTCACCACCGCCAGCTATGGCGGGCTGTTCACCTTCCTGGCAGCGTCGTCGTTCGTCTATATCGAAGTGCTGGGCGTGCAGCGCACGCACTACGGGCTGATGCTGCTGTCGTCGGCCGGTGCGTACCTGGTCGGCACGCTGCTGTGCCGCCGCCTGCTGGCGGTTTTCAGCCTGCGGCGCACGGTGGCGCTGGGCGCCGTGCTGAGCCTGGCCGGCGGGTGGCTGATGCTGGCCGCGGCGCTAGCGGGCTGGCATACCGCCGGCGCGCTGCTGCCGCCGTTCTACCTGTTCATGCTGGGCCACGGCATCCACCAGCCCTGCGGTCAAACCGGCGCGGTGGGGCCATTCCCGCAGACGGCCGGCGTGGCCTCGGCGCTCAACGGTTTCATGATGATGCTGGCGGCGTTCGCCATCGGCCTGTGGCTGGGCCGCGCGCTCAACGGCACGGTCTGGCCGCTGGCGGGAGGGCTGGCCCTGTGGTCCACCCTGGTCGCCATGGTGGCATGGACGCTGGTGCAGCGCCACGGGGAGCCGCACGATGGCGCCTGAGGTCGACGCCCTGCCGGTGCTGGCGCTGGTCGGGCCCACCGCCAGCGGCAAGACCGCCGGCGCGCTGGCCATCGCCGCCGCGCTGGCGCCGCGCCTGCCGGTGGAGATCATCAGCATGGACTCGGCCCTGGTGTACCGCGGCATGGACATCGGCACCGCCAAGCCCCTGCCTGCCGAGCGCGCCGCCGTACCGCACCACCTGATCGACATCCGCGACCCGCGCGAGGCCTACAGCGCCGCCGAGTTCGTGCAGGACGCCACGCGGCTCATCGGCGAGATCCAGGCCCGCGGCGCCCTGCCGCTGCTGGTGGGCGGCACCATGCTGTACTTCAAGGCGCTGATGGACGGCATCGACGACATGCCCGCCGCCGATCCCGACGTGCGCGCGCGGCTGGACGCCCAGGGCGCCGCCGAGGGCTGGCCCGCCCTGCACGCTCGCCTGGCCCAGGTGGACCCGCAGACCGCCGCACGGCTGGCGCCCGGCGACAGCCAGCGCATCCAGCGCGCGCTGGAGGTATGGCACGTCTCCGGCCGGCCGCTGTCGAGCTTTCATACGACAAAAACAGGAGCTGCCAGCGCAAGCCCCATGGGCGCTGGAGCCCTTTTTTCCTTGGAACCGCAAGACCGCGCCTGGCTGCACGACCGCATCGCCCGGCGCTTTCACGCCATGCTGGCCGCGGGCTTTCTGGACGAGGTCATGCGCCTGCGCGCACGCGGCGACCTGCACCCCGACCTGCCCAGCATGCGCTGCGTGGGCTACCGCCAGGCCTGGGAATCGCTGGACGGCCTGCACCCCATGGCCAGCCTGCCCGAGCGCGGCATCGCCGCCACGCGCCAGCTGGCCAAACGCCAGATCACCTGGCTGCGCGGCATGCCGCAGCGCCGCACCATCGCCTGCGACGCACCCGGCGCCACCCAGGAGCTGGTGCGCGCCGTCTGCGCGCACGTCCAATCGGATATGGCCGCATGAGCACGGCACCCCTGCTGGAGCTGCGCGGCCTGGCCCGGCGCTACGGCGCGCAGGCCGTGTTCGAGAACGTCGATCTGCAGGTGCAGCGCGGCGAGTTCGTGGCCATCGTCGGCGACTCGGGCGTGGGCAAGTCCACGCTGCTCAACTGCCTGGCCGGGCTGGACCACTGGGACGCCGGCCGCATCACCCACGGCGCGGTGGACCTGGGGCCGCTGGGCGACACCCGGCGCGCGCTGTGGCGCCGGGCGCACGTGGGCTTCGTGTTCCAGGCGTTCCACGTGCTGCCGCACCTCACCGTCGCGCAGAACGTGGCCCTGCCGCTGATGCTGCTGGGCCGCGATGACCCGGCGCACGTCGCGCGCATGCTGGACGCCGTCGGACTGGACGGCCTCGCCGAGCGCCTGCCGCAGCAGCTCAGCGGCGGGCAGCTGCAGCGCGTGGCGATCGCCCGCGCGCTGGTGCACCGCCCGCCCCTGCTGCTGGCCGACGAGCCCACCGGCAACCTCGACCCCGGCACCGCCGCGCGCGTGATGAACGTGCTGCTCGCGCAGACGCGCGGGCACGGCGCGGCGCTGGTGCTGGTCACGCACTCCGAGGCCGCCGCGGCCCGCGCCGACCGGGTGCTGCACCTGACGGCCGGCGGCATCCGGGCGCCGCGCCCGGCCCCGGCGCCGCCACCGCCCGCCGCCTGATGCGCGGCTGACCCCACGCACTCCCCCGTCGCGCCCCAACCCACCCCATTCCGCCGCCATGCTTGCCCTGCTGCGCACTTTCTCATTGCAGGAACTGCGCCACCACCCCTGGCGCAGCGCGGCCGCCGTGGTGGCGGTGATG
>DAMCAL010000207.1:0-4047 GCA_032059585.1 Burkholderiaceae bacterium
CTTCACGGCCACGTCACGCAGGCGGCCTTCCCGGTCGCGCACCACGGCAAAGTGCACCTGGGCGATGGAGGCGCTGGCCACCGGCGTGCGCTCGAACGAGACGAACACCTCGTCGATCGGGCGGCGAAAGGCCCGCTCGATGGTCGCCACCGAAATGGCCGGATCGAACGGCGGCACCCGGTCCTGCAGCAGCGCCAGCTCGTCGGCGATGTCGGGCGGCATCAGGTCGCGGCGCGTGGACAGCACCTGGCCGAACTTGACGAAGATGGGGCCCAGGCTCTCCAGCGCCAGCCGCAGGCGCACGCCCCGCGGGGCGTCCAGGCGCCGGCCGAAGGTGATGATGCGTGTGAAGGTGAGCAGCCAGGGATGGCGGAAATTCGACAGCACGACCTCGTCCAGGCCGTGGCGCAGCACCACCCGCAGGATGGTGAACCCCCGCGCGAAGCGTCTCATGGTGGCGAGCGATCGGCCGATGCCGCGTCAGCGCCCCGCGCACCCACGAAACGGCGCAGCGCTGCGGCCGCCCGTCCGGCCACTGCCGCCACGGCACGTGCGGGCGCATCGCCCACCACGCGCGACAGGTCCTCTTCGAGGTCCCAGCGCACGTTGTCGACGACCCAGTTGATGTCGGCGGCGAACTGCACGTCGCCCTCGATGCGGATGGTGGGGCGCTCGCCTGCGAGCGCGCTGCGCGCCAGGCCCAGCGGCGAGCTCTCCGACACCTCCAGGCGCAGGTCGGGCACCGCGCCCTCGGGCGCCAGGTCGAGCAGGCCCGCCGGGGTGATGGCGAGCGTCAGGAAGTAGCTGCGCCACTGCACCTGCGCGGTGCGTCCGCTCTGCCGTGCCAGGCGGTCCATCGCCTCGCGTTCCTGCATCAGCACGTGGTTCAGGAACAGCACGGCACAGTGCTGCACCTCGTGCACCAGCCACTGCGGTGGCTGCGGGCCGGACACGACGCGTTCCATCAGACCGTCCAGAAACGAAAAAGGGGACTGCTTTGGCATAGTCCCCGATTATTCCCCGAAGTGGCGCTGGCGCTGTCGGGTTTTTGCCCAGCAGCGCCGCGCGGCCAGGTTACTGCAGCGCCTGCACGCCCGCCACCAGCCAGCCGCTGTTGCCGGCCTTGGGCTTGGTCATGTTCCACACTTCGCGGAACGGGCTCGGCCCGGCCGAGAGTTCCTCGCGGATCATTCCGGAGAACTCGACGCTGGCCATGTAGCCATCGCCCAGGTCCTCGATGCCCAGCAGTTGCGCCTCGAGCATGACCACGTCGGTGTGGTTGGGCGCGCCCGCGCCCCGGTGCTGCTCGCGCTCGGCCAGCTGGGTGCGGATCTCCTGCACCATGGCGTCGGTCATCATCGAGCGCAGCGTGGCGATGTCCGAGCGGTCCCAGGCGGCCTGCAGCGTGGTGAAGTTGCGTTTGGCCGCGGACAGGAAGCCCTCGGTGTCGAAACCTTCAGGAACGCCCCAGTTCTGCGAGCCGGCCAGGGCCGAGCCGATGATGGAGCCACCGCCCGCAGCGGCCGGCTGGGCCTGGAAGGCCGTTCCGGCACGCTCCCACGGCCGCGCCGAGGCGTCGTTGCCGATCTTCTCGGGGTTGTACTGGCGTGGCACCTGCACATCGGCAGGCGCCGTGGCGCCACCCGCGCCCTGGAAGGCAAACGGCGAGGCGGCCGCCGCGGCCGGGCGGCGCGAGCGCATGACCATGCGCACCACCGCCAGCGCCACCAGCGCCAGCAGCGCGAACATCAGGAACTGGGCAAAGCCCGCGCCCAGGCCGAGCGAGTTGGCCAGCCAGGCCAGACCCAGGCCCGCGGCCAGGCCGCCCAACATGGCGCCCCAGGGGCGCTTGGTCGCCGCTGCCGCTGCGCCCGCCCCGGCGGCGGCGCCGGGCGCCGCCTGCGCGGCGTTGTTGGGCGCGGCGTTTTGCGCCGGTGCGCCCGGTGCGCGCGGCGGCGTCGCCTCGCGCTGCGTCACGTTCGACGACTGGCGCCCGAACGACTTGCCGCCACCCATGCGGCGGGCGTCGGCGTCCAGGTGGACCAGCGCCAGCATGGCCACCAGTGCCACGGACCACAATTTGCTGTTCATGTCATCTCCCAGGGATCGGTTGAGCGGTGAGCGTGCGCATGTGCGCGCCTTGATGTCTTGATCGGGTTGTTCAACACTTGATTCCAACATGCAGGGCCACCACGCCGCCCGTCATGTTGTGATAGTCCACATGGCCAAAGCCAGTTTGCTGCATGAGGGTTTTGAGCTCCTGCTGGCCCGGGTGCATGCGGATCGACTCGGCCAGGTAGCGGTAGCTCTCGGCGTCGCCCGCCACCATCTGCCCCAGCCGCGGCAGCACCTTGAACGAATACCAGTCGTAGGCGCGGCTCAAAGGCTTGGCGACCTTGGAAAACTCCAGCACCAGCAGGCGCCCGCGGGGCTTGAGCACGCGGCACATCTCGGCGAGGGCCAGGTCCTTGTGCGTCATGTTGCGCAGCCCGAAGGCCACGCTCACCAGGTCGAACTGGTTGTCGGGAAACGGCAGCCGTTCGGCATCGCACACGGCGGTGGGCAGCACCGTCCCCTCGTCGATCAGCCGGTCGCGTCCGGCGCGCAGCATGGCTTCGTTGATGTCGGTGTGCACGACGCGGCCGCTGGCGCCGACCTTCTTGGCAAAGGCCCGCGCCAGGTCGCCCGTGCCGCCGGCGATGTCCAGCACCTGGTCGCCCTCGCGCAGGTTGGCCACCATGACGGCATAGGCCTTCCAGGCGCGGTGCAGCCCGCCAGACATCAGGTCGTTCATCAGGTCGTACCTGGGCGCGACGGAGTCGAACACGCCGCGCACGCGGCGCGCCTTGTCCTGTTCGTCGACCGACTGGAATCCGAAGTGCGTGGTGCTCATGGCGTGATGCTAGGTCAGGGGTTGCGCGCGCGTACAGGGGCAACCCCGCACCCGCGTGGGGCTTGTGTCGCTATTGCGTCAAAAACAAAGGCCTGCGCGCGGCTCAGTGGCCGCCGCAGCCGTGGCCGCCAGCGCGCGCGCCGCGGGTGGGCATGGGCGCGTCGCGGTCCACGCCGGCCTCGGCCAGGCGCTGTGCGTACTCGCGCCACAGGCGGTCCTGGTCGCGGCCGAGCTCGTACAGGTAATCCCAGGTGAACAGGCCGCTGTCGTGCCCGTCGGAGAACGTCGGGCGCACGGCGTAGTGGCCGACGGTTTCCAGGCCGACCAGCGCCACCTCGCGCTTGCCCGTCTGCAGCACCTCCTGGCCGCGGCCGTGTCCCTGCACTTCGGCCGAAGGCGAGTACACGCGCAGCAGCTCGAAGGGAATGCGGAACACCGCGCCGTCGCTGAACGCCACCTCCAGCGTGCGCGAGCGCTCGTGCACGGTGATGGCCTGCGGGGTGATCGGAGTGTCGGAAGAAGCCTGCGCCATGGAATCACCTCGTGCGAAATTTCAAGCCAAAAAGGGCTGCAGCGCTTATCCAGCAAGCGCGAGCAGCTATTAAAACGAGAGCGTGCCGCGGGGCGCCGGTGCAGGCTGCGTCGCGCCGCCCCAGGCTTCGAGCCGCGCGCGCAGCGCCGCGTGCAGCGCCGGCAGGCACTGCGCCAGCTGCGCCTCCTGCTCCAGGGCGCGCGCGCGCTGCGGCGCGGCCCAGATCGGCGCGGGGTAGTGGCTGTCCCACGCGTAGCGCGCGACGATGTGCCAGTGCAGGTGCGGCACCACGTTGCCCAGGCTGGCCAGGTTGACCTTGGTCGGCTGGGCGTGCTCGCGCAGCACCTGCTCGACCAGCGCCACCGCCTGCATGCAGTGCGCGCGGTCGTCCTCGTCCAGGTCCGAGAATTCCGCCACGTGGGCGTTCCACAGCACGCGAAAGAACACGGGAAACGCCGGTTCCTCGACGTGCACCACCCGCAGCCGCGCGCCGCGCCACAGGCGCGTGCCGCCCTCGCTGTCGCACAGCGGGCAAGCCGGCAGGTCGGTCGGGGCCGGCGCGGTCACACCAGCACCCGCTCGATGCCGCCGGCGTTGGCGCGCTGCACGTACTCGGGCAGCC
>DAMCAL010000208.1:0-4021 GCA_032059585.1 Burkholderiaceae bacterium
CGGCGAACAGGCGCTCGAATTCGTTCAGGAACAGGTCCTGCACCTCGGCCGGCGAGTCCTCGTGGAAGAAGCCCTCGGGCCGGCCCTGCGCGTCGAGCCAGAACAGCGCCGCCGCGTCGGCGCCCACCAGCGCGCGCAGGGAGGCGCAGACTTCGGGGGCGATGGGCGCCAGCCCCAGCCCCAGGCCGCACAGCAGGGCGAGCGCGCGCCACTGCCGCTGGCGCGCAGCAGCGGTGGAGGCGGCGGGCGTGTTCATCGTGGGACAGCGGGTGAGCGGGCATTATCGAACCCGCGCCTACACTGCCCGCCCATGCCGACGACGCCCCCGATCCCCGCCCTGCTGCTGGCCGCCGGCCGCGGCGAGCGCATGCGCCCGCTGACGGACACCACCCCGAAGCCGCTGCTGGCGGTGCGCGGCCGGCCGCTGCTGGAGTGGCACCTGCACGCCCTGGCGGCGGCGGGCGTGCAGCACGCGGTTGTCAACACGGCCTGGCTGGGCGAGCAGATCAGCCAGCGCTTTTCAAGCGTTTTAAGCCTCCAGACCGCACCGGGCAAGCGCGGGCAGCTATCAATTTCATACTCGCACGAGGGCCGCGACTTCGGCCGTGCGCTGGAGACCGCCGGCGGCGTTGCGCGCGCGCTGCCGTTGCTGGACGCGCCCATGTTCTGGCTCGCGGCGGGCGACGTGTATGCGCCGGACTTCACGTTCGACGCCGCCGCCGTGCGGCGCTTTGCCGCCAGCGATGCGCTGGCCCACCTGTGGCTGGTGCCCAACCCGCCGCACCACCCGCGCGGCGACTTCGGCCTGGCCGGCGACGGCCGCGTGCTGAACCTGCCCGAGGGCAGCGCCGCGCCGCGCCTGACCTACTCCACCATCGCCCTGCTGCGCGCCGCGCTGTTCGCCCCGCCTTGGTGCGACATCCCCACGGGCAACCCGCAGGGGGTGGCGGCGCCGCTGGCGCCGCTCTTGCGCCGCGCCATGGATGCAGGCCGCGTGACGGGCGAGGTCCACGCGGGCGCATGGACCGACGTGGGCACGCCCGAGCGGCTCGCCGCGCTCAACCGGTGAAACATCGAGGCTCCGCGCTCCGTTCGACCGTGCCACTCCCATGGATGTAGCCACCTACGCGCAGATGGCGCTGCTGGCGGCGGTGGCCTCGTTCTGCCAGAACCTGACGGGTTTCGCCTTCGCGCTCATCTTCGTGGGCGCAGCCGGCGCCCTGGCGCTGATGCCGATTGCCGACGCGGCCAACATCGCCAGCATCCTGTCGGCGGTCAACGGCTTCATTTACCTGCGCAACCACCCGTTCGAGCCGCGCTGGGATCTGCTGCGGCCCATGCTCGCCAGCGGTGTCGCCGGCGTGGCCATCGGCCTGGCCCTGCTGGCCTGGCTCAGCGGCAACACCCTGCATGGTCTGCAGGTGGTGCTGGGAATCTCCATCGTCGCCTGCGCGGTGCTGCTGCTGGCGCGCTCGCAGCCGCGCGCCGCGCCGTCGCACCCGCGCGTGCTGTGGGGCGTCGGGCTGGTCTCGGGGGTGCTTGGCGGGTTGTTTTCCACGGCCGGCCCGCCCATCGTGTACCACCTGTACCGCCAGCCGCTGCCGCCCTCGCTCGTGCGCCAGTGCCTGGTGGTGCTGTTCGTGGTGCTGGCGCTGGTGCGGCTGGCGGCGGTGGGCGTGGCCGGCGCCCTGCCCTGGCACGCCGTGTCAGCGGCGGCGCTGGCGCTGCCGGTCGTCACCGGCGTGACGTGGTGGCAGGCGCGCCACCCACCGCCGCTGCCGCCCGCGCTGGTGCGCTGGATGGTCTGCGCGCTGCTGCTGGCCGCGGGCCTGAGCCTGCTGGCCTCGGCGCGGTAGCGGGCTTGGCGGGCGCGCTACGATTGCCGCCATGACCTCCCTCTACGCAGAGCGCCGCGCGCGCCTGGCCGCCCAGCTCGGCGCTGGCGGCATCGCCATCGTGCCCACCGCACCGGAGCGAGCGCGCAACCGCGACAGCGACTACCTGTACCGGCACGACAGCTACTTTTACTACCTGACGGGCTTCGCCGAGCCGGGCGCGTGCCTGGTGCTGGACGCCGAGGGGCACAGCCTGCTCTTTTGCCTGCCCAAGGACCTGGAGCGCGAGATCTGGGACGGCTACCGCCTGGGCCCGGAAGCGGCGGTTGCCACCCTGGGCGTCCAGGCGGCGCTGTCGTCCACGCAACTGGAGTCGGAGCTGCCCCGCCTGCTGGAAAACCGCCGGCGCGTGTGGTTTCCGTTCGCCACGCACGAGGGCCTGGCGGCGCGTGTCGAGGGATGGCTGGGCGCCGTGCGGGCCCGTGCGCGCTACGGCGTGCAGTGCCCGAGCGAGCAGGCCGACGTGTGCCTGCTGCTCGACGAAATGCGCCTCATCAAGGACGCGCACGAGCAGGACACCATGCGCCGCGCCGCGCAGATCAGCGCCCGCGCCCACATCCGCGCGATGCAAAGGAGCAGCCGCATGCTGCGCGCCGGCCAGGACGTGCGCGAGTACCACCTGGATGCCGAACTGCTGGCCGCCTTCCGCGAGGAGGGCGCGCAGGCCCCGGCCTACAACTCCATCGTCGCCGCCGGCGCCAACGCCTGCGTGCTGCACTACCGCGCCGATGCCGCCCCCGTGCGCGCGGGCGAGCTGGTGCTGATCGACGCGGGCTGCGAACTCGATGGCTACGCCAGCGACATCACCCGCACCTTCCCGGCCAACGGCCAGTTCACCGGCCCGCAGCGCGCGCTGTACGAGCTGGTGCTGGACAGCCAGAAGGCCGCGATTGCCGCCACCCGCGCGGGCCATCGGTTCAACGACCCGCACGACGCCACCGTGGCGGTGCTGGCGCAGGGGCTGCTGGACCTGGGGCTGCTGGACGGCAACAGGGTCGGCAACGCGCAGGACGTGGTCGACAAGCGCGCCTACTTCCAGTTCTACATGCACCGCACCGGCCACTGGCTGGGCATGGACGTGCACGACTGCGGCAGCTACGTCGAACCGGCCGAGGCGGGCCAGACCAGCCACCGGCGCGACCCGCTGTCGGGCGAGACCATCACCAACCGGCCCAGCCGCATCCTGCGGGCCGGCATGGTGCTGACCATCGAGCCGGGCCTGTACGTGCGCCCGGCGCCCGGCGTGCCCGAGGAATTCCACCACCTGGGCATCCGCATCGAGGACGACGCCATCGTCACCGACGGCGGCTGCGAACTGATCAGCCGCGGCGTGCCGGTGGAGCCGGACGAGATCGAAGCGCTGATGCGGGACTGAAAAACAGACGCGCAGCCCGACGGCACAGCGCGCGGGCCTGTACCCGCCATGTAACTGCTTCCATGCAAGAATGGAAACTCAATTACATATTGCTTTCCAGGAGACCGTTTCATGCGTCTGCGCCGCGCCACCAAGATCGTCGCCACCCTCGGCCCCGCGTCCAGCGACCCGCAACTGCTCGAGCGCATGATCGCCGCGGGCGTGAACGTGGTGCGGCTGAACTTCAGCCACGGCAAGGCCGAGGACCACGTGCAGCGCGCAGCCATGGTGCGTGAGGCGGCGCAGCGCGCGGGGCGCGAGGTGGCCATCATGGCCGACCTGCAAGGCCCGAAGATCCGCGTGGGCCGGTTCGCCGAGGGCCGCGTGATGCTGCAGCCCGGCCAATCCTTCGTGCTGGACGCCGAGCGCAGCGAGCCGGGCGACGGCTCCGGCGTGGGTCTGGACTACAAGGAGCTGCCGCGCGACGTGAAGCCCGGCGACGTGCTGCTGCTCAACGACGGGCTGATCGAGCTCACCGTGGATGCGGTGCGCGGCGAGCAGGTCTGCACCACCGTGCGCGTGGGCGGCGAGCTGTCCAACAACAAGGGCATCAACAAGCAGGGCGGCGGCCTGACGGCGCCGGCGCTCACCGCCAAGGACATGGAGGACATCCGCACCGCGATGGGCTTTCAGGCCGACTACGTGGCGGTGAGCTTCCCGAAGAACGCCACCGACATGGAGATGGCGCGCCAGCTGTGCAACGTGGCCGCCG
>DAMCAL010000209.1:0-3945 GCA_032059585.1 Burkholderiaceae bacterium
AAGATTTCCTTGCCTTGGTATTCGTGAATCTTCATGAGTGAGGTCTCTCTCAGGAGGAGGGGGTTGGGGCGTGCAATGCACCAGAACCCGTGCGCGACACGCGGCATGAGAAGACCACAACCAGGGGCGGTCGAACCGCAGGCTCGGGACAGGCAGCCGGCAACTGTATCATGCTGCATCGCACCATCACGGCGGCCCTGGCTTGCCCACGCCGGGCGCCAGGGCCGTGCCGCACGCAAAGAAGGAATCCTGCCCATGACCCGTACCGCCAAGGTTTTCATCGATGGCGAGGCCGGCACCACCGGCCTGCAGATCCGCGAGCGCCTGCAAACCATGCCGCAGGTGGAGCTGGTCAGCATCGCCCCCGAGTTGCGCAAGGATGCCGGCGCCAAGCGGGACCTCGTCGCGGGCGTGGACATGGTCGTCCTGTGCCTGCACGACGACGCTGCGCGCGAGAGTGCGGCCCTGGTCGAGGCGGTGAGCGCCGAGACGGGCCGCACCATCAAGGTCATCGACGCCTCCACGGCCCACCGCACGGCGCCGGGCTGGGTGTTCGGCTTTGCCGAGTTGTGCCCAGGCCAGCTTGAGGCGGTGCGCAGCGCCTCGCGCGTGTCCAACCCCGGCTGCTATGCCACGGGCGCCATCGCGCTCTTGCGCCCGCTGGTCGACGCCGGATTGCTGCCGCCGGACCACCCGGTGGCGCTGCCGTCGGTAAGCGGCTACTCCGGCGGCGGCCGCGCCATGATCGAGGCGTACGAAGCGGGCAGCGCCGCGCCCTTCGAGTTGTACGCGCTGGGCCTGTCGCACAAGCACCTGCCCGAGATCCTGCAATACACCGGCATGCAGCGTCGGCCGATCTTCGTGCCATCGGTGGGCAATTTCCGCCAGGGCATGCTGGTGCAGCTGCCGCTGCACCTGGACCTGCTGCCGGGCAAGCCCACGGCCGCCGACCTGCACGACGCGCTGGCCGCGCACTACGCGAAAAGCAACACGCCCGAGCAGTGGGTCAAGGTGCTGCCGCCCACCGAGGACGGCAAGCTCGAGCCCACGGCGCTCAACGACACCAACCAGCTGGAGCTGCGCGTGTTCCCCAACGAAGGGCACCGCCACGCCGTGCTGGTGGCGCGCCTGGACAACCTGGGCAAGGGCGCCAGCGGCGCCGCGGTGCAGAACCTGCAGTTGATGTTGGGCTTGTAGACTATCAAAATCATAGCTATCAGCGCTTTTCCCGTAAGCGCTGGAGCCTGATTTGGCTTGAAATGGGCGCGCGGTTGCAGGCCGCGCCGCCGTGTGCCGCAAAATCCGCAGGTCCTTCCTGCCCACCCGAACGCCAGTGCCCCAACGCCCCGAACCCAGCCCCGCCGCCGCCACGACCATGACGTCCCTGGAGCGCCGCGCCAGCGTCAGCCTGGCGCTGATCTTCGCGCTGCGCATGCTGGGGCTGTTCCTGGTGCTGCCGGTGTTCGCGCTGGAGGCGCGCAAATACCCGGGCGGCGACGACCCGGCGTTGGTGGGGTTGGCCATGGGCATCTACGGGCTCACGCAGGCGGTGCTGCAGCTGCCGCTGGGCCTGGCCTCCGACCGCCTCGGGCGCAAGCGCGTCATCGTCGGCGGGCTGCTGGTGTTCGCCGCCGGCAGCCTGGTCGCCGCGCTGGCCGATTCGATCACCGGGCTGCTGGTCGGGCGGGCGCTGCAGGGCGCGGGCGCCGTCTCGGCGGCCGTCACCGCGCTGCTGGCCGACCAGACGCGCGACGAAGTGCGCACCAAGGCCATGGCCCTGGTGGGCGCCAGCATCGGGCTGATGTTCGCCATCGCCCTGGTGGCCGCACCGCCGCTGGCCGCCCGCGTGGGGCTGGCCGGGCTGTTCGGGCTGACCTGCGCGCTGGCGCTGGCGGGCATCGCCGTGGTGCTGTGGGTGGTGCCGCCCGAGCCCGCGCAGCACCAGGACGCCCCGCGCGCCGGCTTGGCGCAGGTGTGGCGCCACCCGGACCTGCTGCGCCTGAACGCCGGCGTCTTCGCGCTGCACACGGTGCAGATGGCGATGTGGGTGGCGGTGCCGGCGCTGCTGGTGCAGGCAGGCCTGGCGAAAGCCGCGCACTGGCAGGTCTACCTGCCGGCGGTGCTGCTGTCGTTCGTCGCCATGGGTGGGTTGTTCGCCATGGAGCGGCGTGGCCGGCTGCGTGCGGCGCTGCTGGTGTCGATCGCCCTGGTGCTGGCGGTGCAGGCGGCGCTGGCGCTGCTGTCGGCCGGCGGCGTGGCGCCGTCGCTGGCAGTGCTGGGCTTTTTGCTGTTCCTGTTCTTTTGCGGCTTCAACGCGCTGGAGGCGACACAGCCCAGCCTGGTCTCGCGCATGGCGCCGGCCCGGCTGCGCGGCGCGGCCCTGGGCGCGTACAACACGCTGCAGTCGCTGGGCCTGTTCGCCGGCGGCGCGCTGGGCGGGGCACTGGCCAAGTGGGCCGGCGCGCCGGGCCTGTTCGCCGCCACCGCCGTGTTGACGGCGCTGTGGCTGGCCATCACCTGGCCGCTGCGGCCCGTCGGGCGCGGCGGCGCGGGGCACTGACCGGCAGGGCCTGCGCGGGAAAGGGCCGCCCGGGCGGCTTGCAAACCGGGCCGTTGCCCCCATGTTTTACCCGTGCGCGCGCGCATGGGGTGCGTCAACACGCGCCAGCACGTGCCAAGGCGTGCCAACGCCGTTATGCTGCGCACCGATGGTCCGTCGAGCGCGACGCCATCGCTATCTGGCCCGGATCTTTCCTTTGTCATTCGGGCTGATCTCAAACCAACAGGAAACCCATTCCATGGCATCCGTCAACAAAGTCATCGTTGTAGGCAACCTGGGCCGCGACCCGGAGATGCGCACCTTCCCCAGTGGCGACCAGGTGGCCAACGTGCGCATCGCCACCACCGACCGCTGGCGCGACAAGAACACCGGCGAGAACAAGGAAGCCACCGAGTGGCACAGCGTGGTCTTCAACGGCCGGCTGGCCGAGATCGTGGGCCAGTACCTGAAAAAGGGCTCGCAGGTCTACGTGGAAGGCTCCCTGCGCACGCGCAAGTGGACCGACCAGAGCGGCCAGGAGCGCTACACCACCGAAATCCGCGCCGACAGCATGCAGATGCTGGGTGGCCGCCAGGGCATGGGCGGCGGTGGTGGTGGCGGCGGCGGTGGTAGTGGCTACGACGACGGCGGTGCAGGTGGGGGGGACGACGGCTATGACGCGCCGCCCGCACCGCGCCGTGCGGCGCCGCCGCCGCGCGCGGCTGCACCGGCCCCTCGCCCCGCGCCCGCCCCGGCATCGCGGCCGGCTTCGGGCTTCGGCGACATGGACGACGACATCCCGTTCTGAGCCAGCGCGCGCTGTGCAAGCAGCGCCCAGAATCCCTGGCGTATCCGGCATGCGCCGGGATTTCAAGCCAAATCGACCGTCAGCGCACGCCGATCAAGCGCAGGCAGCTATCGTTTCGATAGCGCAAAGCGGAATCTGGCACTCCTAAAGGCGCCCCGCTTTTGCGCGGGGCGTTTTTATTTCAGCTGCGTCTGCGATAGTGCCACTGGATTCAATGGGGATCTGACCCCAATAAGATAGCGGGCTTAAACAGAGCGCGCCAGGCCAGCGGACGCCGTGGGTCCGGCTTTGCCGGCCCAGTGGCGTCGTCCCCCTTCCCAGCGCGCTGAAGGCGCGCGCCAGAGAAGGGGGGAAGCCGCGCAGCGGCACAGGGGGATGTCCTCTACTTCAGCCAGCCGCGCTTGCGGAAGTACAGCATCGGCCCCAGGGCGCTGGCCACCATCAGCACGATCACGTAGACGTAGCCGTATTTCCACTCCAGCTCGGGCATGACGCGGAAGTTCATGCCGTAGACGCTGGCGATCAGCGTGGGCGGCAGCAGCGCCACGCTGGCCACCGAGAAGATCTTGATGATCTTGTTCTGGTTGATGTTCAGGAA
>DAMCAL010000210.1:0-3917 GCA_032059585.1 Burkholderiaceae bacterium
GCTGGTTCGACCCCCAGGCCATCATGCTGCGCGAGACCGCCCAGCGCTGGGTGGCGCGCGCCGTCACCGGCACGGTGACGCTGGAGCTGCGCCGCGGCAACGACTACTCCATTTTGAACACCGACAGCCCCAACCTGACCTACGCGCCCGAGCGGCTGTCGATGGAAAAGGTGGAGGACGCGCCGTTTTCGCCGCTGGACCGCATCGGCCAGCTCACCATGCGCAACCTGGACATCTCGGACACGCGCGACAAGCTGGGCGTGTATGCGCGGGCCGGCCTGTTGTCTTTGGGGGGCAACGCCGCGCTGGCGCAGCTCGAAGGCGAGAACACCGGCCGCAATTGAGGGTCAAATCGGCCTCCAGCGCTTATCTAGCAAGCGCTGGCAGCTATCAGATCAATAGCAAAACCCGGCCCGATGCCGGGTTTTTCGCGTCTGTCGCCCTCGTGCGGCGGGTGCTTCACGACGCAGCGGTGCCGGCGGCACGGGGCGGCGCCGGCAGGGCCCGCACGATGGCCGCAAGCGCCAGGCCATAGGCGGGCACGAAGAACAGCAGGCTCACCGCCAGCTTGATGGCGTAGTCCACCCACGCGATCTCCACCCAGTGCGCGGCCATGAAGGCGTCCGGGCTGCGCCAGAAGGCGATGGCGAAGAACGCCACCGTGTCCAGAGCCTGGCCGACGATGGCGGCCACGGCCGGCGCCAGCCACCACGCGCGGCTGCGTCGGCGGATGCGGTCGAACACCTGGATGTCCAGCAACTGGCCCAGCACGTACGCCGCAAAGCTGGCAAAGGCGATGCGAAAGACGAACGTGTTGAACGCCGCCCATGACGCCCAGCCATTGAAGCGCCCCTCCTGAAACAACACGCCGACGGCATACGACGCCACCAGCGCGGGCAGCATGGCGCGCGTGATGACGCGCCGCGCCGGCTCCTTGCCGATCAGCCGCACCGTCAGGTCGGTGGCCAGAAAGATGAAGGGAAAACTGAACGCGCCCCAGGTGCTGTGAAAGCCCAGCAGCGAGACCGGCAGTTGCACCAGGTAGTTGCTGGCGATGACCAGGGCGATGTGCAGCGCCACGAGGGCGCCCAGGTGCAGGGGCACGTGCGAAAGCGGTGCCTGGAGGTTGCGCATGGCAGTCCTTTTTGGTGAATGGGGGCGAGGGAACCCATGAAGCCGGCCGGGCGGCGTGCGCCGCAAGGCCGAGCCGGCGATTGTAGCGACCGGCACCGCACGGCGGCCGTGCGCGTCAGTCGATCGGCAGGTCCACGTCGGGCCGCGCAGTCCAGTCGATGGGGTCCTGCTGCAGCACCATGTCGATGTCCAGGCCCAGCGGCACGCCCACCTCCCCCGGAAACGTCACCGCCAGCTCGCGCTCGTCGAAGTGCGCCTCGTGCGCGCGGGCGCGCCAGGCCGCCAGGTGCAGCACGCCCGCCAGGGGCTCGTAGACGTCGTTATCGAACGGGGCGACGTGGTGCTGCAGGGCGTCCACCACCACCTGCGGCAGGCCCCAGCGCAGCGCCAGGCCGCTGCTGACGTGCGCGTAGTGGTAGCCCAGCAGGCGCTCTTCCAGGCGCGCGCGGCGCAGGTCCATGGGCGCCACCAGCGTATCGAGCGACTGCAGCCGCGGCGGATCGGCCAGGTGCATCGCCAGCTCTCCCACGGCGTGCAGCAGCCCGGCCGAATAGGCGGCCAGGGGGTCGAGGCGCCGCAGCCCGGCGAGCGAGCGCGCCAGCTTGGCCGTGTAGAGGCTGCACCGCCAGAACTGCTGCAGGTTGACGCCCGGTACCGAGCGAGAGGTGGTCCCCACCGCCGCCGTCGCCACCAGCGCCCTCAGTTGGCCCACGCCCAGCAGCGCCAGCGCCTGGGCGATGCCGCAGATCTCCCGCTCGGCGGCATGTGCGGGCGCGTTGGCCTCCTGCAGCAGCCTGCCGGCCAGCACCGGGTCGGTGGCGAACAGCTGGCACAGGCGCCGCTGGCTCGGCTCCGGGCGTGCCAGCTCGCTCAACAGCAGCGCCACCGCACGCGGCAGGCTGGGCAGCGTGGGTGGCTGGGCGAGCAGGGCAGAAAGTTGCACGAAAGTCGGTCGCGGCGGCGCAGAAGAGGGCGGGCGGATTATGGCGGCGCAGGGCTCGGCGTCCCCCGCGCACCCGTCAGGGGCGCTGGCCCTGCTTGAGCCGCGCGAACGCCGACGCCATGGCCGATGGCGCGGCCGCCGCAGCGTCGGCGCGGCGCCCTGCGGCGGCAGCGCGGCCGCCCTGGCCCGGCGCCTCGAAACGGTTGCCGCGGTCACCGCCCCGGCCGCCGCTGCCCTCGGGCTTCATGCTCAAGGAGATGCGCTTGCGGGCCGCGTCCACCTCCAGCACCCGGACCTTCACGATGTCGCCGGTCTTGACGACCTCGCGCGCGTCCTGCACGAACCTGGCACTCAGCTGGCTGACGTGGATCAGCCCGTCCTGGTGCACCCCCAGGTCGACGAAGGCGCCGAACTGCGCGACGTTGCTCACCGTGCCCTCCAGCACCATGCCCTCCTTCAGGTCGGCGATGTCCTCCACGCCGTCGTTGAAGCGCGCGACCTTGAAATCGGGCCGCGGGTCGCGCCCGGGCTTTTCCAGCTCGGCCAGGATGTCGCGCACCGTGATCGCGCCGAAACGCTCGCTGGCGAACTGCTCGGGCTTCAGGCCCTGGAGCAGCTCGGCGCGGCCCATGAGTTCCTGCACCGGTTTGCCCGTCTTCACGATGATCTGCTCGACCACCGGGTAGGTCTCCGGGTGCACGCCGGTCATGTCCAGCGGGTTCTCGCCGCCGCGGATGCGCAGGAAGCCCGCTGCCTGCTCGAAAGTCTTGGGGCCCAGGCCGCTGACTTCCAGCAACTGCTTGCGGCTCTTGAACGCGCCATGCGCCTCGCGCCAGCGCACCACGGCGCGCGCCACGCTCCCGGACAGCCCCGACACGCGCGACAGCAGCGGCACGCTGGCCGTGTTCAGGTCCACGCCGACGCCGTTCACGCAGTCCTCGACCACGGCGTCCAGGGTGCGCGCCATCTCGGCCTGGTTCACGTCGTGCTGGTACTGGCCCACGCCGATGCTCTTGGGGTCGATCTTGACCAGTTCGGCCAGCGGGTCTTGCAGCCGCCGGGCGATGGAGGCGGCGCCGCGCAGGCTCACGTCCACGTCGGGCATTTCCTGGCTGGCGTATTCGCTGGCACTGTAGACGGAGGCGCCCGCTTCGCTGACCACTATCTTTTCAATAGCTGCCGGCGCTTGTCCCGCCTGCGCCGGGGCCGTTTTTTGCACCAATTTGATGAGTTCACCGGCCAGCCTGTCGGTCTCGCGGCTGGCGGTGCCATTGCCGATGGCGATCAGGCGCACGCCGTGCTTCTCGACCAGGCGCGCCAGCGTGTGCAGGCTGCCATCCCAGTCGCGGCGCGGCTCATGCGGGTAGACGGTGGCGGTCTCGACCAGCCGCCCGGTGGCGTCCACCACGGCCACCTTCACACCCGTGCGGATGCCCGGGTCCAGCCCCATGACGGCGCGCGGGCCGGCGGGCGCGGCCAGCAGCAGGTCGCGCAGGTTGTCCGCGAAGACCTTGATGGCGACCTTTTCCGCGTCCTCGCGCAGGCGCGAGAACAGGTCGCGTTCGGTCGACAGGCTGAGTTTCACGCGCCAGGTCCAGGCCACGCACTTGCGCAGCAGGTCGTCGCTCTTGCGGCCCTGGTGGCTCCAGCCCAGGTGCAGGGCGATGCGGCCTTCGGCCAAGCTGGGCTGGCCGGGCTGCGGATCGCCGGGCTGCACCAGCTTGGCCTCCAGGATCTCCAGCGCCCGCCCGCGAAACACGGCCAGCGCCCGGTGCGAGGGCACGCGGCCGATGGGCTCGTCGTAGTCGAAATAGTCGCGGAACTTGGCGACCTCGGGGTC
>DAMCAL010000211.1:0-3897 GCA_032059585.1 Burkholderiaceae bacterium
GCAGGGTTGACGCGGCTGGCGCGCCAGCTCGGGTACAGCGTGGCGGCGAACGCCAGCACCAGCGAGATCACCGCGATCGGCACGATGTCGGCGGCCAGCGGCTCGCTGGGCATGCGGCTGATGAGGTAGATGTCGCGCGGCAGGAAGCTGGTGCGCAGCGCGCGCTCGATGGCCGGCACGATGGTGTCGATGTTGAACGCCACGGCCAGCCCCAGCAGCAGCCCGCCGAGCGTGCCGATCACGCCCACCATGGCGCCCTGCACCACGAACACGCCCATGATGCTGGCCGGGCTGGCGCCCAGCGTGCGCAGGATGGCGATGTCCGCGCGCTTGTCGGTCACGGTCATCACCAGCGTGGACACCAGGTTGAACGCCGCCACCGCGACGATCAGCGTCAGGATGATGAACATCATGCGTTTTTCCAGCTGCACGGCGGCAAACCAGGTCTTGTTCTGCTGCGTCCAGTCGCGGATCAGCAGGTCGCCCGACAGGCTTTGCGCGAGCTGCTGCGTCACTTGCGGCGCCTCGTGCAGGTCCTTGAGCTTCAGGCGCACGCCGGTGGGCCCCTCCAGCCGGAAGATGCGCTCGGCATCCTGGTGGTGCAGCAGCACCAGGGCCGAGTCGTACTCATAGTGGCCGCTGCTGAAGGTGCCGGCCACCGTCATCTGCTTGAGGCGCGGCACGATGCCGGCCGGCGTCACCTGCCCGGCCGGGGCGATCAGCGTCACCGCGTCGCCCGGGCGCACGCCGAGCTGTCCGGCCAGCTCGACCCCCAGGATCACGCGGAACTCGCCCGGCACCAGCGCCTTGAGCCCTTCCACGTTCTCGGCCGCCAGGTCGGTCACTTGCGCTTCGCGCTGCGGGTCAATGCCGCGCACCAGTGCGCCCTTCATGTCCTCGCCCCGCGCCAGCAGCGCCTGCGCGGCCACGAACGGCGCCGCGCCGACCACGTTCGGGTTGGCGCGGGCCTCGGCCAGGGTGCGCTCCATGTCGGGCAGCGCCGCGCCGCCAGGGGCGAAGATCTCGATGTGCGAGACCACGCTGAGCATGCGGTCGCGCACTTCCTTTTGAAAGCCGTTCATCACCGACAGCACGATGATCAGCGCGGCCACGCCCAGCGCGATGCCCAGCATGGACACGCCCGAGATGAAGGAGATGAAGCCGTTGCGCCGTGTGGCGCGCCCCGCGCGGGTGTAGCGCCAGCCCAGGGCCAGTTCGTAGGGAATCTGCATGAGAAGGAAAAAACCCCGCGCCGCGCAGGCACGCCTTGGCGTGCCGGGCCGTAGGGACACGGCCGCCGGGCGAGCGGGCGCATTGTGGCATCCCGGACAATGGCGGCCATGCCAGACAACCTCCATTTGCTCATCGCGCTGGCGGCCAGCCCCGCGCCGGGCTGCCAGGACGTGCTGCGCACCCTGCAACTGCCGCATCTGGAACGCCTGCTGGCGCGCCTGGGCGCCCCGGCCATCGACGCCGGCACCGAGGCCGACTTTTCCCCGCCGCACGAGCGCGCCCTGGCCCGCCACCTGGGCCTGCCGGCCGACACCGACGGCACCACGCCCTGGGCCGCATGGCATGCGCAGGCCGCGCCGGGCGACGCCTGCGCCTTCGTCACGCCCTGCCACTGGCAGATCGGCGCGGACCACGTCACGATGCCCGACCCCGACCGGCTCGGCCTGGACGCGGACGGCTCGCGGGCGCTGCTGGACATCCTGGCGCCGTGGTTCGCGCAGGACGGCATCACGCTGGGCTGCGACCCGGCCCAGCCCACGCGCTGGCTGGCCCGCGGCGCACCGCTGGCCGACCTGGCCTGCGCATCGCTGGACCGGGTGATCGGCCGCGACGTGCGGGCCTGGATGCCCGACGCCGGCCGCGCACGGCTGCTGCACCGCCTGCACAGCGAGATGCAGATGCTGCTCTACACCCACCCTTTCAACGACGAGCGCGCAGCGCGCGGCCTGCCGCCCGTGAACGCGTTCTGGCTGCACGGCGCAGGCGCGCTGCCCGCCCTCCCCGCCCCGGCGCCGCTGCCCCAGATGCCCCTGGCGCTGCGCGACGCCGCGCTGCACGAGGACTGGCACGCGTGGGGCCAGGGCTGGCGCGCGCTCGACGCCGGCCCGGTGGCACAGCTGGCCGCGCACATCGCCGGCGGCGGCCGCGCACGCCTGACGCTGTGCGGCGAGCGCTCGGCCCTCAGCTGGGACGCCGCGCCGCGGCCCTGGTGGCGCCGCCTCAACCCTGTTTTTCGGCGCCAGCGCTTGTCCAGCCTGGCGGATCAGCTATGAAAATAATAGAACGAGACATCCCGCCGCGTACCGCGTGGGCGCTGGAGCAGGCGGGCGTGCACCCGCTGCTGGCGCGCCTGTACGCCGCGCGCGGCGTGCGCGGCAAGGAGGAGCTGGACGACGCGCTGGCGCACCTGCTGCGCCCCCAGCAGCTGCGCGGTGCTCAGGAGGCTGCCCGGGTGCTGGCCGATGCCCTCGCTGCCGACCAGCGCCTGGTGGTGGTGGCCGACTACGACTGCGACGGCGCCACCGCCTGCGCCGTGGCGGTGCGCGGCCTGCGGCTGCTGGGCGCGCGCCACGTCGACTACCTGGTGCCCGACCGCGTGGTGGACGGCTATGGCCTCACTGCCCCGATCGCACGGCGCGTGCACGCGCGCGGCGCCGACATGCTGATCACCGTGGACAACGGCATCGCCAGCTGCGAGGGCGTCGCCGAGGCCAAGGCCCTGGGCCTGACCGTGGTGGTCACCGACCACCACCTGCCGGGCCCCGAGCTGCCCGCTGCCGACGCCATCGTCAACCCCAACCAGCCCGGCTGCGAATTCGAGAGCAAGTGCATGGCCGGCGTCGGCGTCATGTTCTACGTGCTGCTGGCGCTGCGCGGCGAGCTGCGCGCGCGCGGCCGGTTCGACGCGGCCTCGCAGCCGCGCCTGGAGCCGCTGCTGCCCCTGGTGGCGCTGGGCACCGTGGCCGATGTGGTGAAACTCGATGGCAACAACCGCCGCCTGGTGGCGCAGGGCCTCAAGCGCATCCGCGCCGGCCACATGCAGCCGGGCATCCGCGCGCTGTTCGACGCCGCCGCGCGCCGGCCCGAGGTGGCCAGCACCTTCGACTTCGGCTTTGCCCTGGGGCCACGCATCAACGCCGCCGGGCGCCTGGCCGACATGACGCTGGGCATCGAATGCCTGCTCGCCGACGATCCGGGCCGGGCCGGTGAGCTGGCGCGCCAGCTCGACGCCATCAACCGCGAGCGCAGGGAGCTGGAAGGCGGCATGCGCGACCAGGCGCTGTTGCTGGCCGAGCAACTGTTCGAGCAGGGCGAGGAGCCGCCCCCGGCCATCAGCGTGTTCGACCCGGAATTTCACGAAGGCGTGGTGGGCATCGTCGCTTCGCGCCTGAAGGACCGGCTGCACCGCCCCACCTTCGTCTTCGCCGCCAGCAGCGCGCCGGGCAAGGCGCATGAGCTCAAGGGCTCGGGCCGGTCCATCCCCGGCTTTCACCTGCGCGACGCGCTCGACCTGGTGGCCAAGCGGCACCCGGGCGTGATCCTGAAATTCGGCGGCCACGCCATGGCCGCCGGCTGCACCGTGGCCGAGGAGCACTTCGACACGTTCGAGCACGCGTTCGCGCAGGTCGCGCATGAATGGCTGGATGCGGCCACGCTCACCCGCCGCCTGGAGACCGACGGCCCGCTGGCGCCCGAGTACCGCCGCGCCGAACTGGTGGACACGCTCGCGCGCGAGGTCTGGGGCCAGGGTTTTGCTCCCCCCACCTTCAGCGAGGAGGTGAAGGTGCTCAGCCAGCGCCTGGTGGGCGACGGCGGCCGGCACCTGTCGCTGAAGGTGCTGCACCACGGCGAGCCGGTGGACGCCATCTGGTTCGGCCGCACCGA
>DAMCAL010000212.1:0-3867 GCA_032059585.1 Burkholderiaceae bacterium
TGCTGGCGCCCACCTCCACGCCCGAGCGCATGCAGCAGGTGGCGCGCGTGGCCAGCGGTTACGTGTACTACGTGTCGCTCAAAGGCGTCACCGGCTCGGCGGCGCTGGACACGGCAGCCGTCGAGACCATGCTGCCGCGCATCCGCGAACACGTCAAAATCCCGGTCGGCGTGGGCTTTGGCATCCGCGACGCGGCGACCGCACAGGCCATCGGCCGCGTGGCCGACGCGGTGGTCATCGGCAGCCGGCTGATCCAGCTCATCGAAGGCCAGCCGCACGAGCGCGTGGTGGGCGTGGCGGTGGACTTCCTGCGGCAGATCCGCAAGGCGCTCGACACATCCGGCACAACCCCCTGAGCCGCTGCGCGGCTTCCCCGTTCTCTCACGCTCCGCGCGGGAAGGGGACGACGCCAGTGGGCGGGCCGCGCCCGGTCCACGGCGTCTGCGGGCACGGGCCGCGCCGGTTTTGAGGCTGCGGGGCATACTCGCAGCGCAGCGTACACAGTAGAAGGAATCCTATGTCCTGGCTCGAAAAACTCCTGCCCTCCAAGATCCAACAGACCGACCCGGCCGAGCGCCGGCAGATGCCCGAGGGGCTGTGGATCAAGTGCCCGAGCTGCGAGGCCGTGCTCTACAAGAACGATCTGGAAGCCAACCAGAACGTCTGCCCGCAGTGCGGTCACCACCACCGCATCGGTGCGCGCGCGCGCCTGAACGCCTTTCTGGACGGCGAGGGCCGCTACGAGATCGGCCAGGAAGTGCTGCCGGTGGACCCCTTGAAGTTCAAGGACAGCCGCAAGTACCCCGAGCGCCTGAAGGAAGCCCTGGAGAACACGGGCGAGACCGACGCCCTGGTGGTCATGGGCGGCGCCGTGAAGAGCATCAACGTGGTCGTTGCCTGCTTCGAGTTCGATTTCATGGGCGGCTCGATGGGCAGCGTGGTGGGCGAGCGATTCGTGCGCGGCGTGGAGACCGCCATCGAGCAGAAGGTGCCGTTCATCTGCTTCACCGCCACAGGCGGCGCGCGCATGCAGGAAGGCCTGCTGTCGCTGATGCAGATGGCCAAGACCAACGCCGCGCTCACGCGCCTGGCCAAGAAAGGGCTGCCCTACATCAGCGTGCTCACGGACCCGACCATGGGCGGCGTGTCGGCCGGCTTCGCCTTCGTGGGCGACATCGTGATCGCCGAGCCCAAAGCGCTGATCGGCTTTGCCGGCCCGCGCGTCATCGAATCGACCGTGCGCGTCACGCTGCCCGAGGGCTTCCAGCGCGCCGAGTTCCTGCAGACCAAGGGCGCGGTGGACTGCATCGTGGACCGGCGCGAACTGCGGGCCACCATCGCCCACAGCCTGGCCATGCTGCAGCGCCTGCCGGCGGACGCCGTCTCCTGAACACGCACAATCAAAAATGATAGCTGCCAGTGTTTGCTGGACAAGCGCTGGCGCCGTTTTTGACTGTTATTGACCGGTGCGGCCTGCGCAGGCCCTACATCAGCGCGCCGGCCTGCAGGTTGGTCAGCACGATCTGCAGCACCTGCAGCAGCACCAGCACCACCAGCGGCGACAAGTCGACACCGCCCAGCAGCGGCAGCACGCGGCGCACCGGCGCCAGCAGCGGCTCTGCCATGCGCTGCGCCAGGTGCGCCAGCGGCGAATGCGTGGGCACCCACGACAGCACGGCCGACACGATCACCAGCGCCATCAGCCCCATCACGGCCACGCGCGCGGTGCCGAACAGCGCCATCACCGGCACCCAGGCCAGCAGCGCCGAGCCGCCCAGCAGCAGTGCCAGCAGCAGGTACTGCGCCAGCTTGAGCAGCAGCGCAGCCGTCAGGCTGGCCAGGTCCCAGCGGCCTGCAGCCGGCACCACCTTGCGCAGGGGCAGCACCAGCCAGTCGGTCAGCGCGAACACCAGCCGCCCCAGCGGGTTGGCAAACGGCACGCGCTGCCACTGCATGTACAGCCGCAGCAGGCACGCGCCGGCCAGCAGGCCGGTGGCGACGTCGAGGAGGTAGGTCAGGATCTGCAGCAGCATGGTCGGTCTTGGGCGCTGGGCCGCGCGGACGGTGGTGGGCCGTGGGATGATAGCCATGGCAGTGCTGCCCCTGCGCCGCTTCGCGGCTCTCGCTCCTTCGCCGGCTGATCCATGTCCCAAACCCTGAGCCTGACCTCGCTGCCACTGTTTCCGCTGGCGGCCGTGCTGTTTCCGGACGGCACGCTCGACCTGCGCGTGTTCGAGGTCCGCTACCTGGACATGGTGCGCAAATGCCAGCTCGCGGGCGCGCCCTTCGGCGTGGTCGCGCTGGCCCAGGGCAGCGAGGTGCGCCGTGCCGGCGCGCCCGAGGAGCAGCTGCACGACGTGGGCACGCTTGCGCGCATCGAGCAGCTCGAGTCGCCGCAGGCCGGCCTGGTCACCCTGCGCTGCGCCGGCACGCAGCGCTTTCGCATCCTGCAGCGCAGCCGGCTGCCCCACGGGCTGTGGGTGGCGGATGTGGAGCAGCTCGCTGCCGATGCCCCGGTGCCGGTGCCGGACGACCTGCGTCGCACCGCCATGGCGCTGCAGCAGGTGCTGGCGTCGCTGCGCGAACGCGACGCCGCGGCCAGCCTGCCACCGCCTCCCACGGACCGCCAGCTGCACGATTGCGGCTGGGTCGCCAACCGCTGGTGCGAGCTGCTGCCCCTGCCCCTGGAACTGCGCCAGCGGCTGATGGCGCTGGACAACCCGCTGGTGCGCCTGGAGCTGGTGGGCGACGTGCTGGAGCGCACCGGCATCGCCCGCTGACGTCCGCCTGACGCCTGCGCGCATCGGCTCGGCCGTGGGTCGGGCAAGCGCCGGCACCACGTCGCCTAAAATCGCCCGTTGCCCCCCGAAGCGTGTGACCCGCCGGCGCAGCCCTTGCGCCGGTCCGGCTCCACGCCCTTTTTGCTTTTTTCTGCGCGCTTTTTATGTCCTCCGTTCCCCCCAGCCCCGCCACCCCGCCCGTGGATGACAACCAGCTCATCGCCGAGCGCCGCGACAAACTGCGGGAGCTGCGCGAGCGGCAGGCGCGGGGCGACGGTGTCGCTTTCCCCAACGATTTCAAGCCCGCCCACCGCGCCGCCGCCCTGCAGGATGCCTACAGCGCGCAGGACGGCGAGGCGCTGGAGGAGCAGGCCGTCACTGTGAGCGTGGCCGGCCGCATGATGCTCAAGCGCGTCATGGGCAAGGCCAGCTTTGCCACCGTGCAGGACGGCTCGCTGGGCGAGACCGGCGGGCGCATCCAGCTGTACGTCACGCGCGATGCGGTGGGCGAAGAGGCCTACGCCGACTTCAAACGCTGGGACCTGGGCGACATCCTGGGCGCCGAGGGCACGCTGATGAAGACCAAGACCGGCGAACTGTCGGTGAAGGTCACGCGGGTGCGCCTGCTCACCAAGAGCCTGCGCCCCATGCCCGACAAATTCCACGGCATCGCCGACCAGGAGGTGAAATACCGCCAGCGCTATGTCGACCTGATGACCGACGAGGACGCACGCCGGCGCTTCGTCGCCCGCAGCCGGGCGGTGTCGTCGATCCGCGGTTTCATGGTCGAGCACGGCTTCCTGGAAGTCGAGACCCCCATGCTGCACCCCATCCCCGGCGGCGCCAACGCCCGGCCCTTCGTCACGCACCACAACGCGCTCGACCAGGAGATGTTCCTGCGCATCGCGCCCGAGCTGTACCTGAAGCGCCTGGTGGTGGGCGGCTTCGAGCGCGTGTTCGAGATCAACCGCAACTTCAGGAACGAAGGCATCTCGGTGCGCCACAACCCCGAATTCACCATGATGGAGTTCTACGCGGCGTACTGGAACTACCGCGACCTGATGGACTTCACCGAGGCGCTGGTGCG
>DAMCAL010000213.1:0-3752 GCA_032059585.1 Burkholderiaceae bacterium
GCGCATCCTGGACAAGAGCGGTGCCTGGTACGCCTACAACGGCGAGAAGATCGGCCAGGGCCGCGACAACGCCCGCGAGTTTTTGCGCGAGAACCCGGACCTGGCGCGCGAGATCGAGAACAAGGTGCGCGACAGCCTGGGCATTGCCCTGCTGCCGGCGGTGGCAGGCCAGCCGGCAGCCGCACCGGAGGCCGACAGCGGCGCAGCCGAGGACAAGCCGGCGGCGGCCGGGCGCGGCCGGAAGGCCGCCGACAAGGCAGCCGACAAGGCCGTGGTCGACAAGCCGGCCGAGGACGTGCTGCTGTAACGCAGCGCACCGTGCCTCAGGCATGGGGTAAAAAACGCTGCCAGCGCTTGCCAGCCAAGCGCTGGCAGCTCTTTTTTTGGTAGCAAAACGCCATGGGATTTCAAAAGCTCTCGCTCAAGGGCCGGGCGCTGCGCCTGCTGGCCCAGCGCGAGCACTCGCGCAGCGAACTGGAGGCCAAGCTGGCGCGCCATGTGCAGGAGGGCGACAACCTTGCCGCGGTGCTGGACGAGCTGGCCGCCAAGGACTTCATCAACCCGCAGCGGGTGCTGGACTCGGTGGTCTACCGGCGCGCACCGTGCCTGGGCACGCAGCGCGTGCTGCACGAGCTGCGCCGCAAGGGACTGGACGAGGAGCTGGTGCGCGCAGCCGGCCAGCAGCTGGCGGCCAGCGAGCACGCGCGCGCCAGCGCCGTCTGGCGCCAGCGCTTCGGCGACGCCCCGGCGCCACAGACGCCGCAGGAGCGCGCGCGCCAGATGCGCTTTCTGGCCACCCGGGGCTTTTCCGCCGAGGTGGTGCGCAAGGTGGTGCGGGCGGGCGCCGGCGGAGCCGGGGATGAGGGCGAGGACGAGAGCCACGCCCTGTGACGCGCTTCGCTGTCCGGATTTCCGGTCAAAAAGCCCTCTGGCGCCCGTCCCTCAAGCGCAGGCAGCTAGCTTTTCGATAGCAATGGACGCTCAGCGCAGCAACCGCTCGGGATTGGCGTCGAGCTTGGTGAGGGCCTCGCGCGTGGCGCGCAGCGTCAGGCTTTCCTCTTCCTGCGGCGTCAGCAACTCGGCCTGCAGGTAGGCCGCCAGCCGGCGCAGCTGCAGCAGGTAGCTGCCGCCGCCCGCGGCGGCGAACAGGTGCAACTGCTTGCGCTGGCTGTGCCAGACGTACTGCACCTGGGCCGAACTGCCGTTGTGGTCCAGCGTGAACCAGGCGCCCGGGGCGAGCTGCTGCGCCCAGGCGACCATCTCGGGCTCCACCGGCGCGCCGTTGTCGGCCACGACCTGGATGGCCGAGGCGTCGATGCCCAGCAGCAGCTCGATGTTCTCGGCCGACAGCGGCATGTCGCCCAGCGCCTCGTCGCTCAGGTAGTCCTCCAGGTTGGCCAGGCGCCGCGCCATGGCGTCGATGTGCGCCTGCGGGATGGCCGCGGTCTTGGACAGGAAGGCGTCGGCCAGCGTGTCCGTGAGCACCTTGATCTGCGCGTCCTGCGCGCCGTCGTTGATGCCCAGCAGCGCCAGCCCCTGGCGCAGCGACTGCAGCAGCGCCGGCAAATTCTGGATGACCTGCGCGCGGTCGGCGCGGTTGGGCTTGGCGCTGGCGGCCCATACCAGGTCGGCGGCGGCGCGCTTGGCGGCGGCCGTGACGGCATGCTGCGGACCGTGGCGCACGGCGGCCACCGCCAGCACCTCGGCCCAGGTCTTGAACAGGAACTCGCGGATTTCGTCGCGCACCGGCATGTCCTTGAGCAGCGAGCGCAACTCGATGGTGTACTGGATGGCCAGTGTTTCGCGCTGCTCGACCTGCTGCGCGACGCTGACGATGCGCGCCGTGTTGCCCTCGCGCTCGGTCAGGAAGCGCGCCAGGAACGACTCGAACTCCTCGTGGGCGATGGCGAACACGCGCTGGCCGGTTTCGGGGTACTGCTCGATCACCTGCACCAGGCGGCGGATCTCGCCCTCCAGGGCGCTGCCGTTGATGCTGCTGGCGTCAAACCCCAGCACGCACGCGCCCATGCGGTCGATGAGCTGGCGTGCCGGGTGGGTCAGGTTGCTGAAGAACTCCGGGTCGGCCAGGGCCACGCGCAGCACCGGGACCTGCAGCCGTGCGAACCACACCCGCACCGCCGGCGGGATGCGCTCCTCGCTCAGGATGCTCTGGAACATCAGCGCCACCACCTCGATGATGGCCTTCTCGCCCGGGGTGGAGGCTTTTTCCTTCAGCTCCTCGGTGCGCTCGCGCGCCGCATGGGCCACCTGCGCCAGCGCCGCGGGGGCGCCACCCTGGTGCACCAGCGTTGCCAGGTTGCCGTAGTAGCTGTCCGCCTGCACGCGCTGCACCGCCAGCGCATGCGCCAGCGCCGCCGAGGCGGGCGCGGCCCGCCCGGGCTCGTAGCCCAGCGCCGGCTGCATCAGCACGCGGCGCAATTGCGCCATCACGCCCTGGGCGCGCTGGCGCGCGCGCATCAAGGGGCCGGTCAGGTTGCCACCGGCCGGCAGGTACATGCCGCCGCCCATGAAGGTGGCCGGCTGGCTCACCCGGCTGACCAGTTGCGTGGCCATGAAGCCGGTCGCGGGCGGCGCGTGGCCCGGGTCGTACCCGGCGCCGCCGGGCGGCGGAAAATAACCCGGCGGGCCCATGGGCCGCGAGTGCGGGCCCAGCGAGCCGGACAGGGACGCGGGGCCGCTGTAGGAGCCGCCTGCGTCGGGTGGCAGCGCCTGCGGCGCCGAGGCGGGCGCCTGGCGGCGCACCCGCGCGCGCAGGTCGTCGGTGCCGGTGGCCACCACGCCGTTGGATTCGTAGAACTGCACCAGGTCCTGGTACTGCGTCAGCGCCAGGGCGGCCAGCTCGCGCTGCAGGGGATCGAGCACCAGCGCGAAATCCTCGCGCTTCAGCCCGGCTTGCTGCCAGGCCTCGACCAGGCCCAGGCACCAGGTCTCGATGCGCAGGATGTCGTGCACGGGCAGCTCGGTGCCTTCGAGTTTTTGCGTGCGCTGGCGCACCGCATCGAAGCTGGTGCCGACCTGCTCGAGCACCGGCAGCGCCATGCGCGAGGCGGCGATGCGGTTTTCCACCACGTCGTCGTCCAGCAGGGACAGGCCGTCGAAGGACAGCGCGGCGGCGCGGGCCGGCTCGGGCGCCGCGGCGGCAGCCGGGAGCAGCGCGGCGCGCCAGGCGCGGGCGGCGCGTTCGGTCCAGGTGTGCTGGTGCGCCTGCAGGGCCAGCCAGGCGTCGCGGCGCTGCTGCATCTCGCGCTGCGTGGCCGTCTGGCCCATCAGGTCGGACAGGAACGTCTCCAGCGCCGTGGCCAGCGCCGGCAGGCCGGCGCACAGCCCATCCACGAAACGCTGGCGCGCAAGCTGGGCCAGCCTGCGGGCAGCGGTGGAATGGGGCGCGAGAGCCATAAGTCGCGATGTTATCCGCAGCCCGGGCCGGCCGGGGGACGGCCGTCCCGGGGCGGGGGGTCAGACCATCGCGCCGGCGTTGGGGTCCTCGGGGTCGCCCTCGCGCCGCGTGGGGGTCTTGACCAGGTCCTCGCGCTTGACGCCCAGCCACATGGCGATGGCCGCGGCCACGAACACCGAGGAGTAGATGCCGAACAGGATGCCGATGGTCAGCGCCAGCGCGAAGTTGTGCAGGCTCGGGCCGCCGAAGAAGAACATGGACAGCACCATCGCCTCGGTGGAGGCGTGGGTGATGATGGTGCGGCTCATGGTCGAGGTGATGGCGTGGTCGATCA
>DAMCAL010000214.1:0-3692 GCA_032059585.1 Burkholderiaceae bacterium
ACAGCGCGGGCACCGAGATCCACAGGTTGAGCTTGGCGACGGCCTCGCCCTCGCGTGCCCAGAACTGCTTGTCCTCGGGCGTCCACAGGGTCAGCATGCGGCCCTTGCGGGCGCTGCCGGGCGATGGTTGAGGGATGGAAGACATGCGGGTCTCCGTTGAAGGGTGCGGTGTCAGCGCAGCGCCGGGGCGGCGCCGTGCGGGGCCATCACGTCGGTGCGGCGCACCTCGGTGAAATACATCCAGATGAGCGACACCCAGACCACGCCGTACATCAGCATGAAGGCGCTGGAGCGGATGCCGGTCCAGTCCATCAGCACACCGAACAGGATGGGCAGGATGAAGCCGCCCAGGCCGCCGGCCAGGCCGACGATGCCGCTGATGGCACCGATGTTGCCGGGGTAGTCGTCGCTGATGTACTTGAAGACGCTGGCCTTGCCGAAGGCCCAGGCGATGCCCAGGATGAACATCAGGCCGGTGAAGACGTACACGTTCAGGCCGAGGTGCAGAGTCATCGGTCCGTTCACCGTGGCGATGGTGAAGTCCGTCTGCGGATACGACAGCAGGAACAGGCAGATCCAGCTGACCCACAGCACCCACCAGGTCACGCTGTGCGCGCCGTACTTGTCCGACAGCACCCCGCCGATGGCGCGCAGCACGCCGCCGGGCAGCGAAAAGCACGCAGCCAGCAGCGCCGCCACGCGGATGTCCAGGCCGTACTCGCCCACGTAGTACTGCACCATCCACAGCGCCAGTGCCACGTAGCCGCCAAAGACGATGCTGTAGTACTGGCAGTACTTGAGCACGCGCGGGTCTCTCAAAGCCTTGAGCTGTTCGGTGAACTTGACGTTGCTGGGCACCAGGTGGGCCGGGTCGCTGGCGCTGAAGAACCAGAACAGCACCAGCACGCCCAGCATGATGGCCGCGTACACGTGCGGCACGGCCTGCCAGCCGAAGGCCACCAGGATCACCGGGGCGACGAACTTGTTGACGGCCGCGCCCGAGTTGCCGGCGCCGTACACGCCCATGGCCATGCCCTGGCGGTGCTTGGGGAACCAGCGCGCCACATAGGGCGTGCCCACCGAAAACGAGCCGCCGGCCAGACCGACGAACAGGCCGATGGCCAGAAAGTGCCAGTACTGGGTGGCGTAGCCCATGGCCCAGATGGCCGGGATGGTCACGGCCAGCAGCACCGTCATGACGATGCGCCCGCCGTACTTGTCGGTCCAGATGCCCAGCGGCACGCGGATCAGCGAGCCGGTGAGCACCGGCATGGCCGTGAGCAGGCCGAACTGGGTGGACGACAAATCCAGCATCTTCCGGATCGGGATGCCGATGACGCCGAACATCATCCAGACCATGAAACAGGTGGTGAAGGCCAGGGTGCTGACCAGGAGCACGGACCAGGCCTGAGCGTTGCGGCGGGGATCGACTGCCGCGGCTGTGGGCGGGGTAGCCATTGGGGTTGTTCCGGTTGTGGGGTGACGCTGATGGTCCCCTCAACCGGGCTCTGCGCCCATCCTTCCAAGGCAGGGCCAGGGCGCTGCAAAAGGAGGATGGCCGTCGACGCCCGTCCTACTACCAAAGAACTAGGGGCGCCGGAGCAATTTCAATGAAATCGGCCTCAAACGCTTGACAGGCAAGCGCAGGCAGCTATCAATTTTGGATAGTTCCCGGGACTATTCCACCGGCCGCTGCCGGTCCGAGGCATACACCGCCGCCTGCACCCGCGAGGACAGCCCCAGCTTGCGCAGGATGTGCTGCACGTGGATCTTCACCGTGGTCTCGGCGATGTCCAGGGCCCGGGCGATCTCCTTGTTGCTGGCGCCGCGGGCGATCTCGCGCAGCACCTCTTCCTCGCGCGGCGACAGCGGCGTGGCCGGGTCGTCGCACGCTGCGCGAGCAGATGCGGGCGCCGGCGCCTCTGGCGCGCCCTGGCTCTGGAAGGCCGCCACCAGCTTGCCCATCATCTCGGGACTGACCACCGGCTCGCCGCGCGCGGCCCGGCGCACGGCTTCGGCCAGCAGATCGCCGTCGATGGTCTTGAGCAGGTAGCCCTGCGCGCCGTGGCGCAGCGCGGTGGCCAGGTCGGCGCCGTCCTCGCTCACCGTGAGCATGACCACGCGGCTCGCAGGCGATGCCTCGCGCAGGCCAGCGATGGCGTCCACGCCGCGCACGCCCGGCAGGTGGTTGTCCAGCAGGATGACGTGCGGCTGGAGCTGCGGCAGCAGGCGCAGCGCCTCGGCGGCGTCGCCCGCCTCGCCCACCACCCGCAGGTCCTCGTGCTGGCCCAGCAGCGCCACCAGGCCGCGGCGCAGCAGCGTGTGGTCGTCGATCAGAAACAGGGTGGTGGCGGTGGCGGCGGCGTCTTGCATGGGCGTCGTCTTGGGTCAGGACAGGGGAGCGGGGGAAGCGGCACGGGACGGCATGGCCTGCGGGCCCTCGACCGGGACGGGCGGCAGCTCCAGCGCCACGCGCGTGCCGCGCGAGCCAGGGGCGGAGTCCAGGGCCAGCGTGGCCCCGATGCGCTCGGCGCGCTCGCGCATGATGCCCCAACCCACATGCAGCGAGTCGGGTGGCACCGACGCAGGGTCGAACCCGCAACCATCGTCGCGCACCTCGAAGCGCCAGCGCGGGTGGCGCTGTACCCGCAGCTCCACGCGGTGCGCGCCCGCGTGCTTGCGCACGTTGGACAACGCCTCCTGCACGATGTGCAGCACCTGGATCTGCACGTCCGGCGGCAGCGGCCGCCCCTCGCCGTGCATGGCCAGCGAGGTCGCCACGCCTGTCTGGTGCTCGAACTTGGAGAGCGTCGCACGCAGCGCGCCCTCGATATCCTCGTCCTGCGTGCGGGTGCGAAAGTGCACCAGCAGCTCGCGCACATCGGCGTAGCACTCGCGTACGCCCGTGTCCAGCTCGGCGATGGCAGCGTCACGCGCGGCGTCGTTGCCCTTGGCCACGGCGCCCTGCAGCAGCTGCATCTGGATCTTCAAAAAGGCCAGCGACTGGGCGATGGAGTCGTGCAGCTCGCGCGCGATCATCCCGCGCTCGGCCGAGACGGCCGCCTCGCGCTCCAGCGCCGCGGCGCGCAGCCCTTCCATGGAGCTGGCCAGGTGCCGCGCCATGCTGGCCAGCAGCTCGCGCGTGTCGTCGGCCAGGGCCAGGGGGCGGCGAAAGAACAGCGTCACCTCGCCCATCAACCGCTGGTGCTGCTGCACGGGGATGTTGACCACGGTCTGAAAGCCCGCCTCGCGGCAGTGCGGCAGCTGCAGGTCGGAGGCCGGCAGGATGGGGATGACGCGCATCTGCGCCTGGGCCGGCACGGCGCTGCCGCATTCGCAGCTGCCGGCGGCGATGCAGTGCTCTTCCTCGGCCATGGACGGCGGCAGGCCGTCGGCGGCCAGCAGCACGTAGCGCTCGTTGTCCTCATCGGACCAGCGCACGGCCGCCGCGTCGGCGCCCGCCACGCGGCGCACCTGCTGCACGAAGCCCTGGGTCAGCGCCTCCAGGCTGGGCGCGTCGGCGGCCAGCGCGCTGACCTGGTAGAGCGCGGCCAGGCGCTGGTTTTGCTCCTCGATGCTGGCGGTCTTGTCGCGCACCTTGCGCTCCAGGTTCTGGTGCGAGGCCTGCAGCGCGTGCGCCATGCGGTTGAAGCCGGCGGTGAGCTGGCCGAACTCGTCGTCCGCCTCCACCA
>DAMCAL010000215.1:0-3678 GCA_032059585.1 Burkholderiaceae bacterium
CGCACGCACCGAGATGCCCGGCTGCTCGCTGTGCATGGGTAACCAGGCGCAGGTGCGCGAGGGTGCGACGGTGATTTCCACGTCCACGCGCAACTTCCCCAATCGCCTGGGCAAGAACACCAACGTGTTCCTGGGCTCGGCCGAGCTGGCGGCCATCGCCTCGCGCCTGGGCCACCTGCCGACCAAGGAGGAGTACCTGGCGGAGATGGGTGTCATCGACCAGGACAAGGCGAGCGTGTACCGCTACCTGAACTTCGACCAGATCGAGGAATACGCCGAGGCGGCGCAGGGCGGATCGGCCGCCATTCCCGCTTGATGCAGCGCACGGCGCTGCGCCCGCTGCCGTGGTCGGCCTCGACCTGAGCCTCGTGACCCTGTACGTCACGGCCGTGGTGTCGCTGCTCGTGACACCCGGGCCGGTGACGCTGCTGGTGCTGCGGGCGGGCCTGGCGGGCGGGATGCGCCATGCGTTCCTGACGATCTGCGGCAGCAACGTCGCCTCGCTGATCCTGATCTTCGTGTCGGCGCTGCTGATCAAGGGCCTGCTGGTCGTCGATGAGCGCGTTTTCACGCTGGTGCGCCTGGCTGGCTGCCTGTACATCGCCTGGATCGCCCTGGGCATGGTGCGCGACGCCCGGGGCCCGGCGCAGGCAGGGTCCGCGGTGCAGAGGCCCGCACGCGCGGGCTTCGTGCGCGGTTTCACGCTGGCGATCTCCAACCCGAAGGACATCGTGTTCTTCGCTTCCTTTCTGCCGCAGTTCATCGCCGTGCTGCCGACGCCCGACCAGAGCATCGGCCTGCTCACGGGGCTGTGGATCGTGCTGGACTTCGCCACGCTCGGCCTGCTGGCCTTCGCGGTGCGCCGCGCGGTCAGCCCGGCGGGGGAGCGCCGGCTGTTGCTCGCGTCGGCGCTGCTGCTGCTGTTGATCGGCGTCGGCGGGTTCGGCCACGCCGCCTACGAGTTGCTGCGTGGCTGAACGCTTCCGTTCATCCGGCACCCGCTACGCCGGGCTGGATGCGCTGCGCGGGCTGGCGATGGTGTGGATGACCGGGTTCCACCTGTGCTACGACCTGGCCTACTTCGGCTGGTGGCAGCAGGACTTCCTGCGCGATCCGTTCTGGACCTGGCAGCGCACGGCCATCGTCAGCCTGTTCCTGCTGTGCGTGGGGCTGGGGCAGACGCTCGCCCGGCAGCAGTCCGTTTCCAGGGCGCGCTTTGCGCGGCGCTGGGCGCAGATCGCCGGGTGCGCGCTGCTGGTGAGCGCGGGCTCCTATCTGATGTTCCCGCGCAGCTTCATCCATTTCGGGGTGCTGCACGGCGTGGCCGTGATGCTGCTCGTGGCGCGCGCCACGGCGGGCTGGCGCAGCCGCTGGCTCTGGCTGGCCGGGGCCGTGGCCCTGGCGCTGCCCTGGCTGGCGGGGTTGCTGCTGAACGGGCCGCTGGCGCACAGTGCCCCGGCGTGGAACGGCAGGGCGCTCAACTGGCTGGGGCTGATCACGCGCAAGCCCTTTACCGAAGACTATGTGCCTGTCTTTCCGTGGTTGGGCGTGGTGTGGTGGGGCATGGCGCTGGGCCGCTGGCTGCTGCAGCGCCCTTCGCAGTCGCCGTTGGCAGGAACCGCCTTGGGTGTCAGCGCGCCCCTGGCGTGGCTCGGGCGGCATTCGCTGGGCTACTACATGCTGCACCAGCCGGTGATGATCGGCGTGCTGTGGCTGTGGAGTTCGACGGTGCGGTAAACGGGGCACAAAAAAACGCGGCCATGGCCGCGTTTTTTCTCAGGCAGCGAGCGGTGCGTCCGCTTACTCGACCTTGGCCTTGGCGCGCAGGTCTTCCTGGAACTTCATCAGCTTTTGCTGCTGCAGCTGCTGCGCCACCTGCGGCTTGACCTCGTCGAGCTTGGGCAGCTCGGCCTCGCGCACGTCGTCCAGACGGATCACGTGCCAGCCGAACTGGCTCTTGACCGGGGTCTGCGTGACCTTGCCCTTGTCCAGCTTCACCAGTGCCTCGGTGAACTCGGCCACGTAGCTGCTGGGGTTGGCCCAGCCCAGGTCACCGCCGCGGGTGCCGGATCCGGGGTCCTTGGACTGCTTCTTGGCCAGGTCTTCGAACTTCCCGCCCTTCTTGAGCTGGGCGATGATGGCCTTGGCCTCGTCTTCCTTTTCCACCAGGATGTGGCTGGCCTTGTATTCCTTGCCGGCGTTGGCGGCGACGAACTTGTCGTACTCGGCCTTGATCTCCTCGTCGGTGACGGGATGGCTCTTCTGGTAGTCGGCGAACAGCTCACGGATCAGGATGGTCTGGCGCGCCAGCTCCATCTGTGCCTTGAAGTCGGGCGATGCCTCCAGGCCGCGCTTTTGCGCTTCCTGCATGAAGACCTCGCGCGCGATGACTTCTTCCTTGATCTGGCCTTCCAGCTCGGGCGTGACCGGACGGCCCGAACGCTCGACCTGCTGCTTCAAGGCTTCGGCGCGTTCCTTGGGAACGGCCTTGCCATTGACGATGGCGATGTTTTGCGCGACGGCTGGCAGGGCCAGCGCGCCCAACACGGCTGCGGCCACCAGGCCGGACAAAAGCTTTTGCTTCATGGGGAAAGATCCACAGGGAGGGGGGAGGGGGTGCGGGCGCCTGGAAACGAGGGCCGTATCAGAGCGTTTCGATGGCGATGGCATGGGCGCCAGCGTCAATGAAAATCCGCAGCGCATCATACACAAGCCGGTGCTGCGCCACGCGTCGCTGGCCCTCGAACAGGGGCGACGCCACGCGGACCCGAAAGTGGGTGCCAAAACCGGTGCCGTTGGCTCCGTCGTGGCCCTCGTGCTGCCAGCTTTCGTCCAGTACTTCCAGGAACGTGGGGCTAAGCGCCTCGCGCAGGTGCGCCTGCATCGCCTCGGCGGTGACCTCGACGGCCGGGCTGCGGGAGGTGTCGGTTGTCATGGCTGAACGTCCTTGGAATGCGCGGGCACGGCCTCGTCGCGCATGTGGCGGCTCATGTACAGCGCCTGCGCGAGCACGAACAGCACCATCAGGCCGATGCCGCCAAAGAGTTTGAAGTTGACCCAGGTATCGGTGTCGAAGGTGTACGCCACCCACAGGTTGAGCACGCCCATGGTGGCGAAAAAGCCGGCCCAGGCCCAGTTGAGCTGGCGCCAGGCGGCGTCCGGCAGCTGCACCTGCGCGCCCATCAGGCTGCGGATGAAGTTCTTGCGAAACACCAGCTGGCCGACCACCAGCGTGCCGCCCATGAGCCAGTACAGCACCGTGGGCTTCCACTTGATGAAGGTTTCGCTGTGCGCCAGCAGCGTGGCGCCGCCGAACAGCACGATCACGCCCAGAGACAGCCACTGCATCGGCTCGACCTTGCCGTGGCGCAGGCGGATGAAGGCGATCTGCACCACCGTCGCGCCCATGGCGACGGCCGTCGCGGCATAGATTCCCCACAGCTTGAACGCGGCAAAGAACAGGATGATGGGGAAAAAATCGATCAGCAGCTTCATGAAGATTTCAGTCGGTGGGCGGCTCGAAGTCGAGCGAGGCGGAGTTCATGCAGTAGCGCAGGCCCGTGGGTGTGGGCCCGTCAGGAAACACGTGGCCCAGGTGCGCGCCGCATTGTGCACAAACCGTTTCGGTGCGCACCATGCCGTGGCTGGTGTCCTCGATCTCGCGGATGGCGCCGGGCA
>DAMCAL010000216.1:0-3658 GCA_032059585.1 Burkholderiaceae bacterium
ACAGGCTGTAGCCGCGCCGGTCGGCCCATTCGATGAGCTGGCGCTTGAGCTGCTGGGCCAGGTGCGGCGCCAGGCCGCCGGTCTCGCTCTGGCGCTCGAAGCGGATGCGCAGCGGCCGGCGCACCAGCCTGTCGTACTCGGCCGGCTCCAGCTTGCCGCGCTTTTTCATCTGCGCCAGCACCGTGTTGCGTCGCTGTTGGGCGCGCTCCGGGTTGAGCACGGGGTTGTAGTACGCCGTGCCCTTGAGCATGCCGATCAGCGTCGCGCTTTCCAGCACCGTGAGCTTGTCGGCCGACTTGTCGAAATACGTGCGCGCGGCCATCTCGATGCCGAAGGCGTTGTACAGGAACGGCACGGTGTTCAGGTAGGTCTCCAGGATTTCGTCCTTGGAGTAGGTCCACTCGATCTTCAGCGCCACCGCCGCCTCGCGCAGCTTGCGCCCGAGCGTGGGGGCGCGGCCCACTTCTTCCGGGTAGAGGTTGCGTGCCAGTTGCTGCGTGATGGTGGAGCCGCCCTGCCGGTCGCCCGCGGCGGTGTGCACCACCGCCGCCAGCGTGCGCCGCCAGTCCAGGCCCCAGTGCTGGCGGAAGCGGTGGTCCTCGGTGGCGATCAGCGCATCGACCACCGCGGGGGCGATGTGCGCCAGCGGCACCCATTCGCGGTTGACCCACTTGTACTCCGCCAGCAACCGCCCGTCGCGCGAGACGAGCTGCGCGGGCTGGTCGCTCTTGGCCTTGCGGATGTCGCGGATGGAGGGCGTGAAGGCGAACAGCGCCAGCAGCGCCAGCAGCCCGGCCAGGGTCAGCGCGGTGGCCGCCCACACCAGGCCCTGGCGCGAGCGCCAGCGCGCCGGCATGCGCAGCGCGCGCGCCAGCCGCGGGCGCAAGGCCGCCAGGCGTGCGCGCAGATCAGCAAGAGCAGACATTCTCGGGTTATCAGTCAAAAGTGCCTCCAGCGCTTGCCGGGCAAGCGCGGGCAGCTATCAATTTCATATCAAGCGGTGAACCGCCGCAACTGCGCCAGCGCACCTTCGGCGGCGCGGCGTCCTTCCGCGATGGCCTCGGCCGAGCGGTGGAAGTCCAGCAGGCCCAGGTGCGCCAGGTTCGGCGCGATGACCACCTCCGGCGGGTCGCCGGCCATGCGGCTGCGCGTGATGCGCATCTGCATGATGGTCACGCTGGTCATCACCACGTCCAGCACCGAAGGCCGCTGCGGCAGCGGGGCTACCTGCGACTGTGCGCCCGCGTCGCCGCTGCCGCTCCAGAACTTCAGCCGCCCCATCCAGTCGCCGCTGCGCGGCGCGCCGGGCGTGGCGGCCGCCACGTCGTCGCCATCCGGTGGCGCGGGCGGCTCCGGCGCCAGCGCGAGCGGCTGCAGGTGGCGGTGCAGGATGTCGGAGTTGAGGTCCACGCCGATCACGATGTCCGCGCCCATGGCACGCGCCAGCGAGGTGGGCACAGGGTTGACGATGCCCCCGTCGACCAGCAGCCGGCCGTCCTCGCGCGCCACCGGCGTGAACAGCCCGGGCAGCGCAATGGAGGCGCGCACGGCATCTGCAATGGAGCCCTCGCGCAGCCAGACCTCGGCGCCCGAGTGCAGGTCGGTCGCCACGGCGCCGAAGGGCATGGGCGAATCCTCGATGTCGAAGTCGGCGAAATTGCGGCGCCAGAAGGCGATGAGCCTTTCGCCCTTGAGCATGCCGCCCGAGAGGTTGAAGTCCATGAAGCCCCAGACCTGGCGCATGCCCAGGCTCTGCACCCAGGTGCCAAAGCGCTCTAGCTCGCCGGCCGCGTAGGCCGCGCCCACCAGCGCGCCGATGGAGGCGCCGCAGACGATGTCCGGGCGCACGCCCGCCTCGTCCAGCGCCTGCAGCACGCCGATGTGCGCCCAGCCGCGCGCCGAGCCGCTGCCCAGCGCCAGGCCCAGCCGGGGACGGCGGCGTGCCAGGCCCATGCGCTCAGCTGCCCGGCGCCAGCAGCGCGCGCAGGCCGTCCTCGTCCAGCACCGGCACGCCCAGGCTGAGCGCGCGCTCCAGCTTGGAGCCGGCTTCGGCCCCCGCCACGACGTAGCTGGTCTTCTTGCTGACCGAGCCGGCCACCTTGGCGCCGGCAGCCTCCAGCATTTCCTGTGCCTGCTCGCGCGTGAGCGTGGGCAGGGTGCCGGTCAGCACCACCGTCTTGCCTGCCAGCGGCAGCAGCGCGGCGGGCTGCGGTGCGCCTTCGGTCCAGGTCACGCCGCAGGCGCGCAACTGCTCGACCACCTCGCGGTTGTGCGGCTCGGCGAAAAAGTCGTGGATGGCTTCGGCGATTACCGGGCCGACGTCGGGCACCTGCAGCAGCGCATCCGCCTCTGCGTCCATCAGGGCGTCCAGGCTGCCGAAGTGCCGCGCCAGCTCCTTGGCCGTGGCCTCGCCGACGTGGCGGATGCCCAGCGCGAACAGGAACCGCGCCAGGGTCGTGTGTTTGGATTTTTCCAGCGCGGCCAGCAGGTTCTGCGCCGACTTGTCGGCCATGCGGTCCAGCCGCGACAGCGTGCCCAGGCCCAGGCGGTACAGATCCGGGAGCATGCGGATGACGTGGCCCTCGATGAGCTGGTCCACGAGCTTTTCGCCCAGGCCTTCGATGTCCATCGCGCGGCGCTGCGCGAAGTGCAGCAGCGCCTGCTTGCGCTGCGCGGGGCAGAACAGGCCGCCCGAGCAGCGGTGGTCCGCCTCGCCCTGCTCGCGCACCACGCGGCTGCCGCACACCGGGCAGTCGCGCGGCATGCGGAAATTGGGCACATAGGCCGTACGCGGCGCCGCCACCACGCCCACCACTTCGGGAATCACGTCGCCCGCGCGCCGCACGATCACGTCGTCGCCGACGCGCACGCGCTTTCGGCGCAGCTCGAACAGGTTGTGCAGCGTGGCGTTGGTGACGGTGACGCCGCCGACGAACACCGGCGCCAGGCGTGCCACCGGGGTCAGCTTGCCCGTGCGGCCGACCTGGATGTCGATGCCCTCCACGCGTGTGACCATCTCCTGCGCCGGGTACTTGTGCGCCACCGCCCAGCGCGGCTCGCGCGTGACGAAACCCAGGCTGCGCTGCAGCTCCAGGCTGTTGACCTTGTAGACCACGCCGTCGATGTCAAAAGGCAACTGGTCGCGCTGCGCGCCCACGCGCTGGTGGTAGGCAACCAGCTCGGCCGCGCCGTGCGCTACCTCAACCAGGGGCGATACGGGAAAGCCCCAGGCCTTGAGCTGCTGGAGCATGCTGTAGTGCGTGGCGAACGCCGGACCGCCCTCGGCGGCAGGCGTGACCTCGCCGAGGCCATAGGCAAAAAAAGACAGCGGCCGGCGCGCCGCGATGCCCGAGTCGAGCTGGCGCACGGCGCCGGCGGCGGCGTTGCGTGGGTTGACGAAGGTCTTGTCGCCGCTCTCGCGCTGGCGCTCGTTGAGCCGCTCGAAGTCGGCCCGGCGCATGAACACCTCGCCGCGCACTTCCAGCACCGGTGGCACCTCCGCGGGCAGCACCAACGGAATCTGGCGGATGGTGCGGATGTTGTGCGTCACGTCCTCCCCCACCTCGCCGTCGCCGCGCGTGGCGGCCAGCGCCAGGCGGCCGCCCTCGTAGCGCAGGCTCATGGCCAGGCCGTCGAACTTGGGCTCGGCCACGTACTC
>DAMCAL010000217.1:0-3578 GCA_032059585.1 Burkholderiaceae bacterium
AGTACTCGTTCGCCGCCACCTACTACGACCAGATCCGCCTGGAGGCGCCCAAGCTGATCAAGGAGAAGAACGCGCAGAAGGTCTGCACCATCTACCAGGACGACGAGTTCGGCCTGGAGGTGATGCGCGGGGGCGAGGCAGCGCTGAAGGCCATGGGGCGTGAATACACCGAAAAGACCACCTTCAAGCGCGGCGCGACCGACTTTTCCTCGCAGGTCGCCAAGATGAAGGCCGCCGGTTGCGACTTCGTGGTGCTGGGCACCATCATCCGCGAGACCATCGGCACCATCGCCGAGGCGCGCAAGACCGGCTTCAACCCGACCTTCCTCGGCTCCAGCGCGGCCTACACCGACCTGATCCACAAGCTGGGCGGCAAGGCGATGGACGGCCTGTACGCCGCCATGACGGTGCAGCACCCTTACCTGGACGAGTCCTCGCAGCCCATCCGCTTCTGGGCCAACAAGTACAAGACCAAGTTCAACGACGACCCGACGGTGTTCTCTGTCTACGGCTACCTGGTGATCGACTCGTTCATCAAGGCGGCGCAAAAAGCCGGCCCCAATCTGTCCACCGACAGCTTCATCAAGGCCATGGACACGATGGTCTTTGCGCCCGACATGTTCGGCAGCGCCGAGATGACCTTCGGCCCGCAAAAGCGCCTGGGCAACAACCTGTCGCGCCTGTCCCAACTGCAGGACGGGCGCTGGCACGTGGTGTCCGACTACACCAAGCCCTGAAGCCCCTTGCGGGCCCGAGCAAGCCGCCTGCGGGCGGCTTTTTGCTGCCCGCGGAAAAAACACCCCTGCCCCGCGCAACGGTGGCAGAATTTCACCAAGCATCTGCTTTTCAAAAATCGCACGCCATGATCGAACGCACCCTTTTGCAGGCCGACCACCAGGCCTTTGCCGACAGCTTCCGCCGCTTCCTGGACAAGGAAGTCATGCCGCACCACGCGCAGTGGGAAGAGCAGGGCTATGTCGACCGCGAGGTGTGGAACAAGGCCGGCGCCAACGGGTTCCTGTGCATGAGCCTGCCCGAGGAGTACGGCGGCGCGGGTGCCGACAAGCTGTACAGCGTGGCGCAGATGGAGGAGATCGCCCGCGCCGGCTGCACCGGCATCGGCTTCGGGCTGCACAGCGAGATCGTGGCGCCGTACATCCTGCACTACGGCACCGAAGCGCAAAAGCGCCACTACCTGCCCCGCCTGGCCGACGGCCGCATGGTCGGCGCCATCGCCATGAGCGAGCCGGCCGCCGGCAGCGACCTGCAGGGCGTGCGCACCACCGCCCTGCTGTCAGCCGACGGCAGCCACTACGTGCTGAACGGCAGCAAAACCTTCATCACCAACGGCTGGCACGCCGACCTGGTCATCGTCGTGGCCAAGACCGACCCGGCCGCCGGCGCCAAGGGCACCAGCCTGTTGCTGGTCGAGCGCGGCATGGCCGGTTTCGACAAGGGCCAGCGCCTGAAGAAGGCCGGCATGAAGGCGCAGGACACGTCCGAGCTGTTCTTCGACAACGTCAAGGTGCCGGTGGAGAACCTGCTGGGCGGCGCAGGCAAAGGCTTCATCTGCCTGATGGAGCAGCTGCCCTGGGAGCGCCTGCAGATCGCCATCACCGCCGTGGCTGCGGCGCAGGCCGCCATCGACTGGACGGTGCAGCACGTGCAGGAGCGCAAGGCCTTCGGCCAGCCGGTGGCCACGTTCCAGAACACCCGCTTCACCCTGGCCGAGCTGCAGACCGAGGTGCAGGTGGCGCGCGTGTTCGTGGACAAGTGCTGCGAACTGGTGCTGCAGGACCGGCTCGACACGCAGACCGCCAGCATGGCCAAGTACTGGACCACCGACCTGCAGTGCAAGGTGATGGACGCGTGCGTGCAACTGTTCGGGGGCTACGGCTACATGTGGGAATACCCCATCACCCGCGCCTGGGCCGACGCGCGCGTGCAGCGCATCTACGGCGGCACCAACGAGATCATGAAGGAAGTGATCTCGCGCGCCATGGGCCTGCCGGGGCGTTGACCGTTCTACTATCAATTCAATAGCTGCTCGCGCTTGCCCAGCAAGCGCCAGAGGCCGATTTCATTCAAATCTTTGGAGAAGCCGCCATGACCCACGCCTATGTGTTCGACGCCCTGCGTACCCCGCGCGGCAAGGGCAAGAAGGACGGCAGCCTGCACGAGGTCAAGCCCATCGACCTGCTGGCCGGCCTGCTGACCGAGCTGCGCCAGCGCCACGACCTGGACACCGCGCGCGTGGACGACGTGGTCATGGGCGTGGTCTCGCCCGTGGGCGAACAAGGCGCGGTGCTGCCCAAGGTGGCGGCGCTCAAGGCCGGCTGGGACTGGCGCTGCGCCGGCGTGCAGGTCAACCGCTTCTGCGCCTCGGGCCTGGAGGCGGTGAACCTGGCAGCGCAAAAAGTGGCCAGCGGCTGGGAGGACCTGGTGGTGGCCGGCGGCGTGGAGAGCATGAGCCGCGTGCCCATCGGCGCCGACGGCGGTGCCTGGGCGCAGGACCCGGCCACCAACCTGGCCACGATGTTCGTGCCCCAGGGCATCGGCGCCGACCTGATCGCCACGCTGGACGGCTTCACCCGGCAGGATGTGGACGCCTACGCGCTCGAGTCCCAGCGCCGTGCGGCGGCCGCGCGCGCCGCCGGGCACTTCCAGCGCTCGGTGGTGCCGGTGCGCGACTTCCTCGGCCAGGCCATTCTGGAACAGGACGAATTCATCAAGCCGCACACCACGATGGAAGGGCTGGCCGGGCTCAAACCCTCGTTCGAACAGCTCGGCGGCATGGGCTTCGACGCCGTCGCCCTGCAGCGCTACCCGCAGGTCGAGCGCATCCAGCACGTGCACCACGCGGGCAACGCGTCGGGCATCGTCGATGGCGCGGCCGCCGTGCTGATCGGCAGCGAGGCCGCGGCGAAGGCCCATCAGCTTGCGCCGCGCGCGCGCATCGTCGCCACCGCCGTGAGCGGCGACGACCCGACCATCATGCTGACCGGCCCCATGCCCGCCACGCGCAAGGCGCTGGCGCGCGCCGGCCTGAGCATCGACCAGATCGACCTGTTCGAGGTGAACGAGGCGTTTGCCGCAGTGCCCATGCGCTTCATGCGCGAGATGGGGGTGCCGCACGAGAAGGTCAACGTCAACGGCGGCGCCATCGCCCTGGGCCACCCGCTGGGCGCCACCGGCGCCATGCTGCTGGGCACGTTGATCGACGAGCTGCACCGCCGCGGGCTGCGCTACGGGCTGGTCACGTTGTGCGTCGGGGGCGGCATGGGCATTGCAACGGTCGTCGAAGCCATCTGAGATCCGGGGAGAACACCACATGCAAACCATCCGCTACGAACTCATCCCTGCGCAAAACGAAGGCGGTCAGGTCGCGCTCATCACCTTCGACGAGCAGGGCTCGCCGGTCAACACCATGTGCCGGCAGTGGCAGGACGATCTGGCCGAGGCCACCGCGCGCGTGCTGGCCGACCGCGACCAGCTCGGCCGTGCGCTCCAGGGCGTCGTGCTGGCCTCGGCCAAGAGCAGCTTCTTCGCCGGCGCCGACCTGAAGGCCACCATGCGCC
>DAMCAL010000218.1:0-3562 GCA_032059585.1 Burkholderiaceae bacterium
CCTGCGCCACCGAGTGGCACATGGTGCGCGTCAAGTGCAGCCACTGCGAATCGACCCGCGGCATCCACTACCAGGGCCTGGAGCAGGCGCAGCAGGGCGGCGCCGCCACCGCTGCGCTGGCCGACCAGGTGGTGCTGGCCGAGACCTGCGACGTCTGCCACACCTACCGCAAGCTGGTCAACCAGGAGAAAGACCCGCTGGCCGAGCCCCTGGCCGACGACCTGGCCACGCTGCTGCTGGACCTGCTGATGGGCGAGACCGACTTCGCCCGCGCCAGCATGAACCCGCTGCTGCCCCTGTCCGAAGCCGACCCCGGCCCGGCCGCCGCGGACGCCGGCGCATGACGCCACAGGCCCCGGCCCCGGCGGCACGCCTGCCGGGCGTGGACCGCGTGCTGTCCACGCCGCTGGCGCGCGCGCTCGCGCTCGAGCATGGCGCCAGCGGCACCACGACCGCCGTGCGCGCCGCGGTCGATGCGCTGCGGCCCGCCGCCCTGGCCGGCCAGCTCGCGCCCGAGGCGCTGACGCCCGAGGCCGTCGCCGCGCGCGCCCGGGAACACCTGGCCGCGCGCCTGGCGCCGCGCATGCGGGCGGTCTTCAACCTCACCGGCACGGTGCTGCACACCAACCTGGGGCGCGCGCTGCTGCCTGATGCGGCCGTGGCCGCCGTGGTGCAGGCGCTCACCGCGCCGGCCAACCTGGAGTACGACCTGGCCACCGGCGGGCGCGGCGACCGCGACGACCTGGTCGAGGGCCTGCTGCGCGAGCTGACCGGTGCCGAGGCCGCCACGGTGGTCAACAACAACGCCGCCGCCGTGCTGCTCACGCTCAACGCCCTGGCCGCGCGCCGCGAGGTCATCGTCTCGCGCGGCGAACTGGTGGAGATCGGCGGGGCCTTCCGCATTCCCGACATCATGGGCCGCGCTGGCTGCCGGCTGGTCGAGGTCGGCACCACCAACCGCACGCATCCGGACGACTACGAGGCCGCCATCGGCGAGCGCACCGCCCTGCTCATGAAGGTGCACTGCAGCAACTACGCCATCACCGGTTTCACAAGCAGCGTGCCCGAGGCCGAGGTGGCGGCCACCGCCCACGCGCGCGGCCTGCCGCTGGTGGTGGACCTGGGCTCGGGCACCCTGGTGGACCTGGCGCAATGGGGCCTGCCGCATGAACCCACGGTGCGCGACGTGGTCGCCGCTGGCGCCGACGTGGTCACCTTCAGCGGCGACAAGCTGCTGGGCGGCCCGCAAGCCGGCCTCATCGTCGGCCGCAAGGACCTGATCGCAAAGATCAAGAAGAATCCGCTCAAGCGCGCCCTGCGCGTGGGCAAGCTGACCCTGGCGGCGCTCGAGCCCGTGCTGCGCCTGTACCTCGCCCCCGAGCGGCTGCCCGAACGGCTGACCACGCTGCGCCTTTTCACCCGACCGCAGGCCGAGATGCAGGCCCAGGCCGCCCGGCTGCTGGCGCCGCTGCAGGCGGCCCTGGGCGCGGCCCACGGCGTGCGCGCCGCGCCCTGCTTCAGCCAGATCGGCAGCGGCGCCCTGCCCGAAGGCACCCTGCCGAGCTGGGCCCTGGCCGTGCAGCCCGAGGGCAGCCGGCGCAGTGGCCGTGCCCTGGGGCGGCTGGAGGCGGCGCTGCGCGCCCTGCCCCGCCCCGTCATCGGCCGCATCGAGGGCGGCGCGCTGTGGCTGGACCTGCGTTGCCTGGAGGCTCCGGACGAGCCCGCCTTCACGGCCCAGCTGCCGCTGCTGGCCGATCTGCTGACCCAGGCCTGATTTACAAGAAATCCGCCGCAAGCCCTTGCCTGGTCTGGACTTGCAGCTATCAAAAACGATTTTCCACCCACCATGATCATCGGCACCGCCGGCCACATCGACCACGGCAAGACCACACTGGTGCGCGCCCTGACCGGCGTGGAGACCGACCGCCTGCCGGAGGAGAAGCGCCGCGGCATCTCCATCGAGCTGGGCTACGCCTACCTGCAGGACGACGCGGGCGCAGGCAGCCCCTCGCTGGGCTTCGTGGACGTGCCCGGGCACGAGCGCCTGCTGCACACCATGCTGGCCGGCGCCACCGGCATTGCCCACGCGCTGCTGATCGTCGCCGCCGACGACGGCGTCATGCCCCAGACACGCGAGCACTTGGCCGTGGTGGCCCTGCTGGGCGTGGCGCGGGGCACGGTGGCCATCACCAAGATCGACCGGCTGGACGCGGCCACGCGCGCTGACCGCCTGGCCGAAGTGCGGCGCGAGGTGCGCGCCCTGCTCGCGCCCACGCCGCTGGCCGATGCGCCCGTCTTTGAAGTGTCGGCCGCCACGGGCGAGGGCGTCGCCGCGCTGCGCGCGCACCTGCTGGCCGCCGCGCGGGACGCCGGCACCCGGCAGGCGGCGACCGACGACGCCCAGGCCTTTCGCCTGCCCATCGACCGCGCCTTCACGCTGGCCGGCGTCGGCACCGTGGTCACCGGCACCGTCGCGTGCGGCCAGGTGCGCGTGGGCGACGAGCTGGCGCTCGCTCCTGGCCCCGGCGGCACGGCGCGCAGCGTGCGGGTGCGCGGCATCCACGCGCAGAACCAGCCGGCCGAGGTCGCCCGCGCCGGCCAGCGCTGCGCCCTGGCGCTGGCCGGCTTGGCGCGCGACGAGGTGCGCCGCGGCGACTGGGCCTGCGCACCTGCCGCGGCCCTGGCCACCACGCGCATCGACGTCGAATGCCGGCTCTGGCCGGACGAGGAGCGCGCCCTGCGCTCGGGCACGCCGGTGCACGTGCACCTGGGTACGAGCGACGTGGTGGGCTCGCTGGTGCTGCTCGACCGCGACAGCCTGGTGCCCGGTGCCACGGCGCTGGCGCAGCTGGTGCTGCACGGCACGGTGGCCGCCTGGCACAGCGACCGCGGTGTGCTGCGCGATGCCTCGGCCACGCGCACCCTCGCCGGCGTGCGGGTGCTCGACCCCTTCGCCCCCCAGCGCTGGCGCAAGACCCCCGAGCGCCTGGCGCAGCTGGCCGCCCTGGCCCTGCCCGGGCGCGCCGAGCGTATCGCCGCACTGCTGCGGCACACGCCGCTGGGCCTGGACCTGGCGCAGGCGGCGCGCGCCGAGGGCCTGCCCGCCCCGGCTGTGCTGCCCCTGCCCGCAGACGCGGTCGTGCTGGGCGGTGGCGCCCTCGCCATGGACCCGGCCGCCGTGCAGGCCCTGCAGGCGCAGACGCTGTCGCGCCTGCAGGCCTTCCACGCCGGCAACGCCCAGGAGATCGGCCCCGACACCCGGCGCCTGCGCCGCCTGGCGGCGCCACGCGCCGGCGACGCGCTGTGGCAGCACGTGGTCGAGCAGCTGCTGGCCGCGGGCGCCCTGGCGCGCACCGGCCACTGGCTGCACCTGCCCGAGCACGCCGCACGCCTGAGCGCCGCCGAGGAGCAGCTGGCGCAGAAGATCCGTCCGCTGCTGCTGGCCGGCGCGTTCGACCCGCCCTGGGTGCGCACGCTGGCCGCCGACCTGGGCGCGGCCGAGCCGCTGGTGCGCCAGACGCTGGCCAGCCTGGCGCGGCGCGGCGAGGTCTTCCAGGTGGTC
>DAMCAL010000219.1:0-3547 GCA_032059585.1 Burkholderiaceae bacterium
CGAACAGCTCGGCCATGTAGTCGTGCGGCTCGATCTGGATGGAGTACGGCTGGAACGTGAGGCCCAGGCCCTCGGGTTCGGGCGTTTCCACCACGCGGCGCGCGAAGGCCTCCCAGTCGCACGCCGGCCAGGCGGCCAGGTGGGCGTTGTAGTTGCCCACGGCGCCGTTCATCTTGGCCAGCAGCCGCACGCCGGCGATGGCCTGGCGCGCCGCCTGCAGCCGCGCGACAACGTTGGCCAGCTCCTTGCCCACGGTGGTCGGGCTGGCCGTCTGGCCGTGGGTGCGGCTGAGCATCGGCACCGCCGCGAACTGGTGCGCCATGGCGCGCAGCTTGTCGATCAGCCCGTCCAGGCCGGGCAGCAGCACCTCGTCACGCCCGGCGCGCAGCTGCAGCGCGTGGCTGGTGTTGTTGATGTCCTCGCTGGTGCAGGCGAAGTGCACGAACTCGGCGGCGCGCTCCAGCTCCGGGCGGGCCTGGAACTTGGACTTGATCCAGTACTCCACCGCCTTCACGTCGTGGTTGGTGGTCTTCTCGATGTCCTTGATGGCCTGCGAGTCGGCCTCGCTGAAATGCTCGGCCAGGCCCTGCAGGTACTGGCGCGCGCCGGGCGACAGCGGCGGAAATTGCGCCAGTCCCGCGTCCGACAGGGCGATGAACCAGGCCACCTCCACCTGCACGCGGCGGCGCATGTAGCCCTGCTCGCTCATGATCGGGCGCAGGGCGGAGAGTTTGGCGGCGTAGCGGCCGTCCAGCGGGGACAGGGCAGAAATGGCAGACAGGCTCATGGCCCGAATTGTAGGTGTCGCGCCCGGCGCATATGCGACGCGGCCCGCCGATAAAATCGCCAGCGTTCGCGCACCCTTGCGCGGTCCCCCTTCTTTCGTTGTCGAGCCCTGCCATGAAACTCATCGGTTCCCTGACCAGCCCCTACGTGCGCAAGGTGCGCGTCGTGCTGGCCGAGAAGAAGCTCGACTGCCCGCTGGTGCTGGAGGACGTGTGGTCCGAGCACACCGCCATCGGCCAGCACAACCCTTTGGGCAAGGTGCCCTGTCTGGTGCTGGAAGGCGGCGAGGCGCTGCACGACTCGCGCGTCATCGTCGAGTACCTGGACACCCTGTCCCCGGTGGGCCGGCTGATCCCCTCGTCCGGGCGCGAGCGCGCGCAGGTCAAGACCTGGGAGGCGCTGGCCGACGGTGTGCTGGACGCCGCCATCCTGGCGCGGCTGGAGGCGACCTGGCCCGGCCGCGCCGAGGGCGAGCGCAGCGCGGCCTGGACCGCGCGCCAGCTGGACAAGGCGCGCGCCGGCCTGGCTGCCATGGAACGGGGGCTGGCGGAGGGCGGTGGCCCCTGGCTGTGCGGCACGCACCTGAGCCTGGCCGACATCGCCGCCGGCTGCGCGCTGGCGTGGCTCGAATTCCGCTTTGCCGAACACGACTGGCGCGCCGGACACGAACGCCTGGCTGCGCTGCTCGATCGGCTGATGGAGCGCGCCAGCTTCGTCGACACCCGTCCCCGCGTCTAGCCCCGCCCGGCCCCCACGAAAAAAGCGCGCCCTCCTGGCCGGAGAGCGCGCTTTTTCGCTGGCATAAAAAACGTTGCGAAGCGCCCTGAAACGAAGTCAGAGAGGGAGGGAGGAGAAGCGCCCCAGGGCTGTCAGTCGGGCAGCGCCCGCAGGCTTCGCAACGTGTAAATCGGATCGGGCAGCCGGCCGTGCCAACCGCCGCACACTCTCCAGAATGGGGACGCAGCGGGAAAGTTCCAGCCCCCGTGTAAAAAAATCCGCGTGGTGGGCCGGAGGCTGGCTTGGGTTCAGGCCAGCGACAGCAGCCGCGACAGGGAGATTTGCACGCGCACCGCGCGCCGGGGCACGGCGGCAGCCACCTTCCACGCCGCCTGCGTGGTGTCGCGCGGGATCATTTCGCCGGTGGGCATGCCCTCGCGGTTGACCACCACCGCCACGCGCGGCGTGGTCGCGCTCGGGCCGCGGCGCAGCACCACCGCCACCTCCTGGCTGGCCAGGCGCACGAAGGTGCCGGGCGGGTACACGCCCAGCGTCTTGACCAGCGCGGCGCCGATCTCGTCCACCTGGCGTTGCTCGTCGTAGTAGCTGGCCTGCATGGCGGCCGTGACCGGCATGGGCGGGCGCGAGACGCGCGGGGCGATGCGCGCGCCCAGCACGTCGGCCCGCTGGACCAGCCGGGCGATCTGCCCGCCCTCGCCGAGCGCCGCCAGCGCGCCGCCCGCGCGGTGGTGGTGCAGCCGCACCGCCTCCAGCCAGACCGGATCCTGCACACCCAGGCTGCGCAGCAGCGCCGCGCCCTCCTCGGCATGGTCCTGGATGGCCGCCATCTGCGCGGCGCTGGGCATGTCGGCCTGCACGGCGAGCTGGTCCTGCAGCGCCGTCATGGCGATGTTCATGGTCAGCGCGGCCAGCCCGGCGCGGCGCACGCGTGCAGGCGGCCAGTGCAGCGTCTCGTGCGCCACCAGCGTGCAGGCGCAGGCCACCAGCAGGGCATGGGTGGCGCTGTACAGGTGCGGCTCCTCCGCCGTCAGGTAGATCAGCGCCAGCAGCACCGCGTCGGGCGTGGCCTGGCAGTGGCGCGCCAATTCGTCGTGCAGGGCGTGCAGGCGCGGCACGAAGTCGGCCGGCGCCGGCGAGCGCAGCAGCTGGGTGGCGCGCGCCTGCAGCTCGGGCCAGTCGGGCGGGCCACCCGCCGCCGGGCCCTGCGCGGCCTGCGACGCCGCGGTGATCTTCATCGAGGCGATCTCGCCCAGCGAGGTTTGCGACAGCAGCATGCGCTGCAGTTGCGCCAGGTAGGCACGGTGGCTGCCGCCGGACTCGTCGGTGTCCACGCACAGCCGCAGGCCCCGCGCCAGCAGCACATCCAGCTCCGCGCGGTTGCGGATCACGTACCCCTTGTTGGCCAGCAGCGCACCGTCGGCGCCGCGCAGCACGAAGGGCAATGGCTGGCCGAGTTGTATCGTTTCGATATTGATGGCAACAAGGTGCATGGCGGCGCTCCGCCGGCATTATCCGGCCGGATGCCCGCTGCGGCGCCACACCTTGCGCTGGAACCACTCCTCGAAATCGTCGATCCAGGTGAACACCGAGGGCACCACCAGCAGGCTCAGCACCGTGGAGGTGATCAGCCCGCCGATCACCGCCACCGCCATGGGCGAGCGAAAGCTCATGTCGGCGCCGCCCCAGCCGAAGGCGATGGGCAGCATGCCGGCGCCCATGGCCAGCGTGGTCATGATGATCGGCCGCGCGCGCTTGTGGCAGGCGTCCAGCAGCGCGTCCAGGCGGCCCATGCCGCGCTCGCGCCGGGCCATGATGGCGTACTCGACCAGCAGGATCGAGTTCTTGGTGGCGATGCCCATCAGCATGATGAGGCCGATGAGCGAGGGCATCGAAAAGCTCTGGCGCGCCAAGAGCAGCGCGACGAACGCGCCGCCCAGCGACAGCGGCAGCGCCGCCAGGATGGTGACCGGCTGCAGGAAGTCCTTGAACAGCAGCACCAGCACGATGTAGATGCAGACCACGC
>DAMCAL010000220.1:0-3534 GCA_032059585.1 Burkholderiaceae bacterium
AGACCATCGAGCTGGAGCGCGAGCTGCTGGCCGAGCTGCGCGAGCAGTCGCACGTCATCGACACCAGCACGCTGCGCCCGGCGCAGCTGCTGAGCTACGTCAAGAGCCTGCTGCCCGTTTCGGGCGACCGGCTGACGCTGGTGTTCCAGTCGTTCGCCTTCAAGCGCGGCATTCCGATGGATGCGGACTACGTGTTCGACGTGCGCATGCTGCCCAACCCGCACTACGAGCCGCTCTTGCGCCCGCTCACCGGCCGCGACGCACCGGTGGCGGAGTACCTGCGCCAGCAACCCGAGGCGGCGCGGATGATGGAGTGCATCAGCCAGTTCCTGGAGCAGTGGCTGGGGGCCATGGCGCGCAACCACCGCAGCTATGTCACCGTGGCGATCGGCTGCACGGGCGGGCAGCACCGCTCCGTGTACCTGGTCGAACAGCTGGCGCAGCGCTTTTCCGAAAGCTGGAACACGCTGCTGCGCCACCGCGAGCTGGACGGGCTGTGACCGGGCGGAGCAGTATCTCGCTTCGCTTTTGATAGCTGGCGGCGCTTATCCTTTGGGAGTTTGCAAGGCAAAACATTCGCAAACCCATGTAGAGCAAGCGCGAGCAGCTATCTTTTTTGATCTTTCGCGGCGCTGCCGTCCAGCAGCGCTCGCACGGGCGCCGGCAGGCCGATCCCCCGCCACTGCTCGGGGGCGAACCAGCCGCCACCGGGCTCGTCCGGGCCGGCCGCCTCCAGCGGGTCCGCGGGCGCCGCGCCCTGCACCAGCACGGGGTGCAGATGCAGGTCGCGGTGCGTGAGCACGTGCACGAAGGCCGGCAGCTCCTGCGCCAGCGGAGCCGCGGCGCCGGCCGCATCCAGCAGCGCCTCGCGGCTGCCGTACACCGGCGGGCAGTACAGGCCCGCCCAGATGCCGGTGTCCGGCCGGCGCTGCAGCCACACGCGCCCGGCGCCGTCGCAGGCCAGCAGCAGCCACCAGGCCTGCGCACTGCGCCGCAGCGTGCGCGTGCGCACCGGGTAGCGTTCGGGGTCGCCGTCGCGCCGCGCCGCGCACACTGCCTGCAGCGGGCACAGCATGCAGTGCGGCCGGCGCGGCAGGCAGATGCCGGCCCCCAAGTCCATCAACCCCTGGGTATAGCGCGGCATGGCCTGCTGCAGGTCGCGGCGCGGCAGCAGCGCCTCTGCGCGCTCCCACAGCAGCCGCTCCTGGGCCGGCCGGGCCAGATCGCCATCGAAACCCAGCACCCGCGTGAGCACGCGCCGCACATTCGCATCCAGGATCGGCACGCGCTCACTGAAACAAAAAGCGGCGATGGCCCCAGCCGTCGAGCGGCCGATGCCCGGCAGGGTGGCAAGCTGCGCGACCGTGGGCGGAAACGCCCCGCCGTGCTCGGCCACCACGGCCTGCGCGCAGCGGTGCAGGTTGCGCGCGCGGCTGTAGTAGCCCAGCCCGCTCCACAGCGCCAGCACATCGTCCAGGGGCGCAGCAGCGAGCGCACGCACGTCGGGGAACCGCTCCAGGAAGCGCGGGTAGTAGCCCAGCACCGTGGCCACCTGGGTCTGCTGCAGCATGATTTCGGACAGCCACACGCGGTAGGGGTCACGCGTGCCCTGCCAGGGCAGGTGGTGGCGCCCGTGCGCCGTCTGCCATTGCACGACCAGGCCGGCGATCTCCGGCCCGGCGACGGGGCCGCCGCCGGCCTGCGCCGCAGCGCTCATGCGGGCATGTGCAGCGGCTGGGTGACGTCGAAGTCCAGCTCGGGCGGCTCGTCCTCGGCGCTGCCGCCCGGCAGGCGCATCAGCTCGTCGGTCAGCGCGATGAGCCGGGCCTGCAGATCGTTCAGGTAGCGCTCGCTGTCCTCGATCTCGACGATGCGGTCCACCAGGCTGTCGGCCGCGCTCTGGATGCGCGTGACCGCCTCGATGCGGCGGGTGAAGCTGTGCTTGCGCTCGCGCAGCTGCACGTCCAGCTGCGCCGTGGCGGTCTTGCTCCACTGCTCCAGCTCGTTGGCGGCAGCCTCGAACACCGCGCGCAGGCGCAGCGTGAGGGCGCGCACCAGGCGCTGGGTGAACTCGGGCTGCGCCAGGCGCAGCGTGTTGCCCACGCCCACGTACTGCACGTGCCGCTGCTCGATCGTGACCAGGTCGTGCACGAACGAGTCGAGCTGCGGCGCAGGCGGCACCTGCAGCGAAAAGCCGTACTCGGCGTTGAGCTGGCGGAACGTGCCGCCGAGCATCGCCTGGATCTCGATGCCGCTGGCCTGCGCGGCCTCGACGATGGCGCGCACGCGCGCGAAGGTGTCGGTGTAGACCTTGCGCACGCCCAGCTTCAGGCCCGCCGGCGTCAGCGCATCCGCCAGCGGCGCGAGCTCGGCCTTGAGCGAGCGCGCACCGAGCCGGCGAAACAGCTCGCGCAGCATCTTCAGGTGCACGACCCGCACCGCCTGGATGCGCGCGGCGCTGGCGTCGAACTCCTGCTGCTCCTGCTCGATGCGCGTGCGCATGGACTCGATCACCGAGGCGTTCTTGCCGCGCAGACTGCGCAGCTCCAGCATCTGGTCGTCCAGGTCGCGCCGGCGCACGTTCAGGGTGCGCTGCACCTGCTCCTGCAGCGCCCGCATGTTGGACGCGACGGTGGCGCGCAGGATGGTCTGGCGCCGCCCGACGATGCCCTCGGCCAGCGCTTCCTCCAGCACCGGCAGGCCGCTGGCCTCCAGCAGCACGTCGTCGCACTGGATCTTGGCCACCAGCCCCTTCTGCGCCGACACCGGCACCACCCGCTCCAGGGGCACGCCCAGCATCTCGGCCGACGTGCGGCACTGGCGGTCGAGCTGCGCCTGCACCTGCGAGGGCGAACTGAGCGTGTCCCACAGCGTGTCGATCTTGTTGAGCACCACCAGGCGTGCGTCCTGCGCGTGCGCCACGTCGCCCAGCTGCTCGCGCCAGATGGCCAGGTCCGAGCGCGTCACGCCCGTGTCGGCGCCCAGGATGAAGACCACCGCGTGCGCCTGCGGGATCAGGTTGATGGTCAGCTCGGGCTCGGCGCCCACCGCGTTCAGCCCGGGGGTGTCCAGGATCACCAGGCCCTGCGCCAGCAGCGGGTGCGGGATGTTGATGATCGCGTGGCGCCACATGGGCACTTCCAGCAGCCCGGTGGCATCGGGCACGGGGTTGTCGTCGCCGCCTTCGTCGTGCCAGAAACCCAGGGCCCGCGCCTCGTCCACGGTGACGCGGCGCACCTGCGAAACCTTCTCCAGCGCGCCGGCCAGTTGCGCTGCGTCGTCCATGTCCAGCGGCACCTCCACCCAGCGGTCGGTGCGCATGCGCCACTCGGCCAGGCCCGGGGCCTGCATGCGGGTGTCGATGGGCAGCAGGCGCAGGCAAGGCGCACTGCCGCTTTCATAGCCCAGCTCGGTCGGGCACATGGTGGTGCGCCCGGCGCTGGCCGGCATGATGCGCCGCCCGTAGCCGGCGAAGAAGATGGCGTTGATCAGCTCGGACTTGCCGCGCGAGAACTCGGCGACGAAGGCCACCAT
>DAMCAL010000221.1:0-3516 GCA_032059585.1 Burkholderiaceae bacterium
CGGCCATGGCGGCCAGGTCGCAGCCGGCCTCGGTGTGGCCGGCGCGCATCAGCACCCCGCCGTCCACCGCCTGCAGCGGAAAGATGTGGCCGGGCTGCACCAGATCGGCGGGCCGGGCCTCGGCCGCCACGGCGGCGGCCACGGTGCGCGCGCGGTCGGCGGCCGAGATGCCGGTGGTGACGCCTTCCGCCGCCTCGATGGAGACGGTGAAGGCGGTGCCCATCTTGGTGCCGTTGCGCGCCACCATCGGCGGCAGTTGCAGGCGCTCGCAGCGCTCGCGCGTGAGGGTCAGGCAGATCAGGCCGCGGCCGAAGCGCGCCATGAAGTTGATCGCCTCGGGCGTCACGTGGTCGGCGGCCAGCACCAGGTCGCCTTCGTTTTCGCGGTCTTCCTCGTCCACCAGGATGACCATGCGCCCGGCGGCGAGCTCGGCCACGATGTCCTGCACCGGGGAGATGGGCACGGGCGAGAGGGGGGTGTTCATGCGGGACTCTTCAGACAGAGGCCGGGGCCGGGCCGGGCAGCACGCGTTCGCAGGCACAGGCCAACCAAAGAACGACGCGTTGCCGCGGCGACCGGGCCGCACGGCAAAAGGGATGCAGCGATCCCGAAGCGGGCGATTTTAAGCTGCGCTCAGATCGCCGGCGCGGCAAGGGTCACGTCGCCGGCCGGGTAGGCGACGCAGGGCAGCACGCAGCCCATCGCGCGCTCCTCGGGCGACAGGCCCGGCCACTCCACGGCATAGCGCACCTCGCCATGCTCGAGCACGCCGATGCAGGTGCGGCAGGTGCCGTTGCGACACGAGCTGGGCCAGTCGACGCCGCCCTGCTCCAGCGAGAGCAGCAGCGGCTGGTGGGCCCAGGCATCGCACTGCGTGCCGTCGTCGCCGACGTGGGCAGTGAAGAAGGGCGGGGTGGTGTCACGAGCGTCCATGCAGGTACCGATTGAAATATGCAAGAAAAAGGCCTCCAGCGCTTGTTGGACAAGCGCTGTAAGCTATGAAAACAGGAGCTACCGGCAGCGTCGCAGGGGAAGTGGCGGACTGCCCATAATTTAGGCACGGCAGTCGGATCCCTTGCCGATCAAGCACTTAACGCCGCCGTTCAGCGGTTGTCCAAGGTTATCCCCATGATTGTCCAGTGCGGCGCGGGATAACCGGACGCCACCTGCACAAAAAACAGGCAGATCGCGGGATCTCTTGTCAAATCAAGCACATGCGCGCGCCATACAGCGCTTGTCCTGGGTTATCCACACGATTGTCCAGCCCGCCCAGGGATAACCCGCGAGCGTCGCGCAAGCGCTTGCCGCCGGCCGGCCTCTCCCGGAACATGCGGGCATGCACACCCCTGATTTCTCCGCCGGCGCCGCGTATGTGCGCGGCCAGTTCGTGCCCATCGACCAGGCCAGCATTCCGATCACCGACTGGGGCTTCCTGCGCTCGGACGCCACCTATGACGTGGTGACCGTGTGGGACGGCGCGTTCTTTCGCCTCGACGCCCACCTGGAGCGCTTTGCGGCGAGCTGTGAACGCTTTCGGCTCGACCCGGGCCTGTCGGCGCAGCAGATCACGGACATCCTGAACGAGTGCGTGCGCCTGTCGGGCCTGCGCGCGTCGTACGTGGAGATGATCGTCACGCGCGGCCAGCCCCCCTGGGGGTCGCGCGATCCGCGCCAGGCGGTCAACCAGTTCTACGCTTTTGCGGTGCCCTACGTGTGGATCGCCAACGAGGCGCAGCGCCAGCAGGGGTTGCACCTGCACGTGAGCGGCGTGCAGCGCATCCCGGCCGCCAGCGTCGACCCGCGCGCCAAGAACTACCACTGGAACGACCTGACCATGGGCCTGCTGGGCGCGCTGGATGCAGGCTTTGACACCGTGGTGCTGAGCGACGGCGCCGGCAACGTGGTCGAGGGGCCGGGCTTCAACGTCTTCTGCGTGGATGCGCGGGGCTGCATCGCCACGCCGGCCGAAGGCGTGCTGGAGGGCATCACCCGCCGCACGGTGATCGAGATGGCCGCCGCGCTGGGCCTGCCCCTGGCGCAGCGCGCGTTGCCCGCCGCCGAGCTGCGCGGCGCGCGCGAGGTGTTTCTGTCCACCTCCGGCGGCGGCGTGCTGCCTGTCACGCGGGTGGACGGCGCGCCCGTGGGCGACGGCCAGGTTGGCCCCGTCACGCGCCGGCTGGTCGACACCTACTGGGCCTGGCACGGCGACGCGCGCTACAGCACGCCGGTGCGGTACTAGCGCCCGGCCCGCATCCTTCGCTGCATTGCAGCAAAATCGCCCTCCAGCGCTTGCAGGACAAGCGCTGCAAGCTATTGTTTTTGATATTCCACAGGAGACTTCATCCATGACTCTCGACTTCGCAGGCCGGGTGGCCATCGTGACCGGCGCCGGCGGCGGCCTGGGGCGCCAGCACGCGCTGGCGCTGGCGGCGCGCGGCGCCCGCGTGCTGGTCAACGACCTGGGCGGCGCGGTCGATGGCAGCGGCGGCGTGGCAACCGCCGCGCAGGCGGTGGTTGACGAAATCCGCGCCGCCGGCGGCGAGGCGCTTGCCAACGCCGCCTCGGTGACCGACTTCGACGCCGTGCTGGCCATGGTGCGGCAGGCGATCGACGCCTGGGGCCGCGTGGACATCCTGGTCAACAACGCCGGCATCCTGCGCGACAAGTCGTTCGCCAAGATGGACATGCTGGATTTCCGCCTGGTGGTGGACGTGCACCTGATGGGCGCGGCCTACTGTGCCAAGGCCGTCTGGCCGCACATGCAGGCGCAGAACTACGGCCGCATCGTCATGACGACCTCCTCCACGGGCCTGTACGGCAACTTCGGCCAGGCCAACTACGGCGCGGCCAAGCTGGCCCAGGTCGGCCTGATGCAGACCCTGTCCATCGAAGGCGCCAAGTACGGCATCCACGTCAACGCGCTGGCGCCCACGGCGGCCACGCGCATGACCGAGGGGCTGATGCCCGAGGAGGTGCTGGCGGCCCTCCAGCCCGAGGCGGTGGTGCCCGCCATGCTGGTGCTGGCGCACGAGAGCGCGCCCACCCGCACCATCCTGTGCGCCGGCGCGGGCGGCTTCGAGGCGGCGCACATCACCCTCACCCAGGGCATCCACCTGGGGCTGGAGGGCGACGTGGACGCGCAACTGGCCGCACGCCTGCCCGAGGTGCTCGACCGCACGGGCGAGCAGTTGCCCGAGAGCGGCGCCGCGCAGGGCACGCTGGAAGTGGGCAAGGCCATGGCGGCGCGCCGCCAGCCCGGCTAGGGCGTAAGCTCGGCGGTTTTTCGTTTCCAAGGCGTCGTCCATGTCCATCCAGTGGTTCCCCGGTCACATGCACCTGACGCGCAAGGCCATCGCCCTGCGCATCAAGGACATCGACGTCGTGATCGAGCTGCTGGATGCGCGGCTGCCCGCCTCCAGCGCCAACCCGCTGCTGGGCGAGCTGACCGAACACAAGCCCACCCTGAAGGTGCTGAACAAGCAGGACGCCGCCGACCCCGAGCGCACGCCCGAGTGG
>DAMCAL010000222.1:0-3459 GCA_032059585.1 Burkholderiaceae bacterium
GCGCCGAGGCCATGCACCGCACCGAGCAGCGCGCCGTGGTGCTGCAGCTCGAGCGCCTGATGGACTATCCGATGGTGCGCAGCCGCGTGCCCCAGGGCCGCATCAGCCTGCACGGATGGCACTACGTGATCGAAGAGGGCGAGGTCTACGTCTTCGACGTCGAGTGCGGTGGCTTCGTGGCCGCCTCGCGTGCCCAGTGCAGTGGTACCGGCCCCTATCCCCCGTACGTGGAGCACGACGGGCAGGTGCTGGTGGACTGACCGCACGGCGCCATGCACACCGCTGCACGTCCCGAAGGCGCCGCTGCGGCGCTCGCCGCCGTGCTGGCGGCGCGCCAGACGGTGCTGCCGCGCCGGCTGGGCGCGCCGGGCCCCGATGCCGCACAGCTGCAGGCCATCCTGGGCGCGGCGCGCCACGCGCCCGACCATGGCGGCCTGCTGCCCTGGCGCCTGACGCTGGTGCCCGAGGCAGCGCGCGCCGCACTGGGCGAGGCCTTTGTCCAGGCACTGCACGAGCGCGACCCCCACGCGGACGCCGAGGCGCAGGCGCGCGCCCGCGACAAGGCCGCGCGCGCACCCGTGCTGCTGCTGGTGACGGTGGACGAATCGCCGGACCTGGCGGGCCACAGCGCCAGTCCGGTCCCGCCTGCGGAGCGCGTGCTGTCAGCCGGCTGCGCGGTGCAGAACGTGCTGCTCATGGCCACTGCGCTCGGGTATGGTGGCGCGTTGACCAGCGGCCAGGCCCTGCAGTCGCATGCCTTGCGCGCACTGTTCGCCTTGGCACCCGCCGAGCGCGCCGTGTGTTTCCTGAGCCTGGGCAGCGTGATCGCCGCCAGGCCGCCGCGCGAGCGCCCGGCGCCCTCGCGCTACCTGCGCACGCTCGTGCCCGGACTGGGCGTGCAACCCCTCGACCTCTGACCTGTGACCCGCCATGAGTGCCACCCCGATGAGCCCCCCCGAAATCCACCACTTCGACGACCTGCTGCGCCTGGCGCGCGGCCAGCGCGAGCGCCAGCGCCTGCTGCTGGTGTTCGTCGCCTCCGAATTGCCCGAGGGCGCCACCGTGGAACAGCGCGCGGCGTTCGAGCGCGGCGAGGGCGGGGCGGTCACGCCGCTGATGTGCGTGGACAAGCTGCCCGAGGAGATCGCCTCGTTCGACGCGCTGCTGCGCGAGTCGGGCGAGTACGAGCTGCCGGGCCAGCGCTGGAGCCTGCTGTTCGTCGCTGCGCTGGCCGGCAGCGAGCAGCAGGAACCCAGCGATGCCCAGACCGACAGCGCGCTGCAGCGCATGGTAGAGGCCATCAAGGGCGGCGCTGCGGGCAGCTACCTGCCGTTCGACCGCCAGGGGCGCCCGGTGCGACTGGGGCAGGCATGAGCGGCGGAGCCCGCGTGTCGCTGCCCGGCGTGCGCACGCCTGGAGCCGGGTTCGACGAGCCCTTTGCCATGCTGGACGCCTGCCACGAGCGCGTGCGCCGCTCGCTCGACCTGTTGGCGCGCCTGCGCGCCTACCTGCGCGAGCAGGGCTGCGATGCGTCGGCGCGGCAGGCTGCGCAGGACGTGCTGCGCTACTTCGACCAGGCCGCGCCGCTGCACCACGAGGACGAGGAGCTGCACGTGTTTCCACCGCTGCTGGCAAAGGCGCAGGACGCCGAGGTGGTGGCGCTGGTGCGCCGCCTGCAGCAGGACCACGTGCAGATGGCCGAGCGCTGGGCGCATGCACGCGGCGCGCTGCAGGCATTGTCCGAAGGGCAGGCCACGCAGTTCAGCGCCGCGCAGGAACAGGCGCTGCAGTCATTCGCGGACGGTTATGACGACCACCTGCGCCATGAAGACCTGACGGTGTACCCGGCCGTGCGGGCGCTGCTCGACCAGGAAGCGGAGCAGGCCATGGGGCAGGAGATGGCAACGCGCCGCGGCGCGCCCCTGCCCGCTACGCTATCGAAAAAATAGCTGCTGGCGCTTGTGTGGTTAGGGCTTTCGCCTGTTTTGGTGCTCGTTGGCTGGGCTGTCAGTGGACCACCACCGGGTTTTGCGCCAGCCCGGCGTAGCCGTCCAGCGTGTCCTCGACTTCCTGCTGGGTGGGCGCGTTGCGCTGCCAGGCCAGGATCTGCTCCTGGAACATCTCGGCCCAGGAGCCGTCCAGATAGACCTCCTTGCCCGAGCGCTTGTCGACGATCTCGAAGCCGTGGCGCACCAGTTGCGCCGGCAGGGGAGCGCTGTCGCCCTGCGGCTCCGCCACAGCAGCGTCGGGCTGCATGTGGACCACGACGAAGGAATCGGAGTCGTAGAGCATGTGCATGGTGTTCTCCCTGAAATATCGCTGTCACCCAGCAGATGGCTGCAGTGTGCCCAAGTTCAAGGCGCGCCGGGCGTAGGCCCGGGTTGTCACGGGGCGTCGTCATGCCCGTCCAGCAGCAGGTCGGCGTAGTCCCCGTTGGCCTGGGTGATGCGGATGCGCACCGGCAGGTAGCCCAAGGCGGGCGCCAGCCACAGCTCGGCCTTCTGGTCATAGTCACGGTCCTGCCGCGGCACACGCTGCAGCTTCAAGGCGGCCATGGGACCGGCCGGCAGGTCCAGTTGCTCCGGCCCCTCCACCGTGAAGGCCCAGCGGTCCGCGCCGCGCGCGCCGACGGTGGTGAGCGTGATCTGCGTGCCGGGTGGATAGCGTTCCGGGGCGGCCGCCAGCATCGCGCCGAGCTGGATGAACACGCTCAGGCGGTCCTGCGCGCCGTCGTGCAAAGGCGCGGGCGGCACATTGGCGCTGAACGTCGCCTGGTGGCGCTCGAAATCGAAATGTGCCGCCCGCTCGCTGCGCGACTTGTCGCCGAAGCGCTCGGGCTGCAGGCCGTGCGCGGTGATGCGCCCGGTGCTGGTCTGCGAGCGCGACCCGAGCAGGAAGGCGCGGATCTGCTGGCGCGCCTGGTAACGCGCACCGTCCTGGTGCCACACCAGCTCGGCGTTGGCCCGGTACTGCAGCCGCCGGGCCTGGCCCTGCACCTCGAAGGTCAGCCGTGCCGACGCGGGCAGGGTCACCGGCGGCAGCGCGTCGCTGGACGGCGCGCTGCCCGCGCCCGGCAGGCGGACCTCGACACCGGTGCCCTCGGCCGCTGACGTGGCCGGCGCCGGGGGTTCGACGGCGGCTGGGGCGGCCGGCTCGGCGGGTGCGGAGGACGCGGGCGGCGCCGGGGAAGCGGGGGGCTCGGCAGGCGCCGGGGCGGGCCCTGCGCCGGACGCGGCGACTTCCATGCCGGACGTGTTCAGCGCAACGTCATCCCCGAACGGATCGACCACTGCCGCCACGGCGCTGTCGGGCGGTGCATCCTTAGAGGGGGCGGCCGGGTGCTGGGCTGCAGGGGCGGTCCGGTCCTGCGTTGCCGGCGCGGGCGGCGGTGCCGGCCGGGGCGCCGGTTGGGCCACCGGCGGGCGGGGCGGCCGCGCCGGGCGCGGCGCTGGTGCCGGT
>DAMCAL010000223.1:0-3418 GCA_032059585.1 Burkholderiaceae bacterium
GGTGCTGCCCGCCACCGGTGCCACGCTGGGCTGGCTGCTGGTGATGACGCTGTGGCTGCCGCTGCTGGACTATGGCCGCAGCTTTGCCCCGCAAGTGGCTGGCGTGAAGGCGGTACTGGGCCCGCAACCGGGATGCGTGACCGCGCTGGGCCTGAGCCGCGCGCAGGTGGCTGCGCTCACCTACCACGGCGGACTGGACATGGCGCCGCCCGCACCGGACACCACCTGCGACTGGCTCATCGCCGACATCGCGGCCGCCCCGCGCCTGCCCGGGCGCTACCCACCGCAGCGCTGGGAACAGGTCGCCAGCGTCAGCCGCCCCACGGACCGCAGCGACCGCCTGCTGGTGCTGCGCCGCGCAGTGCTGCCCGCGCCTGCACAGGAGTGATGCGCGAGCGCGGCACCATCGTCCGCCACGCGCTCACGGTGCTGGCGGGACAACTGGCGGTGATGGCCTTCGGCGTCACCGACACCATCGTGGCCGGGCGCCATTCGCAGGAGTCCTTGGCGGCGCTGTCGATCGGTTCGGCGGTGTTCATCAGCGTGTACGTGGCGCTGCTGGGCGTGCTGCAGGCGCTGTTGCCGGTGTGGGCCGAGCAGCGCGGCGCGGGCGACGATGCCGCCATCGGCGCCAGCGTGCGCCAGGCCCTGTACGTGTGGGCCGTGGCCAGCGTGCTGGGCATGGCCGTGCTGCTGTCGCCCGGCCCCATCCTGCGCGCCACCGACGTGCCGCCCGAACTGCACGGCGAGGTGCGTGCCTACCTTGGCATCCTGGCATTCGGGCTGCCTGCCGCGCTGCTGTTTCGCATCTACAGCACGCTCAACCAGGCGCTGGGCTGGCCCCAACTGGTGACGTGGCTGCAGGTCGGCTCGCTGGCCATCAAGGTGCCGCTGTCGGTGTGGTTCACCTTTGGTGGCGCCGGGCTGCCCGCCCAGGGCGTGGTGGGCTGCGCCTGGGCCACGCTGGCCGTCAACCTGGCCCTGGCGGCGCTGGGCCTGGGCATGCTGCGCGCGCGTGCGCTGTACGCCCCTTTGGCGCTGTGGCGCGCCGTCGAGCGGCCGGACCGCGCGATGCTGGCGCGCTTTCTGCGCCTGGGGCTTCCTGCGGGCCTGGCCATCCTGGTGGAGGTCACCTCGTTCACGTGGATGGCGCTGTTCATCGCGCGCCAGGGCGCGCTGGCGTCGGCCGCGCACCAGATCGCGTCCAACCTTGCCGCGGTGCTGTACATGGTGCCGCTGTCGCTGGCCATCGCGACCAGCGCACGCGTGAGTTTCTGGCGCGGCAGCGGCAACGAGGTGGGCGCGGCCAGCGTGGCGCGTCAGGGCCTCGCGCTGGGGGCGGCCATGGCCGGCGTGCTCTCCGGGGCGCTGCTGCTGTCGCGCGGGCCCATCGCCCAGCTCTACACCACGAGCGCCGAGGTCGCGGCGCTGGCCGCTGCCCTGCTGGCCTGGGTGGCGGCCTACCACGTGGCCGATGCGCTGCAGACGCTGTGCATCTTCGTGCTGCGCAGCTGGCACGTCACGGTGCTGCCGCTGCTGGTGTACGGCGTGATGCTGTGGGGCGTGGGACTGGGGGGCGGCTATGCGCTGGCGTACCGCGGGGTGGCGGGCCTGGGCCCGCTGCACTCGCCGGCCGCGTTCTGGGGCGCCAGTGCCGCGGCACTGGCCGTGGTGGCACTGGCGTTCATGGCACTGCTGGCGGCAGTGCTCAGGCCGGCGCGCCGCTCGGCGCGCGCGGCGGCGTGACCGACGGGGGCGCCTGCGGTGCGCGGGGCCGCACGCGCGCGGGCGGCAGCTCGATGCAGAACGTCGCGCCCTGCCCGGGCGTGCTGTCGATGTGCAGTTGCGCGCCGTGGCGCTGCGCCACGTGCTTGACGATGGCCAGCCCCAGCCCGGTGCCGCCGGTGTCGCGCGAGCGGCTGCGGTCGATGCGGTAGAAGCGCTCGGTGATGCGCGGCAGGTGCTCGGGCGCGATACCCGGGCCGCTGTCGGCGACGACAAAACGCGCGCCGCCCGCCGGTGTCCGCTCACAGCGCACCTCGATCCGCCCGCCCGCCGGGGTGTAGCGTACGGCGTTACCGACCAGGTTGGCCAGCGCGCTTTGCAGTTCGGGGGCAATGCCGGCGATCTCGCCCGCGTCCTGCAGGTGCGCGTCGCACGGGAACACGATCTCGTGCGCCGGTGCGCCCGGGCTCGCGCCCGGTGCCAGCGTGGCCGACAGCGCCCGCGCCTCGTCGCGGCAGTGGCGCAGCAGCTCGCCCGCATCGACCCACTCGTGCAGGCCGGGCAGCGGGCTGCCCTCCAGGCGCGAGAGGGTCAGCAGGTCCTGCACCAGGCGCTGCATGCGCTCGCCCTGGCGCGCCATCAGGTCCAGATAGCGGGCCTGCTCGCTGGCCTCCAGCGGCAGCGTCTGCAGCGTCTCGACGAAGCCCACCAGCACCGTCAGCGGGGTGCGGATCTCGTGCGAGACGTTGGCCACGAAGTCGCGGCGCATGGCCTCGGCCTGCTCCAGCTGCGTGATGTCGCGCGACAGCAGCAGCCGCCGCCCGTCGCCATAGGGATGCAGCCGCACATCGATGCGCACGGGGCGCGCCGGCGTGCCCGCGCGCCCGGGCAGCACCACGCCCTGCCCGGGTTCGCCCGCGGCCAGGTAGGCGGCGAACGCCGGCTCGCGCACCAGGTTGCCGATGGACTGCTGCGCATCGCGCACCGCGTCGAAGCCGAAGTGCTCCTGCGCCATCTGGTTGCACCACTCGATGCGGGCCTGCGCGTCGAGCAGCGTCACGCCGTTGGGCGACGCCTGCAGGGCGGCCAGGATCTCGGCCAGCCGTGCGTCGCTGGCACGCTCGCGCCGGCGCGCCTGGCGCAGCAGGCGGCGCGCGCGGTCGGCGGCCTCGCCCCAGGGCCCGGGCAGGCGCGGCGGCGGCGCACCAGTGGCGGCGCCCTGGCGCAGCCAGTGCAGCAGCCGCGCGCCGAGCCAGCTGTCCCACGCCAGCCACAGCCCTGCCCCGGCGCAGGCGCCCGCGGCCGCGCCCCAGACGCCCGCCAGCCAGCCGCCCGCGGCCGCGCCCGCCGCCTGGGAGAGCAGCAGGAGCAACAGGCGCGAGATCATCGGGTAGGCCACCGGTTTGCTATCACAAAAATAGCTGGTGGCGCTTGTCACACGGCGTTTTCAGCATCAAATGGCTCTCAACTTCTTACCCATCAAGCGCCAGCAGCTATCTTTTTTGAAAGCCGGGCCCTGCGCGCTCACGCGGCGTCTCCGGCCGGCGCGGCGTCCAGGTGCACCTGCGCCGTGAGCCGGTAGCCCGCGCCGCGCACCGTCTCCACCAGCCGGCCGGCTTCGCCCAGCGCCTCGCGCAGGCGCTTGATGTGCACGTCCACCGTGCGCTCCTCGATGAAGACGTGGTCGCCCCAG
>DAMCAL010000224.1:0-3391 GCA_032059585.1 Burkholderiaceae bacterium
GCGTGGTGCACGGCGGCGCCACCATGACGCTGCTGGACGTGGCGCTGGCCACCGCGGCGCGCAGCGTGGCGCCCGAGATGGGCGTGGTCACCATCGAGATGAAGACCAGCTTCATGCAGGCCGCGCGCGGGCCTCTGGTCGCGCGCGCACGGCTGCTGCACCGCACCCGCTCGCTGGCCTTCGTGGAGGGGACGGTGCACGATGCCGAAGGCCGCGCGTGCAGCCACGCCACGGGCACCTTCCGCTACGTGCGCCGTGCGGGCGCCGAAGCAGTGGCCACCGATTGACGCCAGGAATACAAGCCAAAAGTGGCCTCAGCGCTTTCTGGATAAGCGCTACCAGCTATTAAAAAGATAGCAAATCAACCGTTATCACCACCGAAAGGACTCCCATGCCACGCAACCAGCAGATCGTGCTCGACAACCGCCCCGAGGGCGAGGCCACGGCGGCGAACTTTCGCCTCGTCACCACCGATACGGCGCCGCTGCAGGACGGCCAGGTGCTGGTGCGCCACCACTACCTGAGCCTGGACCCGTACATGCGCGGGCGCATGAACGACAGCAAGAGCTACGCCGCCAGCCAGGGGCTGGGCGAAGTGATGATCGGCGGCACCGTGGGCGAGGTGGCCGAGAGCCGCCACCCCGGCTTTGCGCCCGGCGACAAGGTGGTCGGCATGGGCGGCTGGCAGGAATGGAGCGTGGTGGACGCCAGCCAGCCCGGCGCGCTGCGCAAGGTGGACACCACGCACGTGCCGCTGTCGTACTACCTGGGCGCCGTTGGCATGCCTGGCGTGACGGCTTGGTACGGCCTGGTGAAGATCATCAACCCCAAGGCGGGCGAAACCCTGGTGGTGAGCGCCGCCACCGGCGCCGTGGGCAGCGCCTTCGGGGCCCTGGCCAAGGCGCGCGGCTGCCGCGTGGTGGGCATTGCCGGCGGCCCGGACAAGTGCCGCTACGCCACCGAGGAGCTGGGCTTCGACGCGTGCATCGACCACCGCCAGCACCCCGACCTGAAATCCATGTCCGCCGCGCTGAAGGCCGCCTGCCCGAACGGCATCGACGGCTACTTCGAGAACGTCGGCGGCCACATCCTGGACGCCGTGCTGCTGCGCTCCAACGCCTTCGCCCGCGTGGCCGTGTGCGGAATGATCGCCGGCTACGACGGCCAGCCGCTGCCGCTGCAAAACCCGGCGCTCATCCTCATCAACCGCATGCGCGTGGAGGGCTTCATCGTCAGCGAGCACATGGAGATCTGGCCGCAGGCGCTCAAGGAGCTCGGGGGCCTGGTTGCCACCGGCAAACTCCGTCCGCGCGAGAGCGTGGCCGAGGGGCTGGCCGCGGCGCCGGAGGCGTTCCTGGGCATGCTCAAGGGCAAGAACTTCGGCAAGCAGCTCGTCAAGCTGATCTGAATGCCGCCGCCGCTGCACTGGACCTGGGAGCGGTTCGACGGCCTAGGCGTGCACGCGCTGCATGAGGCACTCATGCTGCGCTGCCGGGTCTTCGTGGTCGAGCAGGCCTGTGCCTACCAGGAGGTGGACGATGCCGATCCGCGCGCATGGCACCTGCTGGGGCGGGCCGCGCCGGACGGGCCTTTGCTGGCAACGCTGCGCGCAGTCGACCCGGGCGTGCGCTCGCCAGAGCCTTCGATCGGCCGCGTGGCCATTGCGCCGCAAGCGCGCGGCACGGGCCTGGGTTCCGCGCTGATGCGCGAAGGCCTGGCGCGCACCGCCGCCGCGTGGCCGGGGCACGCCGTGCGCATCAGCGCGCAGGCGCACCTGCAGCCGTTCTACACATCGCTCGGTTTCGCCACCGTGTCCCAGCCCTATGACGAAGACGGCATCGCGCACGTGCAGATGCTGTGGCAGCCGCAGGGCGGTGCCGGCGGCGCACCGTTTCAGGAGACCCGACCATGATCGACGACTTTTCCGGCAAGACGGCCGTGCTCACCGGCGCGGCGTCGGGCTTTGGCCTGGAGTGCGCGCGCATCGGCGCGCGGCTGGGCATGCAACTGGTGCTGGTGGACGTGCAGCAGGACGCGCTGGACGCCGCCGTGGCCGAGGTGCAGGCGGCAGGCTGCGCCGTGCTGGCGCGGCGCGTGGACGTGTCCGATGCGGCTCAGATGGAGCAGCTCGCACGCGACGTGCAGGCCCGCTTCGGCGCGCCGCACCTGGTGTTCAACAACGCCGGTGTGGGCTCGGGCGGGCTGGTGTGGGAGAACTCCGTGCGCGACTGGCAGTGGGTGCTGGGGGTGAACCTGTGGGGCGTCATCCACGGCGTGCGCCTGTTCACGCCGATGATGCTGGACGCCGCCCGCGCCGACCCGCTGTGGCGCGGCCACATCGTCAACACCGCCAGCATGGCCGGCCTGCTGAACGCGCCCAACATGGGTGTGTACAACGTCAGCAAGCACGCCGTGGTGTCGTTGAGCGAGACCCTGCACCACGACCTGTCGCTGGTCACGACCCAGGTGGGTGCCAGCGTGCTGTGTCCGTACTTCGTGCCCACCGGCATCACCGCCAGCGAACGCAACCGTCCCGAGGCGATGCAGGGCGAGGCACTCACCGCCAGCCAGCGCATCAACCAGGCGATGACCACCAAGGCGGTGGCCAGTGGCCGCGTCAGCGCGGCCGAAGTGGCGCAGAAGGTCTTCGACGCGGCGGCGGCCGGCCAGTTCTACATCTTCAGCCACCCCCAGGCGCTGGGCAATGTGCGCAGCCGCATGGAAGGCATCGTGCAGGCCGCCAATCCGCCCGACCCGTTCGCCGAGCGCCCGCAAGTGGGCGAGCAGTTGCGCGCCGCGCTGCGCGCGCATTAGCAACCCTGGGCGGCGCGCTGCAGTTCCCGAGCGCGGCGCCGGCGCTTGGCCGCGGCGCCGGGCAGCGCGCCGCCGGGCGTGCTAAGTTCCGGCCCCACCGCACGGAACGCACCGACCCCCACGACCCCATGAGCACTCTGCAACAGCGAATCGCTGCCCTGACCACCGATCGCTTGGCCGGCATGCGCCGCGGCATCGAAAAGGAAGGGTTGCGCGTGCTGCCCACAGGCGCGCTCGCGCTGACGCCGCACCCGGTGGCGCTGGGTTCCGCGCTCACGCACGGCAGCATCACCACCGACTACAGCGAGTCGCAGCTGGAGCTGATCACCACCGCGCACGCGAGCGTCGAGCAATGCCTGGAAGAGCTGACCGAGCTGCACCAGTTCGTGCACCGCGTGCTGGCGCAGCAGCAGCCCGGCGGCGAACTGCTGTGGGCCTCCAGCATGCCCTGCGAGCTGCCGCCGGACGAGACCATTCCGCTGGGCCGCTACGGCAACTCCCACATCGGCCGCGCCAAGAGCATCTACCGCATGGGCCTGGGCCACCGCTACGGCCGGCGCATGCAGACCATCTCGGG
>DAMCAL010000225.1:0-3376 GCA_032059585.1 Burkholderiaceae bacterium
GCGCAAGAAGTCGGTGCGCCAGAAGCTCAACGCCATCGGCAGCGAGTTCAAGGGCCGGCGGGTGCTGCTGGTGGACGACTCCATCGTGCGCGGCACGACCTCCAAGGAGATCGTGCAGATGGCACGCGACGCCGGCGCGACCAAGGTCTACCTGGCGTCCGCCGCGCCGCCGGTGCGCCACCCCAACGTCTACGGCATCGACATGCCCACGCGCGCCGAGCTGGTCGCGCACGGGCGCACGGTGGAGGAAATCCGCCAGTGGATCGGCGCCGATGCGCTCATCTACCAGGACGTGGAGGCGATGAAGCAGGCGGTGGGCCGCATCAACCCGCAGGTGCAGGGGTTCGAGGCGTCGTGCTTCGACGGCTGCTACGTGACCGGCGACATCACCGAGGCGGAGGTGACGGCGCTCAACGAGGGACGCAACCGCAGCGGCGACGAGGAGCCGCAAGAGGACACGTCGCGGCTGTCGCTGCCCAACGCCGACCTGGTGTGAAGCGAACGTCCCCGGCGCCGCCGCGCTACTGAAAAGTGAGCTGCTTGCGCTTGCGTGCTCTGGTTTTCACAATGAAAAGACCTGAAAACTCTGATTCCACAAGCGCCGGCAGCTATCATTTTGGACAACAAGGACCACCACCGTGACCGAACCGACGCTGCCTGAAGGGCTGCACCCCGACACCCTGGCCGTGCGCGAAGCCACGGCCCGCAGCCACTGGGGCGAGCACAGCGAGGCGCTGTACCTGACCAGCAGCTTCGTGCAGCCGGACTGCGAAAGCGCCGCGCGCCGCTTCGCCGGCGAAGAACCGGGCTACACCTACAGCCGCACCGCCAACCCGACGGTCGCCAGCTTCGAGCGCCGCCTGGCCGCCATGGAAGGCACGGAGTGCGCCGTGGCGACCAGCACCGGCATGTCGGCCATCCTGCTGATGGCGCTCACGGTGCTGCAAAGCGGCGACCATGTCGTGGCCTCGCGCTCCATGTTCGGCTCCACGCTCAAGCTGCTGGGCTCGGAGATGGCGCGCTTCGGCATCGAGACCACGTTCGTGTCGCAAACCGACGTGCCGGCGTGGGAGGGTGCCATCCGCCCCAACACCCGGCTGCTGTTCGCCGAGACGCCCACCAACCCGCTGGGCGACCTGTGCGACATCGCGGCGCTGGCGGAACTCGCGCATGCGCGCGGCCTGCTGCTGGCGGTGGACAACAGCTTTTGCTCGCCGGTGCTGCAGCGCCCGGCGGAGCTCGGCGCCGACTTGGTGGTGTATTCCGGCACGAAAATCCTGGAGGGCCAGGGCCGCGTGATGGCCGGCGCCGTGTGCGGCACCACCGCGCTGGTGGACAAGGTGATGGGCACCTTCATGCGCAGCGCGGGGCTGAACCTGTCGCCATTCAACGCCTGGGTGGTGCTCAAGGGGCTGGAGACGCTGTCCCTGCGCGTGAAGGCGCAAAGCGCCGCGGCCCTGGCCTTGGCGACGTGGCTGCAGGGCCATCCGAACGTCGCGCGCGTGCACTACTCGGGCCTGGCCAGCCACCCGCAGCACCAGCTTGCCATGCGCCAGCAGGGCGGGCTGGGCGGGCCGGTGCTAGCCTTCGACGTGGCCGGCCAGGGGGGGGCGGCGCTGCGCGCCAATGCCTTCCACGTCATCGACAGCACGCGCGTGTGCTCCATCACCGCCAACCTGGGCGACGTGAAGACCACCATCACCCACCCGGCCAGTACCTCGCATGGGCGCCTGACCGAAGAGCAGCGCCAGGCTGCGGGCATCGGCCAGGGGCTGGTGCGGATCTCCGTAGGATTGGAGCATCTCGAAGATTTGAAGGCCGACCTGCTGCGCGGCCTGGACACCCTGACATGACCACGACGCCCCCACGCATCCGCACCCGCTTCGCCCCGTCGCCGACCGGCTTCATCCACCTGGGCAACATCCGCTCGGCGCTGTACCCCTGGGCATTCGCCCGCTCGCAGGGCGGCGACTTCATCCTGCGCATCGAAGACACCGACCTGGAGCGCTCCAGCCAGGCGGCCGTGGACGTGATCCTCGAAGGCATGCAGTGGCTGCAGCTGGACATCGACGAAGGGCCGTTCTTCCAGATGCAGCGCATGGACCGCTACCGCGAAGTGCTGGCACAGCTGCAGGCCAGCGGCCATGTGTACCCGTGCTACATGAGCGTCGCCGAACTGGACGCGCTGCGCGAGCGCCAGGCGGCCGCCAAGGAAAAGCCGCGCTACGACGGCACCTGGCGGCCTGAGGAAGGCAAGGCGCTGCCGCCCGTGCCCGAGGGCGTGCAACCGGTGTTGCGCTTCAGGACGCCCAAGGATGGCGTGGTGGCGTGGGACGACAAGTGCAAGGGCCGCATCGAATTCCAGAACAGCGAGCTGGACGACCTGGTGATCGCGCGGCCCGACGGCACGCCGACATACAACTTCTGCGTCTGCGTGGACGACATCGACATGCGCATCACCCACGTGATCCGCGGTGACGACCACGTGAACAACACGCCGCGGCAGATCCACATCTTCGAAGCGCTGGGGGCCAGCGTCCCGGTGTTCGCCCACCTGCCCACCGTGCTGAACGAGCAGGGCGAGAAGATGAGCAAGAGGAATGGCGCCAAGGCCGTGACGCAATACCGCGACGAGGGCTACCTGCCCGACGCCATGGTCAATTACCTGGCGCGCCTGGGCTGGAGCCATGGGGACGACGAGATCTTCTCGCGCGCGCAGTTTCTGGAGTGGTTCGATCTGGACCATCTGGGCCGCAGCGCCGGGCAGTTCGACGAGGCCAAGCTGCGCTGGGTCAACGCCCAGCACCTGAAGGCGCTGGCGGACGAACAGCTGGCGACGCTGGTGCGGCCGTTCGTGCTGCAGACCGGCGTGGAGGCAGCGGCGCTGGATGCGGACGACCGGTTGCAGCGCATCTGCGGCCTGTTCAAGGACCGCTGCGAAACCCTGGTCGACCTGGCGCGCTGGGCGCGCCTGTTCTATGTCGACGCGGTGCAGCCCGGTGCGCAGGATCTGGCGCAGCACGTGACGGACGCCGCCGCGCCGCTGCTGGAGGCCTTCGCCGCCGCCGTCGCCCAGGTGGCGTGGAACCGCGAGGCCATCGCCGCTGCCCTCAAGGAAGTGCTCAAGGAGCAGGGCGCAAAAATGCCCCAGCTGGCCATGCCGGTGCGCGTGCTCACGCTCGGCACGCCGCACACCCCGTCGGTCGACGCGGTGCTGGAGCTGCTCGGGCGTGAAAAAATACTGGCGCGTTTGAAAAGGCGCTGAAAAGCTGTCTATAATTCGAGGCTCAGCAGATGGCAGCGCCCAGCGATGGGCATCGGCATCTGAGTGGGGGTATAGCTCAGCTGGGAGAGCGCTTGCATGGCATGCAAGAGG
>DAMCAL010000226.1:0-3336 GCA_032059585.1 Burkholderiaceae bacterium
GCCTGGTGGACCGCGCCGGCAGCACCATGCAGGACGTGGTGGGCAGCATCCGCCGCGTGACCGACATCGTCGGCGAGATCAGCGCGGCCAGCCGCGAGCAAAGCGCAGGCGTGGCCCAGGTGGGCGAGGCCGTGATGCAGATGGACCAGGCCACGCAGCAAAACGCCGCGCTGGTGGAGCAAAGCGCGGCAGCTGCCAGCAGCCTGACGGCGCAGGCGGAGCAACTGGTGCAGGCGGTGGCCGTGTTCCGCACGGCTGGTGGCCTGGCCGCCAAAACGCACTCGCCTGCCGCCGCACCAGCGCCCGCGCTGCACAGGCCGGCGCCGGCAGGCGCAGCAGCCTTGCGCAGCCAGTCTGCTGTCGCCCCAGCGGCATTGGGCGCAGCGCCGCAGCGCGCCCACGGCGCCACTGCGGGCAGCGGTGGCAACGAGGACTGGGAGAGCTTCTAAGCGGCGCCCGCCCGGCGGCCGCGACGCTTTCAGCGCGGCGGCGGCGCCAGTTCGCTCAGCGCATCGACGTAGCCATCGGCATCGACGCTGCGCACCGGCTGGCCATGGTTGTAGCCGTACGTCACCAGCACCACCGGGCAGCCCGCCGCACGCGCAGCCTGCGCGTCGTTGTGCGAATCGCCCAGCATGAGGGTGCGCGCAGGCTGGCTGCCCAGCGCCTCGCAGGCCTTGCGCAGCGGCAACGGGTCCGGCTTCTTGCGCTCGAACGCGTCGCCGCCAAAGACATGGTCGAAGTAGCCGTGCAGACCCTTGGCGCGTAGGAGCGGCAACGCGAACGCCGTGGGCTTGTTGGTCAGGCAGGCCAGGCGCAGCCCGGCCGCGCGCAGCGCCTGCAGGCCCTCGGGCACCCCGGGATAGACGCGGGCGAACTGCCCGTTGATGGCCAGGTAGTGGTGCTCATAGCGCTCCCAGGCATGGGGATAGTGCGCCTGCACGGCTGCCTCCACCGCACGGTCTGCTGGCGATCCGCCACCGTCGGGAGTCAGGACGTGGGCCAGCGCCGAACGCAGCAGGTGCTCCGAACCCTTGCCCACCATGCGCTCGATGGACGCCGGCGCGAGAGGCGGCAGGCGCAGGTCGGCCAGCATGCGGTTGAGCGCCTCGGTGAAATCGCCGAGGGTGTCCACCAGGGTGCCGTCCAGGTCCACGAGGGCAGCATCCACGGAGGTCAACAGGGCAGGCACAACAGGACGGGGGCAGGTGGACATGGGATGCATAAGAGAGTGCAACGAAGGGGAAAGCCTGTGCGCGGTGTCCGACAGCAGCCGGGGCCGCGTGCGGACACCGCACGCGCCGGGTCGGCGCTTACGCTGGCACGTCCGATTTTGTCTGCGCGCGAGCGCCCTTGACGTCCACAGGAGTTACCGCACCATGGCCACTTTCCGTTTTACCACCCTCGCCTGCTCTGCCGCCCTGCTGCTGTGTGGCGCTGCCCAGGCGGCCAGCCCGGCCGGCAACGCCCGCCACAACGCCAACGACCACAGCAGCATGCAGCAGCGCCGCGCCGCCTGCGCCCAGATGCCCGAGGCCAGCCGCGCGCCGTGCCTGCGCGAGATCGGGGCTGCCGCCCAGGCCGCACGCCGGGGCGATCTGAGCAGCCCGGGGGACAACACCTACGAGCGCAACGCCATGGAGCGCTGTGAGGTGTTCAAGACACCGCAGGATCGCTCCGACTGCCAGGCGCGCCTGCAGGGCAACCCGGTGTCGGGCTCGGTCGAGGGCGGCGGAGTGCTGCGCGAGGCCACCACCATGGTGCCGGCGCGCCAGTAACGCCAAAGGCAACGCGCTTGGCCGGCGACGGCGTCAGGCCAGCGCCGCACGCATCGTGTCGATGACGGCACGGTAGTCGGGCTGCCCGAAGATGGCGCTGCCCGCCACGAAGGTGTCGGCGCCCGCGTCGGCCACGCGGCGGATGTTGGCCACCTTGATGCCGCCGTCCACCTCCAGCCGGATATCGCGCCCGCTCGCCTCGATGCGCCGGCGCGCCTGCTCGGTCTTGCGCAGCGTGCTGTCGATGAAGCTCTGCCCACCGAAGCCGGGGTTGACGCTCATCAGCAGGATCAGGTCCAGGTCGTCGATGACCCAGTCCAGCACATCCAGCGGCGTCGCCGGGTTGAACGTCAGGCCGGCCTTGCAGCCGTGCGCCCTGATGTTCTGGATGCTGCGGTGTACGTGGGCCGAGGCGTCCGGGTGGAAGCTGATGTAGTCGGCCCCGGCCTTGGCGAAGGCGCTGGCCAGCTCGTCCACCGGCTGCACCATCAGGTGCACGTCGATCGGCACGGCCACGCCCTCGGGCGTGACGGCATGCGGCTTGAGCGCCTGGCAGACCATCGGGCCGAACGTCAGGTTGGGCACGTAATGGTTGTCCATCACGTCGAAATGGATCCAGTCGGCGCCAGCAGCGATGACGCTGCGCACTTCTTCGCCGAGGCGGGCGAAGTCGGCCGAGAGGATGGAAGGGGCGATGCGGTAGGTGCGGCTCATGCCGGAAATTGTCGCAGCCCCGGGGGCCGGCCGTGGCCCACGCGGTTTTTCGTGCACTGGCCCAGGGTTTACCATTGGACGATGTCCCAGCACCAGTTCCAGGTCGACGTGCAGCCCGAATACCTGCCCGAGCAGTCGGCGCCAGCGCGCGGCATCCACAGCTTTGCCTACACCATCACCGTGACCAACACCGGCAGCGTCGCGGCGCAGTTGATCGCGCGGCACTGGACCATCGTGGACGCAGGCGGGCACGTCGAGGAAGTCAAGGGCCTGGGCGTGGTGGGCCAGCAGCCGCTGCTGCGTCCTGGCGAGTCGTTCCAATACACCAGCGGCTGCCGCCTGCGCACGCCCAGCGGCACCATGCACGGCAGCTACCTGTGCGTGACCGAGAGCGGTGAACGCTTCGACTGCCCGGTGCCGCTGTTCGTGCTCGATGCGGCGCTGTCGCCTGGCCCTGGCGGCACGGGCACGGCGGACATCCCCACGGGCCGGGTCTTGCATTGAAACCTCCTGAACCGGCGCTGGCCGATTTGCTGGCCGCGCTCGATGCGCGCGCCAGCGTGGCCGCGCGCCACCTGCAGCTGATCGCGCTGCTGGACTGGATCCGCGGCGATGGCCGTTCGGTGCCGGCCGCCACGGGCCGCTTCGCGCTGCTGGTCGAGGCGGCCGAGCGCTCGCCCGAGGTGGCCGCGCGCCTGTGCGCGTGGTGGCGCGCGCTCACCGGCGCGCTGGACATCACCACGCTGCTGGCCGACTTCGGCTTCGCCCAGCGCACCTCCATGGGCAGCGAGTTCATGGAGCGGCTGCGCTACAAGCTGCTGCCCGCCAGCCCCGACACGCTGGA
>DAMCAL010000227.1:0-3330 GCA_032059585.1 Burkholderiaceae bacterium
GCCGCCAGCCTGCACTTCATCGCCGGGCCGGGGGGCATGCACTCGTTCGGCCACGCGGCGTATTTCGGCGCCGGGGCCTATGCCGCGGCGCTGCTGGCGCGCAGCGCCGGCCTGCCGTTTGCCGCGGTGCTGGTGCTGGCCAGCCTGGCCGGGGGCGCGCTGGCGCTGGTCTACGGCAGCCTGTGCGTGCGCCTGAGCGGCGTGCCGCTGACCATGCTGACCCTGGCGCTGGCGCAGATCACCTGGGCCGTGGCCTGGCAGTGGGACGCCGTGACCGGCGGCAGCAACGGTCTGACGGGCGTCTGGCCGCCCGAGGCGCTGGCCGGCAGCGCACGCTTTTACTGGCTCGTGCTGTTCCTGGTCGCGGCTGGCCTGTTGGCGCTGCGGCGTGCGCTGTTCGCCCCGCTGGGCTGGGCGCTGCGGGCCGCGCGCGACTCGGGCGCGCGCGCCGAGGCCGTGGGTTTGCACGTGCGCGGCGTGCGCTGGGCCGCGTTCACGCTGGCCGGGCTGTTCGCCGGCCTGGCCGGGGCGCTGTTCGCGTTTTCCAAGGGCGGGGTGGCGCCGGACGTGCTGTCGGTGAACCGCTCGGTCGATGCGCTGGTCATGGTGCTGCTGGGCGGGGTGCAGCAGCTGGCCGGCCCGATCGTCGGCGCGGCCGCATTCACCTGGCTGCACGACAGCGTGGCGCGCGCCACCGAATACTGGCGCGCCTGGATGGGCGCCACCATCTTGCTGCTGGTGCTGCTGTTTCCGCAGGGCATCGCCGGCGTGGCGCAGGCTTGGCGCGCGCGCGTGGCGGCGCGCCGCCCGGCGCCGGAGGCGCGCGCATGACCGCGGCAGCGGCGCCGCCGCTGCTGCTGCAGGTGCAGGGCCTGCACAAGTCCTTCGGGGGCGTGCAGGCGGTGCAGGGCCTGTCGCTGCAGCTGGCCGCGGGTGAATTGCTGGCGCTGATCGGCCCCAACGGCGCCGGCAAGACCACCAGCTTCAACCTGATCGGCGGCCAGCTCGCGCCCGACGGCGGGCGCGTGCTGCTGGCCGGGCAGGACATCACCGCCGCGTCGCCGCGCCGCCTGGCCCGGCTGGGCGTGGGCCGCACCTTCCAGATCGCGCAGACCTTCCAGAGCTTCACCGTGCTGGAAAACGTGCAGCTGGCGCTGCTGGCGGCCGATCGCCTGGCCTGGCGCGTGTGGCGCCGCGCGGACGGCCACCGCGTGCACGACGCGCTGGCGCTGCTGGCGCAGGTGGGCATGCAGGCGCAGGCCGCGCGGCCGTGCAGCGAGCTGGCCTATGGCGACGTCAAGCGCGTGGAGCTGGCCATCGCCCTGGCGGGCGAGCCGCGCCTGCTGCTCATGGACGAGCCCACCGCCGGCATGGCGCCGGGCGAGCGCATGCAGCTCATGCAACTGGTGCACGACCTGGCGCGCGCGCGGCGCATGGGCGTGCTGTTCACCGAGCACAGCATGGACGTGGTCTTCGGCCACGCCGACCGGGTGGCCGTGCTGGTGCGCGGGCAGCTGCTGGCCGAGGGCCCGCCCGAACAGATCCGGGCCGACGCGCGGGCGCAGGCGGCCTACCTCGGCGGCGGGTCGGTGCGATTCGAACATGAGAGCATCCCGCGCAAGCCGGACGAGGGCCGGAGCCCGAAAACACCAGACAACGGGCCGCCGAGGCGCTCCGCGCCGCCCGCGCCTGCCGCGCCGCTGCTGGCAGTGCACGACCTGCACGCCTGGTACGGCGCCGCGCACATCCTGCACGGGGTGTCGCTGACCGTGGCACCCGGCGAGGTGGTGGCGCTCATGGGGCGCAACGGCGCGGGCAAGTCCACCACGCTCAAGAGCATTGCCGGGCTGCTGGCGCGCACCGAAGGCCGCATCGACTTCCTGGGCCGCGCCATCGCCGGCCTGCCGGCGCACGCGATCGCCCGCGCCGGCGTCGGCTACGTGCCCGAGGACCGGCGCATCTTCACCGCCCTGACGGTGCTGCAGAACCTGGAGGTGGGCCGGCAGGCCGCGCGCCCCGGGCCGGGCGGCGCGGCGCTGCCGGCCTGGACGCCCGAGCGGCTGTTCGCGCTGTTTCCCAACCTGGGCGAGATGCCGCAGCGCCCGGGCGGGCGCATGAGCGGGGGCGAGCAGCAGATGCTGACGGTGGCGCGCACGCTGATGGGCCAGCCGCTGCTGGTGCTGCTGGACGAGCCGTCCGAGGGCGTGGCGCCGCTCATCGTCGAGCAGATGGCGCGCGCGGTGGCCGAACTCAAAGGACGCGGCCTGGGCATCCTGCTGTGCGAGCAGAACCTGGCCTTCGCCGAGGCCGTCGCCGACCGCGCCTGCGTGCTGGAAAAGGGCCGCATCGTGTACGAGGCGCCCATGGCCGAGCTGGCGCGCGACGGCGCGGCGCGGCGCCAGTACCTGGGCGTGGCCTGAGGGGCAGGCCCTCAGAAAATGCCGTAGCGGTAGGCGAAGAACAGCGCGGCAAGCACGCCGGCGATCGCCAGCAAAGTCATCAGGCGGGACATGGCTCGGATGGTAGGCGCACCGAGGCCGGCGCCGCTGCCTGAAAACCCGCGCCCTGCGCTGCCCGGTCTCGGCAGGCGCCACCCGGGCCATCCGGCACGCGGCCTGTCCGCGCCCGGCTGCGGCCGCGGCGCCCAGGGAAGATATTGGATCAGGGGTAAAAAACGGCTCCAACGCTTACTCAGCAAGCGTCGGTAGCTATCAAAAAAGAAGCAAAACCACCTCAGCCCGGCACCGGCCGCAGCACGCGCCGGTACTGCACCGCCTCGGCCACGTGCGCCGTCGCCACCGTGTCGCTGCCTGCCAGATCGGCGATGGTGCGCGCCACCTTCAGCGCCCGGTGCGTGCTGCGCGCCGACCAGCCCAGGCGCGTGGCGGCGGTCTGCAGGAAGTGCCGCGCACTGTCCTCCAGGCACACCCGGGTGTCGATCTCCTGGCCGGCCAGCGCCTGGTTGGCCTTGCCCTGGCGCGCCAGCGCCCGGCCGTGAGCCGCGGCCACGCGCGCGCGCACGGCGCTGCTGGGCTCGCCCGGCGGGGCGGCCAGCAGCTCCTCGGCAGGCAGGGCCGGCACCTCCACGTGCAGGTCGATGCGGTCCAGCAGCGGGCCGCTCAGGCGCGCCTGGTAGCGCGCCACCTGTTCGGGGCTGCAGCGGCAGGCGCGCTGGCGCGCCCCGGCAAAGCCGCAGGGACACGGGTTCATGGCGGCCACCAACTGAAAGCGCGCCGGGAACTGCGCGCGCTGCGCGGCCCGCGCGATGGTGATGTGCCCGCTCTCCAGCGGCTCGCGCAGCGCCTCCAGCGCGCTGCGGGCGAACTCGGG
>DAMCAL010000228.1:0-3325 GCA_032059585.1 Burkholderiaceae bacterium
AGGGCCAGGTGCACGGCGGGCTGGTGCAGGGCATCGGCCAGGCGCTCATGGAGCATGGCGTGTACGACCCCGACAGCGGCCAGTTGCTCACCGGCAGCTACATGGACTACCAGATGCCGCGCGCTGCGGACTTCCCGCAGTTCACGCTGGGACACGTGTGCACGCCCTGCACGCACAACCCGATCGGCGCCAAGGGTTGCGGCGAGGCGGGCGCCATCGGCTCGCCGCCGGCCGTGATCAATGCGGTGCTCGACGCACTGAAAGACCTCGGCGTGCACGAACTCGACATGCCCGCCACCCCGCACCGTGTCTGGCAGGCGATCCAGGCCGCCAAGGCGTGAACCACCCGGAGAACGCACATGTACGCATTCACCTATGAGCGCCCCACCAGCCGCGAAGCAGCCCAGGGCCTGGCCCGCGCCGGCGGCACCCTCTTGGCAGGGGGCCAGACGCTGCTGCCGTCCATGCGGATGCGCCTGGCCGCGCCCGAGCAGCTCATCGATCTGGCGGGCGTGCCGGAGCTTGCGGGCATTCGCCGCGAGGGCGACCACGTGTCCATCGGCGCCATGGCGCGCCATTGCCAGGTGGCCGACAGCCAGGACGTGCAGGCCGCCATTCCCGCGCTGGCGCAGCTGGCCGCCGGCATCGGCGACCGGCAGGTGCGCGCGCGCGGCACGCTGGGCGGGTCGGTGGCCAACAACGACCCGGCCGCCGACTATCCGGCCGCGGTGCTCGGCTTGGGCGCCACCGTGCACACCACCGAACGCTCGATCGCGGCCGACGACTTCTTCCAGGGGCTGTTCGCCACCGCGCTGCAAGCGGGCGAACTGATCACCGCGATCGACTTTCCCCTCGTGCGGCGCGCCGCCTACGTGAAGTTCCGCCAGCCCGCGTCGCACTTCGCGCTGGTCGGCGTGTTCGTCGCGCAGGCGGCGGACGGTGTGCGCGTGGCAGTGACGGGCGGCGGCAACGGCGTGTTCCGCCACACGGCGATGGAGCAGGCGCTGTCCGCGCATTTCGCGCCCGAAGCCATCGCACAGGTGCCCACGCCCGCGTCCGAGATGAACGGCGACCTGCACGGCAGCAGCGCCTACCGGGCGCATTTGGTGGGCTTGATGGCGCAGCGGGCAGTCGCGCAGGCACTGGAAACACCTCCTTGAGTGGCGGCGTCCCTTCGCGCCGCTCTCGCAGGACTGCGCACCACGGGCGAGGTGGCGACACCGGCGTGGCGGGGCGGCTCTTGCGCGCTGTGTGCGGGTCCGGGCAGCGCCGGTGGCGGGAGCAGGGCCGGTGGCACGGGGACGATGTTCATGGTCTTTTTAGCCTGTAGCGCTTGTCCAATAAGCGCTGGCAGCTCTTATTTCAATAGCACATCATGACCGAGCCTGCCGCGGGTACCTTCGGCACCATCGACGCGCTGGTCGACGCGCTGCGGGGCGTGGGCTATTTCGCCGACCGCCGGCTGTGCACAGCCGTGTTCCTGGCGCTCCATCTGCAGCGCCCGCTGCTGCTGGAGGGCGAACCGGGCGTGGGCAAGACGGAACTGGCCAAGGCACTCGCGCAGGTGCTCGGGCGCGACCTGCTGCGCCTGCAGTGCTTCGACGGGATGGAGCAGCGCGAAGCCCTGTACGAGTGGAACTACACGGCCCAGCTGCTGCACCTGCGCGCCGCCGAGGGCACGGCGCCCCCGGCCCTGCTGGAGCAGGAGCTGTACCAGCCGCGTTACCTGGTGCGCCGCCCGCTGCTGCAGGCGCTGCAGGCGCCCGCGCCCGGCGCCGTGCTGCTGATCGACGAGGTGGACCGCGCCGACGAGCCCTTCGAGGCGTTCCTGCTCGAATACCTGGGCGAGTACCAGGTCAGCATTCCCGAACTGGGCACCGTGCGCGCGGCCACGCCGCCGGTCACGGTGCTCACCAGCAACCGCACGCGCGACCTGGGCGATGCCACGCGTCGCCGCTGCCTGTACCACTGGCTGGACTACCCCGAGCGCGAGCGCGAGCTGGCCATCGTGCAGGCGCTGGTGCCGGGCGCGCCCGCCAGCTTGAGCGCGCAGGTCGCCACGTTCGTGCAGCAGTTGCGCACGTTGCCGCACGCCGCGCACTTCCAGCGCGCACCCGGCATCGCCGAGACGGTGGAGTGGGCGCGCGCGCTGGTGGCGCTGGACACGCTGACCCTGGACCCGGAGATCGTGGTCGACACCGCCGGCATCCTGTTCAAGCAACGCGACGACGTGGCCGCGCTCGACCATGGCCTGGCGGCGCAGGTCCTGCAGGCGGCAGGGCCCGACGCGGCATGAGCCGCCCGGCCCAGTCCAGCCCGCCGGCCGCCCAGCGCCCGGTGCCCCGGCTGGGCGATGCGCGCAACGGCAAGCTGGCGGACAACCTCGCCGCGTTCGGCCGGGCATTGCGCCGTGCGGGCGTGCCGGTGGACGCGGCCCGCATGGCCCTGGCACGCCAGGCCCTCGGGCATGTCGGGCTGGCGCGCAAGGACGACGTCAGCGCCGCGCTGGAAGCCGTGCTGGTCAACCGCGCGCAGGACCGCGCCGTATTCAGCGAACTGTTCGAGGCCTTCTTTCGCGACCCGCAACTGGCCCACAAGCTGCTGGCGCAGATGCTGCCGCGCGCCGACGGCCGGGCACGCCCGCCACGCGAGCGCCCCCGCGTGCGCGAGGCGCTGGCGCCTGCGCAGGCGCGGCCCGCTGCAGGCGCCGCGCCCCGCGAACAGGCCGTGGACCTGGACGCCGCCATGAGCGCCAGCCGCCTGGCGCGCCTGAAAGCTGCCGACTTCAACCAGCTCAGCGCCAGCGAGTTCCACCTCGTCGAGCGGCTGGTGCGCGGCATCGCGCTGCCGCTGCCCACCGTGCCGGCGCGCCGCGTGCGGGCTGGCGGGCGCGGCGCGCAGGTCCACTGGCCGCGCAGCCTGCACGGGGGCGCCCGCACCGGCGGCGAGGTGCTGCGCCTGGCGCGCCGCCAGCGCCGGCGCCAGCCCCTGCCGCTGCTGGTGCTGGTCGACGTGTCGGGTTCCATGGAGCGCTACGCGCGCCTGTTGCTGGCCTTCCTGCACGCGGCCACGCGTGAGGTGGCGGTGGGCGGGCGGCGCGTGGCGGTGCGCCGCGACGTGTTCGCCTTCGGCACCGACCTGACCGACCTCACTCCCGCGTTCGCCCACGCCGACACGGATGCGATGCTGCAAGACGCCGGCCGGCGCATCCGGAATTTCGCCGGCGGCACGCTGCTGGGCGACTGCCTGGCGTGCCTGCACGCGCGGCATGCGCGCCGGCTCGTCGGCCGGCGCACGCTGGTGCTGATCGTCAGCGACGGGCTGG
>DAMCAL010000229.1:0-3293 GCA_032059585.1 Burkholderiaceae bacterium
CCGGCCACTACGCCGACATGGAGCACGTGGAGATCGCGCGCGACATCGTCACGCCGCTGGCCTCGCCGGCGTTCGTGCGCGAGCACGGGCCGTTCGCGCGGCCCGAGGACCTGGCCGAGGTGGCGCTGCTCAGAAGCCCGCTGGAGCCCTGGCGCAGCTGGTTCGACGCCTGCGGCTTGGACTGGCCGGCGCCCACGGAGGGCTCGCAGTTCAACGACGTGGGCCTGATGTGCGACGCGGCGGCTGCCGGCATGGGCGTGGCGCTGGTGCGCCTGAAACTCGGCCTGCCCTGGCTGGAGCAGGGCACGCTGGTGCGGCTGTTCGACATCGACGCGCCCAGCCCGCACGCGCACTACCTGTGCTGGCGCACCGGCACCATGGACCGCTGGGAGTGCGCAGCCTTTGCCGAGTGGCTGCGCCTGAGCATGGTGTGAAGCACCGCTGGTCTGCCGCACGGGGTCGGCGGGAAACTTCTCCGGCTGCGCGATACGCGCTTCGGAAGGCGGACGTTGCGCCCAGCCGGAATGCGCCCGCCGCGGGGCGTCTGGCAAGCCGGGTCCTGCGCCCGATCCGCCGGCGCGGAAGTTTCAAGCCAAATTAGGCTCCAGCGCCTGCCCCGCAAGCGCCAACAGCTACTGATTCAGGAGCAAGCTGCACACGCACTTCACGGGGCGTTGCAAGAAAAGTCACGCCACCCGCCAGTTCACTGGCCTACAGTGGCAGCCATGTCCAGCGCTGCCACCGATACCGCCCCGCCCCTGCCCAGCCCCGCCGAGCGCGCCGCGCGCCAGCGTGAGGTGGTGCAGGCCCTGTCGTCCTGTGTGCCCCAGCACGCGCTGCTGTGGCACGCCGAGGACACCACGCCCTACGAATGCGACGGCCTGACCGCCTACCGCCAGCGCCCGCTGGTGGTCTGCCTGCCCGAGACCGAGGACGAAGTGCAGGCCGTGCTGCGCACCTGCCACCGCCTGCAGGTGCCGGTGGTGGCACGCGGCGCGGGCACCGGGCTGTCGGGCGGCGCCATGCCGCATGCGCTGGGCGTGACCCTGTCGCTGGCCAAGTTCAACCGCATCCTGGAGGTGGACCCCGTGGCCCGCACCGCGCGCGTGCAATGCGGCGTGCGCAACCTGGCCATCAGCGAGGCCGCCGCGCCCTACAACCTGTACTACGCGCCCGACCCCAGCAGCCAGATCGCCTGCACCATCGGCGGCAACGTGGCGGAAAACTCGGGCGGCGTGCACTGCCTGAAATACGGCCTCACGGTGCACAACGTGCTGCGCGTGCGCGGCTTCACCATGGAAGGCGAGCCGGTCACCTTTGGAGCTGAGGCGCTGGACGCGCCCGGCCTGGACCTGCTGGCGGCCGTGATCGGCAGCGAGGGCATGCTGGCCGTGGCGCTGGAGGTCACCGTCAAGCTCATTCCGCGCCCGCTGCTGGCGCGCTGCATCATGGCCAGCTTCGACGACGTGCGCAAAGCCGGCGACGCGGTGGCCGCGGTGATCGCCGCCGGCATCATCCCGGCCGGGCTGGAGATGATGGACAAGCCCATGACGGCTGCGGTGGAAGATTTTGTGCGCGCCGGCTACGACTTGGACGCAGAGGCCATCTTGCTGTGCGAGAGCGACGGCACGCCCGAGGAGGTCGAGGAAGAAATCCAGCGCATGAGCGACGTGCTGACCGCTGCCGGCGCCACCGCCATCGCCGTGAGCCAGAACGAAGAGGAGCGCGCGCGCTTCTGGAGCGGGCGCAAGAACGCCTTCCCGGCCAGCGGCCGCATCAGCCCGGACTACATGTGCATGGATTCCACCATTCCGAGGAAGCGCCTGGCGGACATCCTGCTGGCGATCCAGGAGATGGAGAAGAAATACGACCTGCGCTGCTGCAACGTCTTCCACGCCGGCGACGGCAACCTGCACCCGCTGATCCTGTTCGATGCCAACGACCCGGACCAGTTGCGCCGCTGCGAGCTGTTCGGCGCCGACATCCTGGAGACCAGCGTGGCCATGGGCGGCACGGTGACGGGCGAGCACGGCGTTGGCGTGGAGAAGCTCAACAGCATGTGCACCCAGTTCACCACCGAGGAGAACGCGCAGATGATCGCGCTCAAGCACGCGTTCGACCCGGCGGGGCTGCTCAACCCGGGCAAGGTCATCCCCACGCTCAACCGCTGCGCCGAATACGGCAAGATGCTGGTGCGCGGCGGCAAGTTGAGCCACCCGGACCTGCCGCGTTTCTAGCCCGTGCGTGCCGGCGGGCGGCCGCCCTGCCTTGCCTTGCCCGTTGCCATGGACTTTTTCGCCCAGCCCTACCTCGCCTTCTACGGCAAGAGCCTGCTCTTCGCGCTGATCGGGGTGTTGCCCATCATCAACCCGCTGGCGTCGGCGCCCATCTTCGTGGACTTCACGCGCGGGTTGAGCGACGACGCGCGCACCCGGCTGGCGCGCCGCATCGGCCAGCACGTCATCGTGCTGCTGTCGTTCGCCATGGTCATGGGCTCGTACGTGCTGGATTTCTTCGGCGTGTCGCTGCCGGCGGTGCGCATCGCCGGCGGCATGGTGGTGGCCTCCATCGCCTGGCGCATGCTCAACGCCCAGCAGGCCACCAGCGACGACGCCACGCAGATGGTCAACGCGCTGACCGAGGACAAGGCCATCATCAAGGCCTTCTATCCGCTCACCTTCCCGCTGACCTGCGGCCCGGGCTCGATCTCGGTGGCGATTGCCGTGGGCGCCAGCCTGCACACGCGGCGCAGCGTGACCGAGACCATGTTCAACCTGGCCGGCGGCCTGACGGCGGCCGTGCTGCTGGGACTGCTGGTCTCGCTCACCTTCCGCTACGCCAGCCGCCTGCTGCACCGCCTGGGCGAGGCGCGCAAGATCGTCTTTCTGCGGCTGATGGCCTTCTTGCTGCTGTGCGTGGGGGTCGAGATCATCTGGAACGGCGTGCAGTCGCTCATCAGCCAGGTCATGACCTCGGGCGCGGCATTGCCGGCGGGCCCCTCCTCCTGAGCGGCGCGCGTCCACCCTTGCCCACGGCCAGGCACGGGTTGCACTGACAACCGCGCGCGCAGCGCTGCGACAGCATTGCCCTTTTGTCCAACCGCCAAAAGGAGTTCGCCATGCCTGCACCATCCTTCGTCCGCCTGTTGAGCGCCGCTGCCGTGCTGGCCGCCGCCCCCGCCCTGGCCCAGCAACCGGCGCAGGCGCTGCCCGCAGCCCAGAGCGCGGGCGAGCTGCGGTACCAGTGCGGCGGCATCGGCGTGGACGAGTCCACCGCCATGCGCGCCGCGATGA
>DAMCAL010000230.1:0-3259 GCA_032059585.1 Burkholderiaceae bacterium
TGCTGCGCCTGTCGTACTTCTACATGCACGAATCCTGCGGCCAGTGCACGCCCTGTCGCGAGGGCACGGGCTGGATGTGGCGTGTGATCGACCGCATCCTGCACGAGAGCGGGCGCGATGGCGACCTGGACCTGCTGAACTCCCTGGCCGACAACATCCAGGGCCGGACCATCTGCGCTCTGGGCGATGCGGCGGCCATGCCGGTGCGCGCCATGATCAAGCACTTCCGTCCGGAATTTGAGACGCTGATTCGTCAGGCCAACCGCGAGGGCTCTCCCTCGGCGGGCGCCTGACCGCGAGTACACATATGGTTGAAATCGAACTGGACGGGCGCAAGGTCGAGGTCGGCGAAGGCTGCATGGTGATGCATGCCGCCGAGAAGGCCGGCACCTACATTCCGCATTTCTGCTACCACAAGAAGCTGTCCATCGCGGCCAACTGCCGCATGTGCCTGGTGGAGGTGGAGAAGGCGCCAAAGCCGCTGCCGGCCTGCGCCACCCCCGTCACCCAGGGCATGGTGGTGCGCACCAAGAGCGACAAGGCGATCCAGGCCCAGAAGGGCGTGATGGAGTTCCTGCTCATCAACCACCCGCTGGACTGCCCCATCTGCGACCAGGGCGGGGAATGCCAGCTGCAGGACCTGGCCGTGGGCTACGGTGCAGGCGCTTCGCGCTTCGGCGAGGAAAAGCGCGTGGTGCCGCACAAGGACGTGGGCCCGCTGATTTCCATGGAGGAGATGACCCGCTGCATCCATTGCACCCGCTGCGTGCGCTTCGGCCAGGAGATCGCGGGCATCATGGAGCTGGGCATGGTCAACCGGGGCGAGCACTCGGAGATCACCACCGTGGTCGGCGACACCGTGGACTCGGAGCTCTCGGGCAACGTCATCGACCTGTGCCCGGTGGGCGCGCTCACCAGCAAGCCCTTCCGCTACAGCGCGCGGACCTGGGAGCTGTCGCGGCGCAAATCCGTCAGTCCCCACGACTCGACGGGCGCCAACCTGATCGTGCAGGTGAAAAACCACCGCGTCATGCGCGTCGTCCCCTTCGAGAACGAAGAGGTCAACGAGTGCTGGCTTGCCGACCGCGACCGCTTTTCCTACGAAGCCCTGAACGCCGAGGAACGCCTGACGCGCCCGATGCTCAAGCAGGGCGGGCAATGGCAGGAGGTCGACTGGCAGACGGCGCTGGAATATGTGGCCAACGGTCTGCGGTGCGTGGCCACGGACCACGGTGCGCAAGCCATCGGTGCGCTGGTCAGCCCGCACAGCACGCTGGAGGAGCTGTACCTGGCAGGCAAGCTGGTGCGTGCCCTGGGCAGCGACAACATCGACCACCGGTTGCGCCATGCCGAGTTCGCACCCTCTGAGGGCGTGCGTTGGCTGGGCATGCCCATCGCCTCGCTGAGCAACCTGCAGTCGGTGCTCGTGGTCGGGTCCAACCTGCGCAAGGACCATCCGCTGTTTGCTCAGCGAATTCGCCAGTCTGCCCGCGCCGGGTGTGCGGTTGCAGCTATTAATTCAATAGCGTACGACTGGGCCATGCCGGTGGCGCCTGTTCTGCTGGCGCCTGCCGCCGGCTGGGCGGACCAGCTGGCGCAGGTGGCCGCTGCGGTGGCGGCCGAGAAGAGCTTGGTGGCGCCGGTGGCCGGCGCCGAGCCGGGGGGCAGCGCGCGCGCCGTCGCCGCCGCGCTGCTGGCCGGCGAGCGCAAGGCCATCTTGCTGGGTAACGGCGCGGCGCACCACGCGCAGGCGTCGCAACTGCTGGCCCTGGCGCAGTGGATCGGCGAGCACACGGGTGCAGCCGTCGGCTACCTGAGCGAGGCGGCCAACACGGTCGGTGCGCAGTTCGTCGGTGCACAGCCGCAGCAGCAGGGGCTGAACGCCGGCCAGATGCTGCAGGGCGGCCTGAAGGCGGCGCTGCTGCTCAACACCGAACCCGAGTTCGACTCGGCGCTGGGTGCCGAGGCCGCGCGCACGCTGGGGCGGGTGGACATGGTCGTCACCCTCAGCCCGTTCAAGGCCAACATGGAATTCAGCGACGTGCTGCTGCCCATCGCGCCGTTCACCGAGACCTCAGGCACGTTCGTCAACGCCGAGGGCCGTGTCCAGAGCTTCCACGCCGTGGTCAAGCCGCTGGGCGACGCGCGACCGGCCTGGAAGGTGCTGCGGGTGCTGGGCAATCTGCTGGGCATCGACGCCATGGCGTATGAGAGCTCGCAGGACGTCCTCGCAGCGGCCACGGGCCAGCCCGCGGGTGCGCTCGTGCAGCTACCGGCCGAGCGGCTGTCCAACCGCACGCAGGCGCAGCCTGCCGCCAGCGCGGCGGACGTGGGCGAGCCCGCGGTTGCGAGCATCTACCAGCTCGACAGTCTGGTGCGCCGGGCGCCGTCGCTGCAACTGACCGCCGATGCGCGCGCCGCGCGTGGCGAAGGAGCCGCCGCATGATCGACGCGCTGTACAACGGCGGCCTGAACCTGGTCGCCGCCGGGTGGTGGAGCGCCGTGGCCTGGCCCGTGCTGTGGAACCTGGTCAAGATCGTGGCCGTGATCCTGCCGCTGCTGGGCGCCGTGGCGTACCTGACGCTGTGGGAGCGCAAGCTGCTGGGCTTCATGCAGGTACGCATGGGGCCCAACCGGGTGGGCCCCTTCGGCCTGCTGCAGCCGATCGCGGACGCGCTCAAGCTGCTGACCAAGGAGCTGATCCAGCCGACGGCTGCGTCCAAGGGCCTGTTCTACCTGGGCCCGGTCATGGCCATCATGCCGGCGCTGGCGGCCTGGGTGGTGATCCCCTTCGGGCCTGATATGGCCCTGGCCAACATCAACGCCGGCCTGCTGCTGGTCATCGCCATCGCCTCCATCGAGGTCTACGGCGTGATCATCGCCGGATGGGCGTCCAACTCGAAGTACGCCTTCCTGGGCGCGCTGCGCGCCTCGGCGCAGATGGTCAGCTACGAGATCGCCATGGGTTTTTGCTTCCTGGTGGTGATCATGGTCTCGGGCAGCATGAACCTGTCGCAGATCGTGGCCATGCAGGAGCGGGGGATGATGGCCGGCATGGGCCTGAACTTCCTGTCCTGGAACTGGCTGCCGCTGTTGCCCATCTTCATCGTCTACCTGGTGTCCGGCGTGGCCGAGACCAACCGCCACCCCTTCGACGTGGTGGAGGGCGAGGCCGAGATCGTGGCCGGTCACATGGTCGAGTACTCGGGCATGGGCTTTGCCGTGTTCTTCCTGGCCGAGTACGCCGCGATGTGGCTGG
>DAMCAL010000231.1:0-3247 GCA_032059585.1 Burkholderiaceae bacterium
GCCTGGTGGTCCTGCACGCGGTCCTTGTAGCGCACCACCATGCGGTCGAGCTTGTCCACCAGCTCGTCCACCGCCGCGTACAGGTCGGCATGCTTGCTCTCGACGAACAGGTCGCTGCCCTTGACCCGCAGGTTGCATTCGGCGCGCTGGCGCCGGTCTTTCTCCTTTTGCTTTTCCACAGTCAACAACACTTTGACATCGACCACCTGGTCGAAATGGCGCCGGATGCGATCGAGCTTGTTGACCACGTACGCACGCAGCGCCGGGGTCACTTCGAGATGGTGTCCGCTGATCGTCAAGTTCATGAAGGAAGCCTCCTGCGACTCACTGGTGAAGAAGGCCGCGCCCCCGGGTGCGGGCGGTGCGGCCGGCGGGAACTCGAATGCATTCAGATCTGCGGCCCACTATGCGCCGGGCACCGGGCAAAGGCAATGCGTTTCCCGGACCCGGTCGCGGGGTATGGGGCCGAGGTGCCAAGGCCGGCAAAAGCCTGCACAATCGTCCGGTTGCGCCGCCCACTGCAGGCCTGGGCGAGCGGCCTCTACAATCGCGCGCCGCGCGGCCACCCTCTGCCCGCCGCGGGCGCCCGTCGCCTGCGCATGCGCCGGGCGTGCTGCCTGCCCGGCTCCCTGCTCCTTCGTACCCTGCCTTCACCGACCGACATGACCCTGCCCCGCCCCGCCGCCCTGCACACCTCGCAACTGACCTCGCTGCCGCTGCTGGCGCGTGGCAAGGTGCGCGACAACTACGCCGTGGGCGACGACCGCATCCTGATGGTGGCCAGCGACCGGCTCTCGGCGTTCGATGTGATCATGGGCGAGCCGATCCCCGGCAAGGGCGCATTGCTCACGCAGATGGCGCTGTTCTGGTTCGACAAGCTGGCGGCCATCGTCCCCAACCACCTGACCGGCGAGGACCCCGAGAGCGTCGTCGCCCCGCACGAGGTGGCACAGGTGCGCGGCCGCTCGATGCTGGTGCAGCGCCTGCGGCCCCTGCCCGTGGAGGCCGTGGTGCGCGGCTACCTGGCGGGCAGCGGCTGGAAGGAGTACCAGGCGTCGCGCTCGGTCTGCGGCGTGCCCCTGCCCGAAGGCCTGACCAACGCGGCCAAGCTGCCGCACCCCATCTACACGCCCGCGGCCAAGGCCGCCGCGGGCGAACACGACGAGAACATCACCTTCGAGCGCACGGCCGAGATGGTCGGCCTGGAGCTGGCCACGCAGATCCGCGACGTGTCGCTGCAGCTCTACGAGGCGGCCGCGGCCATGGCCCTCGCCAAGGGCATGATCATCGCCGACACCAAGTTCGAGTTCGGCCTGGACCCGGCGGGCCGCCTGGTGCTGATGGACGAGGTGCTGACGCCCGACAGTTCGCGCTACTGGCCGGTGGAGGGCTACGAGCAGGCCCTGGCGGCCGGCGAGAACCCGCCCAGCTACGACAAGCAGTTCGTGCGCGACTGGCTGGAGCAGGCGCAGGTGAGCGGCAAGCCCTGGGACAAGACCGCGCCGGCGCCGCGCCTGCCGCAGGAGGTGGTGGAGAAGACCGCTGCCAAGTACCGCGAGGCGCTCGAGCGCCTGACCGCCTGACCCACGGTTTTTTTCGCACACCGGCGCAGCTGCTTCACTGCGGCTGCATGTCGGGCTCGTCCTCGTGCAGCCGCGGCTCGCCGCGCTCCTGCGCCACGAACCGCAGCAGCGGCTGCCCGTCGGCGCCGCGCAGCTCCAGGGTCCGCCCTTCCTGCCAGTAGGAAGCGGCGGCCGCCAGCTGCTGCAAATAGGCCAGTTCGCTGATGCCCCCATCCAGGCACAGCCGCAGCGATGAGCCGAGTGCGTAGAACCGCACGCGCGCGCCCTCCAGCGTGAACCTGCCCAGGAAACGGTTGCACCCGCCCGAGCCGGCCACACGCGCATCGTCGCGTGCCAGCACCAGGTGCGCGGCGTCGGCGCCGGCTGCGGGTGCATCCACCGGCGGGCCGTCCACGATCTCCAGCAGGCGCCACCAGGTCTGGCGCAGCGGCACGGCCGCGGTGTCGGTGGCGGCGAGCTGCGGCACGCGCGCCAGGATCACGTCCACGTGCCGAAACTCCGGGCTGAGGAGCACCGGGTGCACGCCCGGCGTGTCCAGCCACAGGCGCCGGTGCAGCGTGACCGCCGCGCGCACCTCGTAGCGCCCGCCCGGCTGGATGTGCGCCCGGTAGTAGGGCAGGCGCAGCGCATAGGGCGGGCCGCCCGCGTCCGCGATGCGCTGGCGCGCGATCACCAGCGGCGGCTCGCCCACGCGCGTCACATCCACCAGCGCGGCCTCGAACACTGCCTCGGGCGGCACGAACAGGCGCTCGCGCGACAGCGCCGTGCCGCTGATCAGCGCATCCGGCGCCGGCCCGCTCGCGCAGGCGGCCAGCAGCAGGGCCGCGGCCAGCGGCGCCCATACGGGCGCGGCCCGGCGCATGCGCCGGGCCGTCAGCTCAGCACGACGCTGGACAGGCGCCGGCGGTAGGTCGCCACGACCGGGTCCTGCGGCGGGATCTGGCCTTCGGCCACCTTCGGCGTCGGCGGCTCGATGATCTCCAGCACCGCCACATAGGCCTTGCGCGCCGCGCCGTCGCTCCAGCCCTTGTCGCGCATCAGGATCTCCAGCAACTCGTCCATGGCGTCGGTCCAGCGCTGCTGGGCGATCAGCCAGCGGGCGCGGGCGAAGCGGGTATCGAAGTCGCGCCGGTCGGCGGCGATTTTTGCATCAAATTCGGCTCCAGTGCCCTCCCCGTAAGCGTTGACAGCTACAAAATCGAGAGCATCGAGCCAGACCTTCAAAGCGCCCAGGCGCTGCACGCCCTCGGCCTTGGCGATGACTGGGGCGAACGCCACCTTGGCGTCGTCCTCGCGGCCCATGCGCAGCAGCAGGCGCACGTAGTCGAAGCGCGCTTCGTCGTTGGCCGGGTCGGTGGCGACGGCGTGCTGGAGCTGCTCCAGCGCGCCCTCGGTGTCGCCCTCTTCCAGCGCTTCATGGGCGGCTTCCTCCTGCGCTTGGCCCGCCAACGCCTCCAGGCTGGGCAGGTGCTTGTCCAGAAAGGCGCGCAACTGGCCCTCGGGCTGCGCGCCCATGAAGCCGTCGACGGGCTGGCCGTCGATCAGCAGGATGCAGGTCGGGATGCTGCGGATGCCGAACATGGCGGCCAGCTGCTGCTGCTGGTCGGAGTCGATCTTGACCAGCTTGAAGCGGCCGTCGTACTCGGTCTCGAGCTTCTCCAGCA
>DAMCAL010000232.1:0-3232 GCA_032059585.1 Burkholderiaceae bacterium
CCTCGGCCGTCATGTGCCGCTGCGCGCCGCTTTGGAAGATTTCGAGGATTTTCAGCCGTGGCAGGGTCGCCTTCAGCCCGGTGCTCTTGAGTTCCTCGATGTTCTTCATGAAAAGCCCTTTCGTGTGCCAGTCGGGTGCCGGATGGCTGCGCGCTCGAGGCCAAAAATCCTGCCGCTACAATGGTTCGGATCATAGACCCTACGCTTTGCTCCATGCCTCTTGCTGCCCATTGGCCCGCCCGCTGGGGCGTTCTCGTCGTGCTGGGTGCCGCCTTGGCCGGCTGTGCGGGATCGGCCGACCGCGTCATGAGCGCGGTCACCCCCTACAAGGTCGAGGTGGTGCAGGGCAACTTCATCTCCAGCGAACAGGTCGCGGCGCTGCAGCCCGGCATGGGCCGCCAGCAGGTGCGCGAGATCCTGGGCACGCCGCTGATGGCCAGCGTGTTCCACGCCGACCGCTGGGAGTACGTCTTCACACTGAAGCGACCGGGCGTGGACGTGCAGTCGCGCCGCCTCACGGTGTTCTTCAAGGACAACGTGCTCGAGCGCGTGGAGGGTGACGAGATGCCCACCGAAGCCGAGTTCGTCGCCTCGCTCGCCTCCAAGGTGAAGCAGCCCAAGGTGCCGCAGCTCGAAGCCACCGAGGCGCAGCTCGAGCGCGCCGTGCCGTCCAGGCCGGCCACCGCCCCACCGCTGGATGCCCAGCCGCCGGCCTCGCCCCCTGCCACCCAGTACCCGCCGCTGGAGCCCGCGCCCCGCTGACGCGGGCGCGACCCGGGCGCAGGCGGCGCCTGCGCCGGACGCTCCGGTCCTTCGACGCCTTTCCGCTGCCTCCATGAACGCTGTTTCCCCACCTTCCCCCCGCCGCGTCGCCGTCGCCGGGGCTTCCGGCCGCATGGGCCGCATGCTCATCGAGGCCATCTCCGCCAGCGCCGACCTCGTGCTGGCCGGCGCGCTGGACGTGCCGGGCAGCCCCGCCCTGGGGCAGGACGCGACGGCCTTCCTCGGCCGGGCGAGCGGCGTGGCCATCACCTGCGACGTGCAGGCCGGGCTGGCGGGCGCCGACGCGCTGATCGATTTCACCCGCCCCGCGGGCACGCTGGCGCACGCGGCCGCCTGTGCCGAGCACGGCGTGCAGCTGGTCATCGGCACCACCGGGTTTTCGGACGACGAGAAGGCGCAGCTGCACGCCCTGTCGCAGCAGGTGGCGATGGTGCTGGCGCCCAACATGAGCGTGGGCGTGAACGTCACCCTCAAGCTGCTGCAGCAGGCCGCGCGCTCGCTCGCGAGCGGCTGGGACATCGAGATCGTCGAGGCGCACCACCGCCACAAGGTGGACGCGCCCTCGGGCACCGCGCTGAAGATGGGCGAGGTCATCGCCCAGGCCCAGGGCACGCAGTTGGCCGACCGGGCGGTCTACGAGCGCTACGGCCACACCGGCGAGCGCGTGCCCGGCAGCATCGGCTTTGCCACCGTGCGCGGCGGCGACATCGTGGGCGACCACACGGTGCTGTTTGCCGGCACGGGCGAGCGCGTGGAGATCACGCACAAGTCCAGCAGCCGCGCCGGTTATGCCGAAGGCAGCCTGCGCGCAGTGCGTTTCCTGGCCGGCCGGGCTTCGGGCATGTATGACATGTTCGACGTGCTCGGCCTGCAGGACTAAGAGGCCGCAACGGCGTGCGCATGGACGCCGTGCAATGGTGGCGACAGGGCGACGCGGTCTCGCAGGCCGCGGCGCTGCTGCTGCTGGGCATGTCGGTGGCCAGCTGGGTGGTCATCCTTTGGAAGCTCTACCTGACCTGGCGCGCCCGCGCCGATGTGCCGCGCGCCACCGCGGCCTTCTGGCAGGCCGGCGGACTGGACGAGGCCGCCGCGCGTGTGGCGCCCTTCGACCGCGCCGCCCTGGTGCTGCCGCTGGTGCAGGCGGCCGCGCAGTTGCGCACGCCTGAGCCGCAGCGCGGGGCGCTGGCCGCGCAGGGCGGGCTGGAGCCGCGCGCCACGCGCGTGCTGCGCGGCGCGCTGCACGGGGTGCTGGCGCGGCTGCGCTGGGGCCAGGTGCTGCTGGCCACCGTGGGCGCCACGGCGCCTTTCGTGGGCCTGCTGGGCACCGTCTGGGGCATTCACCAGGCGCTGGCGGCGCTCGCCGGCCAGCAGCAGATCACCATCGAACGCCTGGCCGGACCGGTGGGCGAGGCGCTGGTCATGACCGCCGCCGGTCTGGCGGTGGCGCTGCCGGCGGTGCTGGCCTACAACGGGTTCGGCCGCGCCCTCGGCACGCTCGAGGCCGAGCTGGAGGGCCTGGCCCGCGACCTGCGCGCGCTGCTGCTGGACGGGGCCGGAGCGCCCGGCCCGGGCGGGGGCTGACGCCGTGGCCTTCGGCCGCCTCGACGAGGGCACGCCCGTGAGCGCGCCGATGGGCGAGATCAACGTCACGCCGCTGGTGGACGTGATGCTGGTGCTGGTGGTGATCTTCATCCTGGCGGCGCCGCTGCTGGCCGGCAGCATCCGCCTGCAACTGCCGCGCGCGGCCGGTGCCCAGCCGGTGGCCGGCGCGCCGGCCCTGGCCCTGGCGGTGGACGCGCACGGCCAGGCGTACGTGCAGGACGCACCGCTGTCGGACGCGGCCCTGGCCGAGCGGCTGCGCGCGCTGGCCGCGCGCGATCCGCAGGCCGAGATCGCCCTGCGCGCCGACGCCGGCGTGCCCTACGGCCGCGTGGTGCAGATCATGGGCGCGGCGCACGCCGCCGGGTTGACCCGCATCGGCTTCGTGACCGAGTCCGAAGCCCTGCCTGCACCGCCCGGGACGCTTCCGAAACCATAGCTGCTTGCGTAGGCGGGTTAAGCGTTTGCGGCCGTTTTGATGCCGCAATGCCGATGGGGCCAGCGCGGGCCGCTATGGTTTTGCTACCACGCCGCTCTTCGGGCGTGCGCCTAGAATCGCAAGCGCCATCGCACCGCGCGGCCCCGGGCCGGCGCGCGTTTTTTCCTTCTCTCCCCGCCATGCAAGACAAGTACAACCCTGCCGAGGTGGAGCGCGCCGCGCACGCCCACTGGAACGCGCGCGACGCCTACCGCGTGACCGAAGACGCGTCCCGCCCCAAGTTCTACGCCTGCTCCATGCTGCCGTATCCCAGCGGCAAGCTGCACATGGGCCACGTGCGCAACTACACCATCAATGACATGCTCACGCGCCAGCTGCGCATGCAGGGCTACAACGTGCTGATGCCCATGG
>DAMCAL010000233.1:0-3219 GCA_032059585.1 Burkholderiaceae bacterium
TGCGCATCATGAAGCTCACCGCGCGGCGCGTGTCCAGCATGTTGCGGCGGATGCGCCCGTTCAGGTCTTCCTGCCAGGCGATGTCGGCCAGCACGGTCTGGGCATAGTCGTCGGTCACGTTGCCTTCCAGCACCTGCTCGCTGACCTGCTTGAGGTCGTCGTAGATGCCCTCCAGCGTGTCGGCCGAGTACTCCACGTCGGTGTCGAACAGGGAAAGCAGGACTTCCTTGGCTTCTTCGATCAGCCCGGGCGCACGCCGCGCGCGCATGCGCAGCAGGCGAAACACCGGGATGTCCTCGTCGTGGATCGAAAACAGCACGCCGCAGCTCTTGAGCTCCGTGTTGTGCTGGTTCAGGATGAAGGCCACGCGCACGCTGCGCGGATCCTCGTCGTCGTCGACCAGGAAGTCGCTGCGCAGGTGCAGCTCGCCGTTGTCTTCCTCGTAAAAGCGCGCGGACTCCTCGATGTCCTGGTCCATCACGTCTTCGGGGATCGACAGGCCGTAGTGCTGCTTGATCCAGCGCTTTTCCTCCGTCGTGGGCGACTGCAGGTCGACCCAGATGGGCTGGAAGCGCGCGAGTTCCTCCAGCGACTCGATCTCCTCCTGGACCAGCCGGCCGTTGGCGAGCGAAAAGATGTTGAGCATGGCTCACACTCCCTGTGTTCTTGGCATGGGGAAAAGGGCGGGGGCGCTTTCAACCCCCTGGAGCCAACGGCCGGGCGGGAGGCTGAAAGCTACCGACTCGGGCAGCTTTCCATGGCAGCGTGGTGGTGCAGTGAAGGGTTGGCATGCCGCAGGGCGGCAAGGGCGAAATTATGGCATCGGCGCACGGCCGCCATGGGCGGTCGCGGCGGCCCAGAGCGAGGCGCCAGCGAACGTTTTTCAGCCGCCCGCGCCGGTGCCGGCAGCGTCCAGCGCCAGTGCGCGGCACAGGTCGAGCCAAGCCGCGGCCTTGGCCTGCGGCGCATGCAGCAGGTAGGACGGGTCGTGGCTCACCGCGGCGGGCGTGCCGTCGGCCAAGCGGTGCGCGCGTGCGCGCAGGCGGGCCAGCGGCTCGCGGCTGCCCAGCACGGCGCGTGCCGCGCCCAGCCCGAGCAGCAGCACCCTGCGCGGGCGCAGCGTGCCCAGCAGGTCGTCCAGCGGGGTGCCGACCATGGCGGGAGCAGCGCCCTGCAGGGGTGCGGGCTGCAGCAACGCGACCACCTGCGTGGCCGCCTCGCGGTGCAGGCCCATAGCGCGCAGCATGTTGTCCAGCAGCGCGCCGGCGTCGCCCGCCAGGGGGTTGGTGGGATCGGTGCACTCCAGCAGCACCAGCCAGCCGCCCTGCGTGCCGCCAGCGGCGTCCTCGGAGGCATACGGGGCAACAGAGGGGCCGAGCAGCACCGGGGTGACCAGGTCCATGGGCTGCGCGCTGGGCGCCGCCGACTGCTCCTCTGCCGGGGCCGCGCGCGGTGCGGGCGTCGGCAGTGGCGCCCTGTCCGGCGCGGGCAGGGTCGGCGCGGCCGCCTCGGCAGCCGGTGCGGCACTGGCAGCCGGCGCCGGTGGCGCCGCGGGCGCGCGGGCGGCCCCGGGGGCGGCACTGCGCGGCAACACCGGCAATGCGATGCCCATCTCCTGCAGCATCGCGCGCTGGCGCGGGTCCAGGTGTCCCGTCATAGCGGCAGGCTCATCACGATGGCGTCCTCACGCTGGCCGTCCTCGGCCGGGTAGTAGCGCTTGCGCTCGCCCACGCGCCGGTAGCCGTGGCGTTCGTAGACGGCGCGCGCGCGCGCATTGCTCACGCGCACCTCCAGCCAGATCCACTGCGCGGCCAGCGACCGGGCCCACAGGTCCAGCGCGTCGAGTAGCACGTGGGCCCAGCCCTGGCGCTGGTACTGCGGCGCGACGGTGATGTTGAGCAGGTGCACTTCTCCCACCCCGTGCATGGCGATGAAGTAGCCGAGCAGTCGCCGCTGCCCGGCCAGCAGCAGCTGGCACTGGTAGCCGGCGGCCATCGCATCGATGAAATTGCCGCGCGTCCACGGATGGGGATAGGCGCTCTCCTCCACGGCCATCAGCAGGTCCAAGTGGGCCGCCGTCAGCGCCTCGAAGTGCGCCGGCTCCGGCTCCGTGGCCCGCGGCGGGTGCGTGGCGGAGGCGTTCGCGCTCATGGCCGGGAAGCGGGCGGGGGCGCGGCGCGGCGGGCCGCCTCGCGCTCGGCGGTGGTTTGCGCGACCTTGTCGCGCACGTAGCGGGGCAGGGCGGCGCCGGCGGCCACGGCCGCGTCCTGGGCCAGCAGTGCAGGGGCCAGGCGCAGCAGCGCGGCCGCACTGGGCAAGGCGCGCACGTGCGCCGCTTGCGGGGCCAGCCGCTCGCCGTAGACGGCCCGGGCGTTGCCAGCCACCGTCCACCCCGCGGGCACGGCGATTGCGTGCGGCGCGGACAGGCCGAAATCGGGCGGCGCTTCCCAATGGCCGGCGCCCCCCGGCTGGGCCTGCCACTCGCACGGCGCCCAGTACACCTCGCCCATGCGGGCGTCCAGCGTGGCCAGCACGCGGGTGCAGCCGTGCTCGGCGCGGGCCTGCTCGGCCACGGCCAGCAGGGTGTCCACCGGCAGCACCGGCACGCCGCGCCCGCCGCGCGCTCCGAACGCCAGGCCCTGCGCCACCGCGCAGGCGGTGCGCAGGCCGGTGAACGAGCCCGGGCCCCGGCCGAAGACGATCGCCTGCAGGTCGTCGAACCCCAGGCCGGCCTGCTGCAGCAGCGCGCGGATCGCCGGGATCAGCGTGACCGACGCCTGCGCGCCGCCCGCACCGGTGTGCTCCAGCACCGCGCTGCCGCGCTGCACGGCGATGGACAGGGTGTCGGTGCTGGTGTCGAAGGCGAGCAGGTTCATGGGCCATCCATTATCGGGGCCTGGGCGCTGACGCTCTAGACTTCGGCGCCATGCGCTGTGCTCTCCTGTCCCTGCCCGATCTGCGGCCCCGCGCCGCGCTGCTGCTGGCGTGCGTCCTGGCGCTGTGGCTGTGCCAGATGCCGCCCGCCAGGGCGGCCGGCGCAGCGCCAGCGCCGGCCGCCCTGCCGCCCGCGGTCGAAGCCGCGCTGGCGCGCGCGCAAGTGCCGCGCGAGGCCCTCGCGGCGGTGGTGGCCGAGGTGGGCGCTGCCCGGCCCGAGCGCCTGGCCACGCAGCCCGACCTGCCGGTGAACCCGGCGTCGGTCATGAAGCTGGTGACGACCTA
>DAMCAL010000234.1:0-3100 GCA_032059585.1 Burkholderiaceae bacterium
TCGCAGTGGTACCAGTGGTTCATCGCCGCGCCGATGATGACCATGGAGCGGCCCTGGGTGTCGTGCGCGTTCTGCGCGAACTCGCGCGCCACGGTGATGACCTGGTCGCGTGGCGTGCCGGTGATCTGCTCCTGCCAGGCAGGGGTGTAGGGTGTGTTGTCGTCGAAGCCCTGGGCGGCGAACTCCCCGGGCAGCCCGCGCGCCACGCCGTAGTTGGCCACCTGCAGGTCGAACACCGTGGCCACCAGGGTATCGCCGCCGGCCAGCTGCAGGCGCTGCACCGGCACGGTGCGCACCAGCACGTCGGACTGCACGTTGGTGGGGAAGTCCTCGGTCGCGATGCCGCCGAAGTACGGAAAGCCCACGCGCGCTGTCTCCGGCGTGGCGGCCTCGCCTTCCAGCAGCGACAGGCGCAGGCGCACCTCGCTGCCATCGCCGGCATCCTTCTGCTCCAGGTTCCACTGGCCCTTGTCGGCGCGCCCGTCCGGGCCCCAGCGGAAGCCGATGGCGCCCTGCGGCACCACCACGCGGCCGGACTCGTCCAGCGCCACGGTCTTCCACTCGGGGTTGTTGGCCTGGCCCCCGGCGTCGCCCAGGTCGCTGGCGCGCACGTAGCGGTCGGGCACCATCACCGTCTCGCCGGAGGGCAGCACCTTTTCCTTCAAGGTGACCAGCATCGGCATGTCGGTGTAGCGGCGCACGTAGTCGTCGAAGTACGCGCTGCGCTCACCGCTGTCGGGGAAGTAGAACTCCTTCAGGATGACGTGGCCCATGGCCATGGCCACGGCCGCGTCAGTGCCCTGCTTGGGGTGCAGCCAGATGTCGGACAGCTTGGCGACCTCGGAGAAGTCGGGCGTCACAGCCACCGTCTTGGTGCCCTTGTAGCGCACCTCGGTGAAGAAGTGCGCGTCCGGCGTGCGCGTCTGCGGCACATTGGAGCCCCAGGCGATGATGTAGCTGGAGTTGTACCAGTCGGCGCTCTCGGGCACGTCGGTCTGCTCGCCCCAGACCTGCGGCGACGACGGCGGCAGGTCGCAGTACCAGTCGTAGAAGCTCATGCACACGCCGCCGATCAGGCTCAGGTAGCGCGTGCCGGCGGCGTAGCTGATCATCGACATGGCCGGGATGGGCGAGAAGCCGATGATGCGGTCCGGGCCGTGCTTCTGGATGGTGTGGATGTTGGAGGCGGCGACGATCTCGTTGACCTCGTCCCAGCTCGAGCGCGCAAAACCGCCCATGCCGCGCACCTTCTGGTACTCGCGCCGCTTGGCGTCGTCGGCGACGATGCTGGCCCAGGCCTCCACCGGGCCCAGCGTCTGGCGCGCCTCGCGCCACAGGCGCAGCAGGCGCCCGCGCACCATGGGGTACTTCACGCGGTTGGCGCTGTACAGGTACCAGCTGTAGCTGGCGCCGCGCGAGCAGCCGCGCGGCTCGTGGTTGGGCATGTCCCAGCGCGTGCGCGGGTAGTCGGTCTGCTGGGTTTCCCAGGTGACGATGCCGCCCTTGACGTAGACCTTCCATGAGCACGAGCCGGTGCAGTTCACGCCGTGCGTGGAGCGCACCACCTTGTCGTGCGCCCAGCGGTTGCGGTAGGCGTCTTCCCAGGTGCGGTCTTCGCCGGTGACCTGGCCGTGCCCGCCGGCGAAGGTCTCGCGCGGCTGCGAGAAATAGGTGAGGCGGTCGAGGAAGTGACTCATCGTGGCTCCTTGTAGAGGGGTGTTCTTGAAAGGTCGGGGCGGGGTCAGACGGGCATTTCGGCGTTCCTGCGGGCGTAGTACCACCAGGTCACGACGACGCACAGCAGGTAGAACCCGGCGAAGATCCACAACGCCAGCTCGGGGCCGCCGGTGGCGGCGATGGAACTGCCGTAGCTCTTGGGGATGAAGAAACCGCCATAGGCACCCAGCGCGCCGGCGAAGCCGAGCGCTGCTGCACCCTCGGTATTGCCCTCCTTCAAGGCGGCAGCGCGGGCCCCTTCGTCGGACTGGGGCACCTCGCGCAGTTTGAGCTTCAGGAAAATTGCCGGGATCATGCTGAAGGTGGAGCCGTTGCCGATGCCGGTGGTAAAGAACAGCACCAGGAACATCAGGAAAAAGCCCATGAAGCTGCCTTCTTGAGGGCCGAAGGGCATGACGTGCCCGCCCGTGCCCTTGGGCAGGAAGTACAGCACCCCCAGCACGCCCAGGGCCATGGCCAGAAAGTTCCAGAACGTCACGCGCGCGCCGCCGAACTTGTCGGCCAGCCAGCCGCCGAAGGGCCGGATCACGGCGCCCACCAGCGGGCCCAGCCATGCATAGGCCAGCGGGTTGATGGCCGGAAACTGGCTCTTCATGAGCAGCGGAAAACCCGCGGCAAAGCCGATGAACGAGCCGAAGGTGCCCAGGTACAGCAGGCACATGATCCAGTTGTGCTTGCGCCGGAAGATGGCGGCCTGCGCGGCGAAGCTGGCTTTGGCATCGGCGATGTCGTGCATGCCGAACCAGGCGGCGATGGAGGCAATGGCGATCCACGGCACCCAGATGAAGGCGGCGTTCTGCGCCCACACGCGGGTTTCGGCGCCGTTCTTCATGATGATCTGCGGGTCGCCGCCGAAGATGCCGAAGACGCCGGCGGTGATCACCAGCGGGCTCAGGAACTGCACCACCGACACGCCCAGATTGCCCAGGCCGGCGTTCACGCCCAGGGCCGAGCCCTTGCGCTCCTTCGGAAAGAAGAAGCTGATGTTGGCCATGCTGGAGCTGAAGTTGCCCCCGCCCAGGCCGCACAGCAGCGCCAGGATCAGCATGGTCGGGTAGCCGGTGGTCGGGTCCTGCACCGCCATGCCGATGCCGATGGCCGGAATGAGCAGCGACGCGGTGGACAGCGCCGTCCAGCGGCGACCGCCGAAGATCGGCACCATGAACGAGTAGAAGATGCGCAGCGTCGCGCCCGACAGCGCGGGCGCGGCGGCCAGCCAGAAGAGCTGGTTGGTGGAGTATTTGAACCCTAAGGCCGGCAGGTTCACGGCCACCACGCTCCAGACCTGCCAGATGGCGAAGGCCACGAACAGCGCGGGCACCGAGATCCACAGGTTGAGCTTGGCGACGGCCTCGCCCTCGCG
>DAMCAL010000235.1:0-3085 GCA_032059585.1 Burkholderiaceae bacterium
GCGTCATGACCAGCAGCCAGCCCAGCGTGGCGCCGGTGGCGGGCAGCACCAGGCTTTTCCACAGCGCCGTGCGGTGGCGCCCGGTGCGCCAGCGCACCAGGGCGCCCCAGGCCACGGTGGCGGCCAGCGCGGCGGTGAAGGCCAGCGCCGAAAACTCCGGCACGAAGCCGGGCGCCAGGCGGGCCACATTGGCGGCCGGCTTGGCCGGCACGCCGGTCTGCACGGCCAGCCACACCACCCACACCGCGATGGCACCGATGCTGAAGAACAGCAGCGTGAACCAGTCGATCAGCGCCGCCAGGCCGCGGCGCAGCGTCGGCAGCGCAAAAGCGGCGAGCGTGGCGAGTGCGGGCAGCGCCAGCAGCAGCGCGCGGTCCGCGGGCCGGGTCGTGAGCGTCGCGGCCACGGACACCAGCGCGAACCACAGCGGCAGCCACAGGTGGCGCTGCAACGGGCGCATGAGCAACTGCTGGCGCCAGCGCCAGCACGTCCACAGTGCCAGCGGCCAGGCCGGCCAGGTGAACCAGATGAACAACCGTGCGAGGCTTTGCCACTCCTTGGTGTCCTCGTGGCTGACGATGCGCCAGCGCCACAGGTCCAGCGCCGCGGCCAGTACCACCGCGCATGCGGTGAGGCCCAGCAGCAGCGCCGCGCCGCCGAAGTGCTCACGCCGGTCGGCAGGCTCGGCCTGCCAGACGAGCCAGGCACTGCCCAGCCCCAGCAACACCGCGAGGGTGGGCGCCCCGCCCAGCACCAGGCCCGCGAGGCCGGCAGCGCCGGCGGCGGCGCCCCAGGCCAGGCGCGCCGGCACTAGCGCCCCTGCGGCGAACACCAGCGTGCTGCACGCCAGTTGCGTCAGGTAGCTGGTCGTCTCGTGCGAATACTGCATCAGCCCCAAGCAGGCGATGAGCGCCAGCAGGCCGGCATCGGCCAGCGCACGTGCATAGTCGATCGGATCGGCCTCGCCGCCAAAGGCGAAGGCCACCGGCTGCGCGCCCGGGCTGCGCGCCAGGTGGTAGACGGCGTACCAGGTGGCCACCAGGGTCAGCACCAGCAGCGCCATGAACGGCAGCCGCGCCGCCAGCGCCGCGGGCAGCCAGCCGTCCAGCGCGCGTATCGCCCAGGCACCGAGCCAGTAGGGCAGCAGGCCGTCGGTCTCGGGGGCAAAGCCGCCCAGCAGGGGCGCGAACCACTCGGTGCGCCCGAGGGCCAGCTCGCGCATGTAGCCAAAGGCGGCGATGTCCTCGCCGCGCCAGGGATCGCGCCCCAGGTAGCCGGCCATCGTGTAGGCCATGCACAGCAGCACCAGCGCCCAGCGGGGCAGGGTGCGCACGGCGTTCTGGGCAACGATGGCGGGGGAGGGAAGGTTCACGCGGGAGGCACAAGGCGCGGCGGCACAGTGACTGCAGGAGGATAGCGAGGAAAACGCCCCGCAGCGGCCGACGGCGCGCAGGCAACAAAAAAGGCAGCGCGGCGTGCCGGGCTGCCTGTTGTCGTGCGGCGCGCGCCGGGGCGCTGCCACACGGCCGTGCGGACGGGTTTACTTCGCCGCCGCGGCGCCCTTGCCGAAACGGTTGCGGAAACGCTCCACTCGGCCACCCATGTTGTCCACGGATTTCTGCGTGCCGGTGTAGAAGGGGTGCGACTCCGAGGAGGTGTCCAGCTTGTACAGCGGGTATTCCTTGCCTTCGAAGGTGTCGGTTTCCCTCGTGTTGGCGCAAGAGCGCGTCACGAACTTAAAACCGTTGGACAGGTCCACGAACAGCACGTCGCGGTAGTTGGGGTGGATGCCTTCTTTCATAGCCTATTTACTCTTCAGATATCCGCGGGAGCCGCACCGGACCATTCCGATGTACTTTCCGCAAAAAAGCCCAGCATTATCGCACAGGCTGCGTCAACCGCCGCGGCGCATGGCTTCGAAGAACTCGGAGTTGTTCTTCGTTTCCTTCATCTTCTTGATCATCAGCTCCATGGACTCGATCTCGTCCATGTTGTACATGAACTGGCGCAGGATGCGGGTCTTTTGCAAGATCTCGGGCGGCAGCAGCAGCTCTTCGCGGCGCGTGCCGCTCTTGTTGAGCTCGATCGCCGGGAAGACCCGCTTTTCGTACAGGCGCCGGCTCAGGTGCACCTCGCAGTTGCCGGTGCCCTTGAATTCCTCGAAGATCACCTCGTCCATGCGGCTACCGGTGTCGACCAGCGCCGTGGCGATGATGGTCAGCGAGCCGCCTTCCTCGACCTTGCGCGCCGCGCCGAAGAAGCGCTTGGGGCGCTGCAGGGCGTTGGAGTCCACGCCGCCCGACAGCACCTTGCCGGAGCTGGGCACGACGTTGTTGTAGGCGCGGGCCAGACGGGTGATGGAGTCCAGCAGGATGACCACGTCTTTTTTGAGCTCGACCAGGCGCTTGGCGCGCTCAATCACCATCTCGGCCACGTGCACGTGGCGCGCGGCCGGCTCGTCGAAGGTCGAGGCGATGATCTCGCCCTTGACCGAGCGCTGCATCTCCGTCACTTCCTCGGGCCGCTCGTCCACCAGCAGCACCATCAGGTGCACGTCGGGGTTGTTGGCAGTGATGGCGTGGGCGATGTGCTGCATCATCACCGTCTTGCCGCTCTTCGGGGGCGCGACGATCAGCGCGCGCTGGCCGCGCCCGATGGGCGAGACGATGTCGATGATGCGGCCGGTGATGTTCTCCTCGCCCTTGATCTCGCGCTCGAGCTTCATCTGTTCCTTGGGGAACAGCGGCGTGAGGTTCTCGAACATCACCTTGTGCTTGTTCTGCTCGGGCGCCGAGCCATTGACCTTGTCCAGCTTGGTCAATGCGAAGTAACGCTCGCCGTCCTTCGGGATGCGCACCTCGCCCTCGATCATGTCGCCGGTATGCAAATTGAAGCGGCGCACCTGGCTCGGGCTGATGTAGATGTCGTCCGTGCTGGCGGTGTAGCTGGTGTCGGGGCTGCGCAGGAAGCCGAACCCGTCGGGCAGGATCTCCAGCACGCCATCGGCGAACACCTGCTCTCCGGCCTTGGCGCGCTTCTTGATGATGGCGAACATCAGCTCCTGCTTGCGCATGCGGCCGCCGTT
>DAMCAL010000236.1:0-3067 GCA_032059585.1 Burkholderiaceae bacterium
GGCGTGCGCTTGGCGGTGATGAAGTCCAGCACGTCCGGGTGGTCGATGCGCAGCACGCCCATCTGCGCGCCGCGCCGGGCGCCGGCGCTCTCCACCGTGGAGCACGACTGGTCGAAGACGTTGATGTAGCTGCACGGGCCCGAGGCCATGGAAGCCGTGCCCTTGACCAGCGCGCCGCGCGGGCGGATGCGCGAGAAGTCGTAGCCCACGCCGCCGCCGCGGCGCATGGTCTCGGCGGCCTCGCGCAGGGCCTCGTAGATGCCGGGGTAGCCGGCATCGTCCACGCCCTGGATGCAGTCGCCCACGGGCTGCACGAAGCAGTTGATCAGCGTGGCCTGGATGTCGGTGCCGGCGGCGCTCATGATGCGCCCGGCGCCGATGGCCCCGGCGCGCAGGTTCTCCAGGAAGCGCGCCTCGAACTTCTCGCGCAGCTCGGGCTTCTCGACCGAAGCGAGCGCACGCGCCACGCGGGCGTACAGGTGTTCCACGTCGCTCTCGCCGTTCTTGAAGTATTTCTCCTGCAAGACGTCCAGGCTGATGGGCTGGGCGGGCAGGCTGGGGGCGAGGTCGGTGGTTTCACGTTGCATGGCGTCGGGTGCTTGGCAGAAAGTGGGACAAAGGGCAGGCCGGGCAGCGCGGTACCCGTCGATCGGCCGGGCCCTGCTGCGGCGCGCGGCGCGCGCGCGAACCTGGGGTTGTACACCGATGGGCGCCGGCGCACGCGGCCGCGCTGCAATGCCCGGGGCTCGCAGCCCACGCAAAAAAATATCTGTAGCGCCCGCCCCGCTGCCCATGCGGGCGTGCGCTGCGTTCGGTTTTTGGCAAGAGCGCCCGCGTCGCGCAAACCCAACAGCCAATTACCATGCGGCGATGTCCACCTTTGCACTGCCCCGCCGCCGGCTGGCCGCCCTGGCGCTGGCGCTCGCGGTTCTGGCCGGCTGCGCCGTGCCCGCCGCAGCCCCGCAACACGTCGCCCTGGCCGCCTGGCACGCGCAGCTTGCGCGCTGGCAGCCCCTGCCGGTGCTGCTGCTGGGCGAGCAGCACGACGCCCCCGAACACCAGCGCTGGGAGCGTGAGACCGTGCAGTGGCTCGCCGCGCGTGGCCAGTTGGCGACGCTGGTGCTGGAGATGGCCGAGGCCGGCGCGTCCACCGACGGTCTGCCGCCGGGCGCCGATGCGGCGCAGGTGCGCGCGCGGCTGCGCTGGAACGAGCAGGCCTGGCCCTGGGAGCGCTACGCGGGCGTGGTGATGGCCGCGGTCGCCGCCGGCGCGCCGGTGCGCGGCGGCAACCTGGACGGCGCCGCCCTGCGCGCAGCGATGCACAACGCGCGCCTGGACAGCCACCTGCCGCCCGCGGCGCTGGCACGCCAGCGCCAGGCCATCGAGGACGGCCACTGCGGCCTGCTGCCACCGGCGCGCGTGCAGTCCATGGTGCGCATGCAACTGGCCCGCGACGCCAGCCTGGCGCGCGCGGTGGCCCAGTCCCTGCAGCCGGGCCGCACGGTGGTGTTGGTGGCTGGCAGCGGCCATGTGCTGCGCAGCCTGGGTGTGCCTGCCTGGCTGCCCGCGGGGTTGGAGGCAAAAGTGGCGATCGCGCAAGCCAGGCAAGCGCCGCCAGCTATCGAAAGTGAAGCAGACTACCGCCATGCCACGGCAGCTCCGCCGGCGCGCGACCACTGCGCGGAGCTGCGCGAGCGCTGGCCGGCCGGCGCTGGCGCCACGCCGGTGGCGCCACCGGCGCCGGCTGCACGCTGAAGACGCGTCCCGGGCCGCAGCGCCACCGCTTCGGGTGTTCCATCGCCTGCTGGGCCTACCGGCCTGCTGCGACAATTCGCCGCCATGAGCCAAGCCTACATACTCACCCTGTCCTGCCCCGACCGGCTCGGGCTGGTGCACGCCGTCTCCGGCTTCCTGCTGGAGCACGGCGCCAACATCGAGGAAGCCGCGCAGTACAACGACCACGCCACCGGCCTGTTCTTCATGCGCGTGCAATTTGCCTGCGACGCGCACGACGCCGGCGCGCTGCGCGCCGCGCTGGAGCAGTTCGCCCAACCGTTCGAGATGCGCGTGGGCCTGCACCCGGTGGGCCAGCCGATGAAGACCGTGATCATGGTCAGCCGCGACGGGCACTGCCTGAACGACCTGCTGTTTCGCGTGAAAAGCGGGCTGCTGCCGATCCAGGTGGCGGCCATCATCAGCAACCACCGCGACTTCTACCAGCTCGCGGCCAGCTACAACATCCCGTTTCACCACATCCCGGTCACGGCCGCCACCAAGCCGCAGGCCGAGGCGCGGCAGTACGAGATCATCCAGGCCGAGGGCGCCGAGCTGGTGGTGCTGGCGCGTTACATGCAGGTGCTGTCCAACGACCTGTGCCAAAAACTGGCGGGGCGCGCCATCAACATCCACCACAGCTTCTTGCCCAGCTTCAAGGGCGCCAAGCCCTACTACCAGGCGCACGAGCGCGGCGTGAAGCTGATTGGCGCCACGGCGCACTACGTCACGGCCGACCTGGACGAGGGCCCGATCATCGAGCAGGACGTGGCACGCGCCGACCACACCGACACGGTGGAGGACCTCACCGCGCGCGGCAGAGACACCGAGAGCCTGGTGCTGGCACGCGCCGTGAAGTGGCACAGCGAGCACCGCGTGCTGCCCAACGGCCACAAGACGGTGGTCTTCCGGTAAGCCGCCATGGCCGCACCCGACGGCGCCGGGCTGCGGCGCATTCCCCCGATCCAGTGCCTGCTGACCTTCGAGGCGCTGGCGCGCCTGCGCAGCGTCACGCAGACCGCCGACGAGCTGTGCGTGACGCCCAGCGCCGTGAGCCACCGCGTCAAGCAGCTCGAGCAGATCCTGGGCACGCGGCTGTTCGGGCGGGCCGATTTTTCCCTCACCACCGACGGCAGCGCCTACCTGGCGCACGTGCGCGAGGGGCTGACGGCACTGCAGCGCTTTCCCGGCATGGCCACCAACCCGGCCAAGCGGCGGCTGAAGATCGCCGTCACCCCCACCTTCGCCCGCGCCATCCTGATCCCGCGCCTGCGCCAGTTCACCGAGGCCTACC
>DAMCAL010000237.1:0-3056 GCA_032059585.1 Burkholderiaceae bacterium
AGCTCATCCCCGGGCGCGTGTCCACCGAGGTCGATGCCCGCCTGTCGTTCGACACCGACGCCACCGTGGCCCGGGCCCAGCGCATCGTCGAGCTGTACCAGGCCGAAGGGGTGGACATCGCCCGCGTGCTGATCAAGGTGGCCGCCACCTGGGAGGGCATCGAGGCGGCGCGGGTGCTGGAGCGCCGCGGCATCCACACCAACCTGACGCTGCTGTTCTCCTTCGCCCAGGCGGTGGCCTGCGGGCAGGCCAAGGTGCAGCTCATCTCGCCCTTTGTCGGGCGCATCTACGACTGGTACAAAGCGCGCGCCGGCAGCAGCTGGGACGAGGCCGCCATGGCCGGCGCCAACGACCCTGGCGTGCAGAGCGTGCGCGCCATCTACCAGCACTACAAGCACTTCGGCATCGCCACCGAGGTCATGGGCGCGAGCTTTCGCAACGTTGGGCAGATCATCGCGCTGGCCGGCTGCGACCTGCTGACCATCTCGCCCGAGCTGCTGGCGCAATTGGCCGCCAGCGACGCCCCCGTCGAGCGCGCCCTCGATCCCGAGGCCGCACGCAGTTTGCAACTCGAGCCGGTGCACTACGACGAGCCGGCCTTCCGCTACGCGCTGAACCAGGACGCCATGGCCACCGAGAAGCTGGCCGAGGGCATCCGCGCCTTTGCCGCCGATGCCGCCAAGCTCGAGCAGATGATGCAGGCGGCCGCAGCAGCATGAGCGCGGTGGCCGTCCCCTACCGCGACCCCCGCACGCGCTGCGACCGCACGCCGGCCTGGGCGGCGTTGCAGGCGCACTTCGCGCAGGCGGGCCGCCACTTCGATCTGCGGGCCGCCTTCGACACCGACGGCGCCGCGCGCGTGGCGCACTTCAGCCAACAGGCGCCCCATGTATTCGCCGACTTGTCCAAGAACCTGATCGACGAGCGCGCCGAGGCGCTGCTGCTGCAGCTGGCGCGCGAATGCGGCGTGGAGGCGTACCGCGACGCCATGTTCGCGGGCAGCGCCATCAACCACACCGAAGGCCGCGCGGTCATGCACTGGCTGTTGCGAAATCTGCCTCCAGGGCCGGCTGAACAAGCGCAGGCAGCTCCTGAAAATATAGCAAACGAGTTCGTCGCAGACGCTGCGCGCGAGGTGCACGTCACGCTGGAGCGGATGCTGGCGCTGGCCGAGCAGGTGCGCGCCCAGGAGGCCATCACCGACATCGTCAACATCGGCATCGGTGGCTCGGACCTGGGCCCGTCGATGGCGGTGAAGGCGCTGGACGAACTGCGCCCGGCGGGCAAACGCCTGCACTTCATCAGCAACGTGGACGGCATGGAGCTGGGCAGCCTGCTGCGCGAGCTGCAACCCGAGCGCACGCTGTTCCTCATCGCCTCCAAGACCTTCACCACCGCCGAGACCATGACCAACGCCCAGGCCGCGCGCGCGTGGTTCCTGGCGCAGGGCGGCAGCGAGCAGGCCCTGGCGCGCCACTTCTGGGCACTGACCACCAACCTGGAGGCCGCCGCGCAGTTCGGCATCACCACCACGCTGGGGTTCTGGGACTGGGTGGGCGGGCGCTACTCGCTGTGGTCGGCCATCGGGCTGCCGATTGCGATTGCCATCGGCGCGGAGAACTTCCGCCGCCTGCTGGCCGGCGCGCATGCCATGGACCAGCACTTTCGCACCGCGCCCCTGGAGCAGAACCTGCCCGTGCGCCTGGGCCTGCTGGACGTGTGGTACCGCAACTTCCATGGCTTTGCCAGCCGCTGCGTGGCGCCCTACAGCCACGGCCTGCGCCGCCTGCCCGCGTACCTGCAGCAGCTCGAGATGGAGAGCAACGGCAAGGGCGTGGACGCCAGCGGCGCGCCGCTGCCCTACGCCACGGCGCCGGTGGTCTGGGGCGAGCCGGGCACCAACGGCCAGCACGCGTTTTTTCAGATGCTGCACCAGGGGCCGGAGGTCATTCCGGTCGAGTTCATCGCCCTGCGCCGGCCTGGCGATGCGCTGCCCGCGCAGCACGCGCGCCTGGTGGCCAACGCGCTGGCCCAGGCCAAGGCGCTGATGCGCGGGCGCGCTTCTCCCGACAACCCGCACCGGCACTTCGGCGGCAACCGGCCCAGCACCTTCCTGGTGCTGGAGTCGCTCAACCCCGAGGCGCTGGGCGCGCTGATCGCCCTGTACGAGCACCGGGTGTTCGTCGCGGGTGCCGTCTGGGGCATCAACAGCTTCGACCAGTGGGGCGTGGAGCTGGGCAAGGTGCTGGCCCAGGGGCTGGAGCCGCGGCTGGCCAGCGGCGACACCGCGGGGCTGGATGCGTCCACCGCCGCGTTGGTGCGGGAGTTGAGCTGACCAGGCTGGACCTGATCCGGTCTGGCCTCGCCTAGTCTGGTCTGGTCTGGTCTGAATCAAGACCCACCGCGGTGCGCGGTAGCGGGGCAGGGGGGCAGGGGGCAGGGAGTTTGCGCTTTTTTTAAGCCAAATCGGGCGCTAGCGCTTATGCAGCAAGCGCCACCAGCTATCAAAAGCGTAGTGTGCAGCCAAAGAAAAACCCCGCGGGCCGTGCGACCCGCGGGGTTTTTTTGGTTGCCGGTAGGGCAGCGCGAATGGCCCGCAGGCCATTCAGCGGGGCATTACATGCCCATGCCGCCCATGCCACCCATGCCGCCCATGTCGGGCATGCCGCCGCCGGCGGACTCTTCCTTCGGTGCCTCGGCGACCATGGCTTCGGTCGTCAGCAGCAGCGAGGCGACGGACGCAGCGTTCTGCAGCGCGGTGCGGGTCACCTTGGTCGGGTCCAGAATGCCCATCTCCAGCATGTCGCCGTAGGTGTCGTTGGAGGCGTTGTAGCCAAAGTTGCCGGAGCCTTCGAGCACCTTGTTCACCACCACCGAAGGCTCGCCGCCGCCGTTGGCCACGATCTCGCGCAGGGGCGACTCGATGGCCTTCAGCACCAGCTTGATGCCGGCGTCCTGCTCGGCGTTGTCGCCCTTCAGGTCACCGATGGCCTGGCGCGCACGCAGCAGGGCCACGCCACCGCCGGCCACGATGCCTTCTTCCACGGCAGCGCGGG
>DAMCAL010000238.1:0-2982 GCA_032059585.1 Burkholderiaceae bacterium
CGTGTTCTTTGCTTCCTTTCTTGCACGGGCAAGAAAGGAAGTCGCCCGCCGGGGCGAGTCCCGGCCAGCCACACCAGCAAAAGCCAACAGTTAAAAAGGCCCCAAACGCACGCCAACCAAGCGCCACCAGCTACAAAATAAATAGCTCAAGGCAATTCCTTGCTCGGATCTTCGCCCGCCGCCACGCGTGGCCCCACCGTGCCCAGCCGTCCCTTGAGCGACTGCGGCTGCCCGGTCAGCAACGCCGCATAGTTCACCGTGTTGGCCAGCACCTTCTTGACGTAGTCGCGCGTTTCCGCAAAAGGCACGTTCTCGGCCCAGATGGCCGCATCCAGCACCGGGCCGTTCCTCCAGTTGCGCGGCCGCCCCGGCCCGGCGTTGTACGCGGCCGCTGCCAGCGGCATGGAGCCGTCGAAGTCGTCCAGCGCCAGCTTCAGGTAGGCCGTGCCGATGGTGATGTTGGTGTCGCGGTCGTTGATCTGGTCCGGCGCGAAGCCCTCCAGGCCGATCTTCCTGGCCGTCCAGCGCGCGGTGGCCGGCATGACCTGCATCAGGCCCGACGCGCCCACGCCCGAGCGCGCGTCCATGATGAAGCGGCTTTCCTGGCGGATCAGGCCGTAGACGTAGGCCGGGTCGAGCCCGATGGCGCGCGAGTGCGCCAGCACCGCGTCGCGAAACGGCGTGGGAAAGCGCTGGGCCATGTCGATGCTGGTGCGGGTGCGCTCGCTGGTGTTGATGCAGCGGTCCCAGACCTGCTGCTCGCAGGCGAAATCGGCCGCGGCCAGCAGCTCGCGCTCGGCCATGCCGCCGGGGGCGTGCAGGTTGGTCGCGTAGTTCCATTCGCGCACGCCCTCGCTGCGCAGGCCCAGCAAGATGGCGTACAGCCCGCGGTTGAGCGACGGGTTGGCGCGCGCGGCGGCCTTTTCCCCGGGCGTGAGCGGCGCGGGCGGCGGCGGCAGCGCGATGCGCGTGCCCAGCTCCTCCAGCGCGAGCTGCTCGTAGAAGCCCGTGGTGCCGGCGATGCGCTCGTAGAGCTGGCGGGCATGGGCGCGCTGCTCGTCGCCGGGGCGGTCGGACATCCAGGCGCGGGCGCGCCAGTAGGTCCAGGTGGCGTCTTCCTGGGCGGCCGGGCTCATCGCGTCGATGGTCTTGGCGACGGTCTTCCATTGCCCGGCGCGCAGCGCGGCGCGCACCTTCCAGCCCAGCATGTCGTCGGTCAGGTCGGCGTCGCGGCTGGCGCGGGCGAAGTAGCCCAAAGCGTCGTCCGACAGGGACAGCGCCGCCTGCTTGCCGATCAGCCCCCACAGCCAGTTGCGCTCCTCGGCCGACAGGTGCACGCCCCATTTGGCGTCCAGCAGCCGCGCGGCGCCGTGCACGTCCGAAGCGGCCATGCGCGCCAGCGCCAGCACCACCAGCTCCTGGCGCTCCTTCCCGCGCGCGGTGGCGCGGCCGGTGAGGAACTTCGGCGGCGAGGCCAGGGCCTCGTTTAGCTGCGCCAGCGCCTCGGGCGCGACGATCTCCACCGCCCGGCGCACGGCCCGCGGGCGGTTGACCTCCGCGGCCAGGCGCGCCTTGCGCCACACGTCGATGGGCTTGATCTTCTTGGCGCCCAGCAACTCGGCGGCGGCGTTGGCGCAGCCGTCGTCGGCGTCGCGCAGCGCATACCAGTTGCCCAGCACCTCGGCGGCAGCCGCCTCGCCTGCCGCGCCGCGCAGGTGCTCGATGGTCAGCGCGTAGCAGCGCACCTCGCGGTCGTCGTTCATGCGAAAGCGCGGGTGGTGCTCGGCAAAGCGCTCCCAGTCGCGCCGCTGTCCCAGGAGCAGCAGCCAGTCGTTGCGCAGGCGGTCCTCCTGGTAGCTGCCGGCAAAGCGGTGCAAGAAGGCGTCCACCTCCGGCGGCTGCGCCTCGTCCAGCCGCGCGCGCAGCTCCCAATAGGCGGCCCAGGGCTCCAGCGGGTGCCCGCGCGTGGCCGGCAGCAGCGTCGCCAGGCGCGCCTTGTCGCCCTTGCGGAAGGCCTTTTGCATCTCCAGCAGCGCCTCGTCGCCGGACGCGAAGGCCGCGCCCTGGGCCTGCACCGACGGCGTGGCCGCCCCCAGCACCGCCGCGGCGAGCAGCGGTGTCAAAATCCCCAGCCATTGCTTTCTCATCTTCATTCGGGAAATTATGTGATGGACCGAGCAGCCCTGCGACGCGCCCTGGTGAACGAACGCCTGCACCTGCCTGACCGGATGGCACGCGCCGAGCGGCTGCAGCGCGTGCTGCGCATCTGGCTGGTCGAGCGCCCCGACACCGTGATCGGCGCCTACTGGCCCATCAAGGGCGAGTTCGACCCCCTGCCGGCGCTGCACCGCTGGAAGGAGGATGGCGAGCTGCTGGACGAGCCGCAGCCCCGGCGCATCGGCCTGCCGGTGGTGGACAAGGTGCACAAGACGCTCACCTTCCACGCCTGGTACCCGGGCTGCCCGATGGAGGAGGACGCCTACGGCATCCCGAAACCGAAGGACACCGAGGCGCTGGTGCCCACGCTGCTGTTCGTGCCCTGCGTGGGCTACGGGCCGGGCGGATACCGGCTGGGCTACGGCGGCGGTTTTTACGACCGCACCCTGGCCACGCTGCAGCCGCGTCCGGCGACCGTGGGCCTGGGCTATACCGTCGGCTATCTGGATGACTTCGAGCCGCAGGCACACGACATGCCGCTGGACGCCATCCTGAACGACAACGGGGTGGTCTGGCCGGTGGCAGGGACAACCCCCTGAGCGGCTGGCGCCGCTTCCCCCTTCCCTGACGCTCCGCTTGGAAGGGGGACCACGCTGGTGGACCGGCGAAGCTGGACCCACGGCGTCTGCTGGCATGGCCTGCTCCGCGGCCATTTGAATGACAAGCTTTGCGCTTGACCGTAACGAAAGGACTGACATGCTCCAGCTCTACATCGGCAACAAGAACTACTCGTCCTGGTCCATGCGGCCGTGGGTGCTGCTGCGC
>DAMCAL010000239.1:0-2963 GCA_032059585.1 Burkholderiaceae bacterium
ACCTGCCGATCAGCGAACTGCAGCAGTTCGATGTGAAGGCCAGCGAGATCACCCAGCGCCAGTATTCCGACCGCTTCGCCGCCTTGATGCGCTTTCAGTGCGAACGCGCGCAGGGCCTGTACGACGAAGCGCTGGCGCTGCTGCCGGCCGCCGACCGGCGGGCGCAAAAGCCGGGCCTGATGATGGCCAGCATCTACCGCACGCTGCTGGCCGAGATCGCCGCCGACGGCTTCCAGGTCCTGCACCAGCGCACCAGCCTGACGCCGCTGCGCAAGCTGTGGCTGGCGTGGAAGGTGCAGGCGCTGGGCAAGTTGTGAGGCACCCGCCTGAGGCCCTGCGGGCCTTCCGCCCTCTTTCCGCGCGCCGTCTGCTGGCGGGGACGCACCCGGGGCGGGTGGTGTGTGGCGCTTGGGACGGGCGTGGCCGGCACAGGCCGAAGCCGCGCGTTGCGTTTGTGGTGTGCCGTGTCATGGGCAGGCACGGCGCCGTATGAAGGTTGCGGTCGTTGGCGCGGGCTGGGGCGGCATGGCGGCTGCGGTGCGGGCAGCGCAGGCCGGCCACGCGGTCACGGTGCTGGAGGCCAGCCGCAGCCTGGGGGGGCGCGCACGCGGCCTGGACGCCGCCTTGCCGGACGGCCGCGCAGTGCGGCTGGACAACGGCCAGCACATCCTCATCGGCGCCTATGCCGAGTGCCTGGACCTCATCCGCACGGTGGGGGTGGACCCGCGGGGCGCGCTGCTGCGCGTGCCGCTGGCGCTGCGCTTTGCCGATGGCTCGGGGCTGGCGCTGCCCGATGCGCCGCCCCCCTGGGATGCACTGGTGGGCATCTGGCGCGCGCGTGGCTGGAGCGTGGGCGAGCGCCTGGCGCTGCTGGCGCACGCGGTGCGCTGGCGGCTGGCGGGCTTTTCCTGCGCGCCGCAGACCAGCGTCGCGGATCTGTGCGCGGGGCTGCCTGCGCGGCTGCTGCGGGAGTTCATCGATCCGCTGTGCGTGTCGGCACTGAACACGCCGGCGCAACAGGCCTGCGGCCAGACCTTCCTGCGCGTGCTGCGCGACAGCCTGTTCGCCGGCCAGGGCGGCTCCAACCTGCTGCTGCCGCGCACCGACCTGGGCGCGCTGCTGCCCGATGCGGCGGCGCGCTGGCTCGTGGCCCGCGGCCACGCCGTGCAGCCTGGCCGGCGCGTGCAGGCGCTGGCACGCGCACCGCACGGCAGCAGCGGCTGGCAGGTGGACGGCGAGCCGTTCGACGCAGTGCTGCTGGGCACCACCAGCAGCGAGGCTGCGCGCCTGGTGGCGACGGCCGATGTGCCCGCTGCCGAGCGCCCTTCCCTGCTGGCCTGGGCGGACACCGCCCGGGCGCTGCGTTTTGGCGCCATCGCCACGGTGTATGCCCACGCGCCGGCGCATGCACCGCTGCTGGCTGTGCCCATGCTCGCGCTGCGCAGTGCACCGGCGCAGTTCGTCTTTGACCGCGGACGGCTCGATGGCACCTTCGGCCTGCTGGCCTTCGTGGTCAGCGCCTTCGACGGCGAGCGGGCGGCGCTGGAGCGGGCGGTGCTGGCCCAGGCAGCGCGCGAGCTGTCGCTGCCAGGGCTGACCGTGGTGCAGACGGTGGTGGAGCGGCGCGCCACCTTCCTGTGCACCCCGGGCCTGGCGCGCCCCCCGCTGGCGATCGCGCGTGGCCTGCTGGCCTGCGGGGACTATGTCGCAGGGCCCTATCCGGCCACGCTCGAAGGGGCTGCGCTGCACGGCGCATCGGCCGCCGTTACTATGAACAAAAACGGGCCCTAACGCTTGCGGTACAAGCGCTGGCAGCTATTTTTTCAATAGCACGCCCGGTGGCTGGCGCGTCTCTTCGGGGCGTTCCACCACGTCGGCCAGGGTCAGCATTTCCAGGCCGGTGTGGTGCCAGAAGCGCTCCAGCGCCGGATCGCGCGCCACCAGCAGGCGCTGCACCAGCGGCTGCATGGCGGTTTCGCCCGGGTGCGCGAGCAGCACGTAGCGAGCGTCGGGCGTGTCGGGCGCGCCGGTGTCGCTTTCGTGGATCTGCGCCACCCAGTCCAGGCTGGTGAGCGTCTCCAGCACCGGCTCCAGTTGCAGCACATCCACCCGCAGCGCATAGGCGAGCTGCACGGCGGTCAACCCGTGCGCGGGACCACGGCGCGCGGCGTGCAAATGCTGCAGCACCTCCACCGCCAGCAGGAAGGGCCAGCCCGGCCCCCCCACCGGACGCGCCACGCCGGCCAGCAGGCTGGGCAGGTAGGCGGTGACCACCGCGCCCAGCAGCACCACCACCCAGGCCACGTAGATCCACAGCAGCAGGATGGGCAGCGTGACGAAGGTGCCGTACAGGACTGAATAGGTGGGCACGGTGGCCAGGTACAGCACCAGGATGTTCTTGGACAGCGAGATGCCCACGGCCACGAACACCCCGCCCACCCAGGCGTGGCGCCGGTGCACCTGGGTGTTGGGCACGTAGTGGTACAGCGCCGCCATGCCGGTGGTCAGCACCAGGAATTCGATGGTGTCGAACAGCAGCCGCGCACCGCCCGGCAGTGACGAGCCGAACCCACGCGAGGCCGCCGTGGCCACCGCGCTGGTCAGCGCCAGGCTGCCCGCCAGCACCAGCGGCCCCAGGGTGAGCGCCGCCCAGTAGATCAGCACCCGCTGGCCCAGCGGGCGCAGCCGGCGCACGCGCCAGATGTTGTTGAGCGTGCGGTCGATGGTCAGGATCAGCGCCAACGCCGTCACGGTCAGGAAGGTGAACCCCGCACCGCCCAGGTTGCTGGCCTGCAGCGCGAACTGGGTGATGTAGTCCAGCACCTGGCGGGCGATGGTCGCAGGGATCAGGCTGTCGATCAGCCAGCGCTCGAGCACCTGCTGCATGCGCCCGAACGCCGGAAACGCAGTGAACACCGCCAGCGCCACGGTGGCGAACGGCACCAGCGCCAGCAGCGTGGTGA
>DAMCAL010000240.1:0-2934 GCA_032059585.1 Burkholderiaceae bacterium
GGCTGCAGCGGCGCGCGCGCCGGCGTGGCCTGCCCGAGCCCGTGGCCGCCGCGCAGCGCCCGCTGCCACCACAGCCGCCCGCTGCGCCGGGCGCGCACATCGTCACCGCCGAGGGGCCGCACCTGGCCATCGAGGGCCTGACGCTGTACACCCCGCAGGGCAACCGGCTGCTGGTGCGCGATCTGGCGCTGGCACTGCAGGAAGGCGAGGCGCTGCTCATCACCGGCCCCAGCGGCTGCGGCAAGAGCTCGCTGCTGCGCGCGATCGCGGGCCTGTGGCGCACGGGCGAAGGCCGCGTGCAGCACCCGCCCCAGGGCGACATGTTCTTCCTGCCGCAGCGGCCCTACATGCAGCCGGGCACGCTGCGCAGCCAGCTGCTGTACCCGGCCGAGCGCGCGGCGCTGGACGATGCGCGGCTGCAGGAGATCCTGGCCGAGGTGCAGCTGCCCGACCTGGCCGCGCGCGTGGGTGGGCTGGATGCGGTGCGCGAGTGGGACAAGGAGTTGTCGGTGGGCGAGCAGCAGCGCCTGGCTTTCGCCCGGGTGCTGGTGCATGCACCGCGCGTGGTGGTGCTGGACGAGGCCACCAGTGCGCTGGACAGCGCCAGCGAGGCCGCGCTGTACCAGCGCCTGCGCGCAGGCGGCGCCACCGTGATCAGCATCGCGCACCGGCCGGCAGTGCTGGCGCACCACACGCGCGTGCTGGCGCTGCAGGGGGACGGCCGCTGGGCGCTGCACCCGGCCGAGGGCTTCACGTTCGACGCCTGAGCCCCGGCGCAGCCGGCGCTGCGGCGCTCATGCCGCGGCCGGCGCCTCCCATCCCACGGACGCGGCCACGTGCGCACCGTAGAACTGCTGCAGCCGGCGGCGCAGGCGCAGCACCGCCCCGTCCTTGGACAGCAGCACCGCCGCATGCGCGGCCGCCAGGTCGATGAACTTCTGGTCGTCCGCGTCGCGGCAGACGCAACTGGCGCGCGGCGCCTCGGGCACCGGCTGAACCTGTGCGTCGAAGGCGGCCAGCACGCCGGGCGCGGCCAGGCCGGCGGCAGCCAGGCGCGCGGCGATGTGGGGATAGGCCAGCACGCAGGCCAGCTCGTCGCGCATCGGGCCGGTGGCGATCCAGCGCAGGCGGCCGGCCTGCAGGAGCGTGCGCAGTGCGGCGACGCCCGGGTCGGCGAACACCAGCAGGTCCAGCGCCACGTTGGTGTCCACCACCAGCGCGCGCACAGGCTCGCCGGGAGCCGGCGCGGCCGGCAGCCGCAGCTCAGGCACCATCGGCCGCAGGCGGGGGCGCGGTGCGCTCGCGGGCCGAGCCGGCCACCAGGTCGAAGCGGAACAGCCGGCACTCGATCGGCCCGTTCCACAGCGGCACGCGGCGCGACTCCTTCAGGCGCATGCGGCTGGGCAGCTTCAGGTCGGGCGTGAGAAGCCAGGCCTGCCAGCCGGCATAGTGACGCTTCCAGTGCGTGGCCAGCTGGGCGAAAAAGTCGCCCCCGTCCTCGACCTGTGCACTCTCGCGCCCGCCGCCGTGGCCGGCGCTGCGCGCGCGGGCGCGCTCCTCGGCGTTGCGCCCGGCGCTGCCAGCGGCGGCGATGCGCTCGCCGTACGGCGGGTTGAGCAGCAGCACGCCCGGCTGCTGGCTGGGCGGCATGCGCTGCAGCGCGTCGCCGCCGCGCAGCTGCAGCGCATGGGCCACGCCGGCGCGCTCGGCATTGCGCTGGGCGAAGTCCACCATGCGGTGCGCGATGTCACTGCCGAAAATGGCCGCAGCAGGCGCCATGACTTCGCCGGCAGCTTCTTCTTTGATAGCAGACCAAACATGCTGCTGGTGCGGCAGGAGCTTTTCGAAGCCAAAGCGGCGCGTGAGGCCCGGCGCGATGCGGCAGGCGATTTGCGCGGCCTCGATGGCCACGGTGCCGCTGCCGCAGCACGGGTCGTACAGCGGCTCTGGGTCGGGCCCATGCGGATCCCAGCCGGTGGCGGCGATCATGGCGGCGGCGAGGGTTTCCTTGAGCGGCGCGTCGCCTTTGTCCTCCCGCCAGCCGCGCTTGAACAGGGGCTCGCCGCTGGTGTCGATGTAAAGCGTGGCGTGCTCGTTCGTCAGGTGCAGGTGGATGCGCACGTCGGGCCAGCGCGTCTCCACGTCCGGGCGCACACCGGTCTTGGCGCGGAAGCGGTCGGCGATGGCGTCCTTCACGCGCAGCGCGGCGAAGTTCAGGCTCTTCAGGGGACTGTGCTGCGCGGTCACCTCGACCTTGAAGCTCTGGCGCGGGGTGAACCAGATCTCCCAGGCCACGTCGCCGGCCAGCGCGTACAGGTCGTTCTCGCCCCGGTAGGGACGCTGGGCCAGCTGCACCAGCACACGCTGGGCCAGGCGGCTTTCCAGGTTGAGGCGCAGCGCGTCGCGCCAGCCGGCGTTCAGCAGCACGCCGCCGCGCCCGGTGAGCAGGTCGTGCCCCGCCAGGCCGGTGATCCGGTGGGCCTCGTCGGCCAGGAAGCCCTCGACGCCGGCGGCGCAGGGCAGAAAGAGTTGCAGGGAATTCATAAGACAGGCCAAGGATACGCGCTCCGGCCTGCTTGTGCCGCTATCAAAAAAGTGAGCTGCCAGCGCAGACTCCGCCTGCGCTGGCAGCCGTTTTCGCCCAGATCAGTGGCCGCGGCGGCGCCAGCCCAGCAGCCCCAGCCCGGCGGCCAGCAGCGCGAGCGCAAAGGGCGACAGCGTCGGGATGGCAGCCGCGCCACCCGGCCCGGGCGACGGCGCGGCCAGCACGGCCAGCCCGCCAGGGTCGGTGATGGTGCCATCGGCCTGCCCGTCAACGTCACCCTGCCCACCATCGGTGAGGGTGATCTCGATGGTGTCGGCGCTCACCTGCACCATGGGGATGCGGTGCCAGCCCAGCGTGCCCAGGGTGTCGTACTTCCAGTACTCGGCCCC
>DAMCAL010000241.1:0-2892 GCA_032059585.1 Burkholderiaceae bacterium
CGCGCTCGCCCAGCCAGCTCATGGCGTAGTAGCGCCCGGCCGAGAACACGCCCACCGCTACCGCCACGCCGAACAGCAGCGCGAACTGGCGGCGCAGCGCGCTTGAATCGGCAGCGCCGCCGCTGCCGGGCAGGCCCTGGTCGATCAACTGGCGCAGGGCCATCGGAAAGGCCAGCGTGGCCAACGCCGCCAGCACCAGCAGCGCCAGCGCGGCGGCGATGGGCCAGCGGTACGGTCGCAGGAAGGGCAGCAGCGCGCGCAGGGCGCGCGGCTGGCCGCGGGCGGCGGGGGCGGAGGCGGGGTTTGGAGGAGGCACGTGGATCGGTGTTGGCGTGAAGGGGACAGGCCCGCATTCTTCACACAGACCCGCCCGCGCCACCGTACACGCACGCGGCACTGTGCAAGGTAGCGCGGTCAGGGGGCGGTTTAGCCGGTCGCCCTCCCGTTGTCAGCACGGCCCGGACGGTTCGAAAGCCAAGCCCGGCCTCAGCCGACGCGCAGCGCTTCCCATGCGCCCAGGCAGTGGCGCGCCAGCGCCGTCAGCCAGCACGGCTCAGCCGGCACGAACGCGATGCCCAGCGCGGGGCTGACGATGAACCCCGCGCGTTCGAAGACCATGGGGTCGCGCTCTCGCACAAAGCCTTCCAGCGCACCGAAGGGCACCGCCACCGCCCGCAGATGCAGCACCGGCGCCCAGGCCGATATTTCCTCCAGCCGCCCGCAGTCCTGAAAGCGGTACACCACGTCGCCATAGTCCAGCGCGGTCAGCCCCACCGTGTTGCGCTCCTCGCTGCGCGGGCGGCCGCGCAGGCGCAGCAGATCCTCGCGGGTGGTGGAAAAAGGCGTGTCGTCCACGCGTTCGTACGGTTGCAGCCGCATGGGCGCATTCTGAACCGCTCGCCGGGTGCCGCCGGGGCCGGCGCGCAGCGGGTCATCCTGTCAGGAGCCAGGACGGGCGCATCCCGGTCCCCTGCTCGGCGGAGGCCATAAGAACAGCGACTGCACCGTCAGCGTGTTGCAGCTTTCAGCGCGCGCGGACGGGCCAGGGCGCGCCATCCGCACCCCGGGCGGGGCTTTGCACGGCTCTGTCATCATGGGGCTTCGCATTTCCCCTGATCGACAGACCCACAGAAAGAGCACACACGCCATGTCCTTGCCGCCGAACAAGCAACGCAGCCGCCGCCTCCGCAAAAAATTGCGCGTGGGCGAGTTCCAGGAATTCGGCTTCGAGTACGAAGTGCAGGTGAAGCAGGAGCTGTCCGAGGACGAGCAGGTCGCGCTGATGGACCGCATGGTGCGCGAGCTGCTGGTGCCCCGCAACCTGGCCGCCGCCGGCTGGGTGCGCGAAGGCTTCGTGACCGGCTACCTGCGCGGCTCGTCCACCGACGAGGACCGCCAGGCTGCGCAGACCTGGCTGTCGGCCCAGCCCGAAGTGGCCGAGGTGACCGTGAGCGAGCTCAAGGACGCCTGGTACGTCGAGGACTGAGCCCACCCGCGCCCGGTGCGGGGCGCAAGTGCGCCCCTTCCTGCGGGCAGGCGGGCGCCGGTTCCATGGTGAAATAGCCGAACCCTTCCTTCTGCCCACCGCTCCCCATGGCCTTCGACCCCGCGTTTTCGCGTACCCCGGCGGCGCCGTACTACGCGGTCATCTTCTCGTCGCGGCGCACGCCGGGCGACCACGGGTATGCCGAAATGGCCGAGCGCATGGCGGCCCTGGCCAGCACGCAACCAGGCTACCTGGGCGCCGAGAGCGCGCGGGACGCGGACGGCTTCGGCATCACCGTCTCCTACTGGGCCAGTGCCGAGGCCATCACCGGCTGGAAGGCGCATCTGGAGCACCTGGTAGCGCAGGCGCGCGGCCAGAGCACCTGGTATGCGCACTACGAAATCCGCGTCGCCCGGGTCGAGCGCGCCTATGGCGGCCCGGCCGCGGCCGCCTGGCCGGACGGCCCTCTTCCATGAGCCTTCCGCTGCCCTGGCTGCGGCCCGAAGACCCGCTACCGCCGCCCCAGCATGCCTGGGACGACCGCTCGCCCGCTCCCGGCCTGCTGGCAGCCGGCGGCACGCTCTCCGTCGAACGCCTGAAGCAGGCCTATGCGCAGGGCACGTTTCCCTGGTTCAGCGAAGGCCAGCCCATCCTGTGGTGGAGCCCCGAGCCCCGCATGGTGCTGCCCACCGCCGCGTTCCGCCTGCACCGGTCGCTGCGCAAAACCGTCCAGCGGTTTCGCACCACGCCGGGCTGCGAGCTGCGGGTGGACAGCGCATTCGCCGCGGTCATCCGCGCCTGCGCCGCCACCCCGCGCGCCGGCCAGGCCGGCACCTGGATCGTGCCCGGGATGGTCGCTGCCTACGAGGCGCTGCACGCCGCCGGCCATGCCCACAGCGTCGAGACGTGGGTGGACGGCCGGCTGGTGGGCGGGCTGTACTGCGTGGCGCTGGGCCGGGCGGTGTTTGGCGAGTCGATGTTCGCGCACGCCACCGATGCGTCAAAAATAGCCCTGGCGGCGCTGGTCTGCCTGGCCCGGCGCGCGGGCGTGCAACTCATCGACTGCCAGCAGAACACGCCGCACCTGGCCTCGCTCGGCGCCCGCGAAATGCCGCGCGCGCCCTTCCTCGCGCACGTGGCGCAGGCCAGCACGCTGTCCGACTTTTCCTGGGACTGGAGCTCCCTATACTGGGACGAACTTCTGCCTGTGCAAGCCGCGTGACGCAACTCAACGACCTTCCACTGCAAAGCCTGCAGTTCTATGCCACGGCGCCTTACCCGTGCAGTTACCTGCCGCGCCGGCAGGCCCGCTCGCAGGTCGCCACGCCCAGCCACCTGATCCAGAACACGGTCTATTCGGAACTGGTGGCGCAGGGCTTTCGGCGCAGCGGCATGTTCACCTACCG
>DAMCAL010000242.1:0-2818 GCA_032059585.1 Burkholderiaceae bacterium
GCGCAGGAGCTGTCGCGCCGCGACACCGGCCGCACGCTGTACATCCTGGACGAGCCGACCACCGGGCTGCACTTCGCTGATGTGGATTTGCTGCTGCAGGTGCTGACCCGCCTGCGCGACGCGGGCAACACGCTGGTGGTGATCGAGCACAACCTGGACGTGATCAAGACCGCGGACTGGGTCATCGACGTGGGCCCGGAAGGCGGCGCGGGCGGCGGCACGGTGGTGGCCGAGGGCACGCCCGAGGACGTGGCGGCGAATCCGGCCAGCCACACGGGGCGCTACCTGCAGCGGTACTTGTAGCAAAAAACGGCTCCAGCGCTTATGCAGCAAGCGCCAGCAGCTATCAATTTGGTAGTTGTGTATTGTTGCTGCGTGCTGATGCGCTGCCATGCGCAGGCGGGGGCAGGCGGGCGCAGCGTTTGGCCCCGCGCGTGCTTTGCCTCAGCCGCGCGCGGCTTCCAGCGCCTCGCGCGTGGCCCAGGCGGCGTTGCGGGCGGCACCCTTCCACGGATCGCCATTCGCGGCATACAGAGCACTGCGCGAAGAATTCACGATGACCGGCCTGCGGGCCATCAGGCCCGCGCGCACGGCGGCAGCAGACCGCTACGCCGGTGCGGACGCTGGCGCATGCTGCCGCTGTGCGCGCCGCCAGGTGGCGGGCGGCTGCCCGACCATGCGCTTGAAGGCGCGCGAGAACGCGGCCTCGGAGTCGTAGCCCACCTCTTGCGCCACCACCAGCACCGGGGCATCGCTGTGCCGCAGCAGCGAGGCGGCGCACTGGATGCGCCAGTCCGCCAGGTACTGCATGGGCGGCTGGCCCACCAGCGACAGAAAGCGCTCGTGCAGGGCTGAACGCGACAGCCCCACCGCGTGGCCCAGCCGGTCCACGCTCCAGTCATCGGCCGGGCGCTCGTGCATCAATGCCAGCGCATGCCCCACACGGCGGTCGCGCAGTGCGGCCAGCCAGCCCGTGGCCGCGTCGTCGAGCGAGGCCAGGTAGCGGCGCGCGGCGTCGACGAACACCATCTCGCTCAGCCGCTCCAGCACCGCGCCGCTGCCCGAGCGGTGCTCGCGTGATTCGGCCACCGCCTGCTGCAGGGCCGGCGCCACCCAGGCGCCGACCCCTGCCGCGGGCAGGTGCAGCAGGCGCGGCAGCGCGCCGATGAGCGGGTTGAAGGGCTGCACGTCGCAGCCGATGAAGCCGCAGACCAGCACGGCCGTGGCCTCCTGCGCCGGCAGCTCGGCGCCGGGGTGGACGACGCCGTGGTGGTAGCTGACCGGGATGGGCTTGGGGTCGTGGCGCATCTGGTAGACCCAGGCGCCGTCATCGGGCCTGGGCACCAGCCCCGGTGCGCTCGACAGGGTATGGCCGTCGCCGCGGGGCAGCAGCACCACGTCGCCGGCCGTGAAGCGCACCGGCGGCTCGCCCTGCACCGCGGCCCAGCCGTTGCCGCGCACCATCAGGTGGTAGGCGATGACGTGCTCCGCCCCGGGCATCACCGCTGGCGCCACCGTGCTCGACGGCGGCGCCATGGACACCCACTCTTCGCCGCAGCTGACGTAGAAGAACGCAGCGCCGCGCAGCCGCACGCGGCGCAGAACGTCGGACAGGGGATCCGTGGGCGTCATCGTGGGGCCAGCGCCTGCAAAGCGGACATCTGATCATGTTTTCAGGACGCGCGGTGAAGCGGCCCTGCGGCCATCCCAGGAAACTGGCCACCTTCCCACGACCAGGAGCACCGCCATGGAAGCCGTCCTTCAATCCGTTGCCACCCCGACCGCGCAGCCGGACTTCGCCGCCATCAAGGCGCGCCAGCAGGCCACCTGGGCCAGCGGCGACTTCGCGCGCATCGGCGTCACCCTGCAGATCGTCGGCGAACTGCTGGCCGAAGCGGCCGACGTGCGCGCCGGCGAGCAGGTGCTGGACGTGGCCGCCGGCAGTGGCAACGCCACGCTGGCTGCCGCGCGGCGCTTTGCCGAGGTGACCTCCACCGACTACGTGCCGGGGCTGCTCGACAAGGGCCGCCTGCGCGCCGAAGCGGAGGGTCTGGACGTGCGCTTCGAGGTCGCGGACGTCGAGCAGCTGCCCTTTGCCGACCACCGCTTCGACGTGGTGCTCTCTACGTTCGGCTGCATGTTCGCGCCCGACCATGCACGCACGGCGCGGGAAATGCTGCGGGTGGTGCGGCCCGGCGGGCGCATCGCCATGGCCAACTGGACACCCGGGGGCTTCATCGGCCGCCTGTTCCAGGTGATCGGCGCGCAGGTGCCGCCGCCGGCGGGCGTCGCGTCGCCCGCGCTGTGGGGCACCGAGCCGCACCTGCGGGAGCTGTTCGGCCCGCAGGTCGCCCGTGTGCAGACCGAGCGGCGGGTGTTCAACTTCCGCTACCGCGACGCCGCCCACTGGGTGCAGATGTTCCGCGACTGGTACGGCCCGACGCACAAGGCGTTCGCCGCGCTCGACGCGGACGGCCAGGCGCGGCTGGAGCGCGGCATCGTGGCCCTGCTCGAGGAGTACAACACGGCAGGGCCGGACTCGCTGGTGGTGCCGGGCGAGTACCTGGAGGTCGTCCTGCACGTGCAGGGATGAGGCCGCGGGCGGCCCGCGCAGGCCGGGCCAGGGGCTGCCGGTCTGCACGGGACGCGACCGGGCTCATCCTTTTCGCAAGAAAACGGCTCCAGCGCCGGCCCTGCAAGCGCCGGCAGCTATAAAAACAATAGCAAACTACAGCGGCCGTCGCCGCGCGAAGCGCACCACCGTGACGCCCGCGCGCGCCTGGCGCGTGCTGGGCATGACCAGCACGCAGTCGTCATA
>DAMCAL010000243.1:0-2737 GCA_032059585.1 Burkholderiaceae bacterium
CCGTGGCCCTGGCCCCGGAGGACGACGACCTGGTCTACGACCAGGCCATGCTGGCGGAGAAGGCCGGCCAGCCCGGCGAGTCCGAGCGGCTGCTGCGCCAGATCCTCGCGCGCCAGCCGGAGCACCACCATGCGCTCAATGCGCTGGGCTACATGCTGGCCGACCGGGGCGAACGGCTGCAGGAAGCGCACGACCTCATCACCCGTGCGCTGGCGCAGGCGCCGGACGATCCCTTCATCACCGACAGCCTCGGCTGGGTCGAGTTCCGCCTGGGCAACCGCGAGCGCGCGCTGGAGCTGCTGCAGCAGGCCTTCCGCACACAGCCCGACGCGGAAATCGCCGCGCACCTGGGTGAGGTGCTGTGGAGCCTGGGCCGGCGCGACCAGGCCCTGGAGGCGTGGCGCGAAGGCCAGCGGCTGAACCAGGACAGCGACACGCTGCGCCAGACGCTCGAGCGCCTGGGGGCGCAACCCTGATGCGCAAGCCGTTCGCGCCTTTCGCGCCAGAGCGCACGCGGTTGAACTTGCTGGTCCTGGCAGGCGCCCTCGTGGCCGGTTGCGCCGGCCCGCCCCGCGCGGCCACCGATGCTGCGCCTCCGGGCCACTGGAGCGGCCGCCTGGCAGTGCAGGTGGAAGGGGACGACGCTGCGGCCCGTTCGTTCAGCGCCGGCTTCGTGCTCACCGGCTCTGCCGACCGCGGCGCGCTCACCCTCTACACGCCGCTGGGCAGCACCCTCGCCGAACTGCGCTGGACGGCGCAGCACGCCCTGCTCAGCAGCAGCGACGGCCAGCGCGAATCCGACTCGCTCCAGCAGCTCGTGCGCGACGTGACGGGTACCGACGTTCCCATCGTGGCGCTGTTCGCCTGGCTGGGCGGCAACGCCGTGTCGGCCGCGGGCTGGCAGGCCGACCTGTCGCGCCTGGAGGACGGGCGCCTGGTCGCCACGCGGCACACGCCCGCGCCGCAGGCGACGCTGCGGGTGGTGCTCGAGCGCTGATTTTCCCCTTTTGGTTGCCCTTCCATGCGCGCGCTGCACGACGTGCCGGCTCCGGCCAAGCTCAACCTTTTCCTGCACATCACCGGCCGCCGCACGGACGGCTACCACCTGCTGCAGTCGGTCTTCATGCTGATCGACTGGTGCGACACGCTGCATTTCGAGCGCCGCGCCGGCAGCAGCGCCGTCACGCGCGAGGACCTGGGGCCGCCGCTGCCGGCCGATGACCTGTGCCTGCGCGCGGCGCGCGCGCTGCAAAGCGCTACAGGATGCCCGCACGGCGCCCACATCGCCGTGGACAAGCGCGTGCCGGCACAGGCCGGCATGGGCGGAGGATCGTCGGACGCAGCCACCACATTGCTCGCGCTGAACCGGCTGTGGGACCTGGGGCTGACGCGCGCGCAGTTGCAGGCCATCGGCGTGCGCCTGGGGGCGGACGTGCCGTTTTTTCTGTGCGGCACGAACGCCTGGGTCGAAGGAATCGGTGACATAATCCACCCCCTCGAGGGAGCGCACGCCCTGCAGCCCGCGCGTTTCGTGGTGGTCAAACCCGAAACCGGACTGGACACGAAAACGATATTTTCCAGTCCTTTCCTGAAACGCGATTCAGGCCGTGCTACAATCTCGGACTTTGCTGCAGCACCCACCGGTTTCGGAAGAAACGACCTGCAGCCTGTCGCCCGGGCCACAAGCCCCGCGGTCGACCAGGCCCTGAAGTGGCTTGGCGCCAAAGGCCTGGACGGGCGGATGACAGGCTCTGGCAGTGCGGTGTTTGCACCAATGACGCACGCGGTCGATCTGCACGATGCACCCGCAGCCTGGCAGGTCAGAGTGTGCGAAAATCTCGGGCTTCACCCGCTTCACGGGTGGGTCCAGGATTGAGAAAGATACCAGGGTGGGCTGGTCACGCCAGCCGACCTGTGTAGGGGAGTCGCCAAGTTGGTTAAGGCACCGGATTTTGATTCCGGCATGCGAGGGTTCGAGTCCTTCCTCCCCTGCCAAACCTCTTCTGTCCCGATCGGGACCTGCTACCAGCCGACAGCCGAGTTGCTCATGCAAGCCAATCACAACGATTTCATGGTTTTCACGGGCAACGCCAACCCGGCATTGGCCTGCGAGATCGCCCAGAACATGGGCACCACGCTGGGCGCCGTCGACGTGGGGCGCTTCTCCGACGGGGAAGTGACCGTGGAGATCAAGCAGAACGTGCGCGCCCGCGACGTGTTCGTGGTGCAGTCCACCTGCCAGCCCACGAATGAGAACCTGATGGAGCTGCTCATCATGGTCGACGCGCTCAAGCGCGCCTCGGCCGAGCGCATCAGTGCCGTGATCCCCTACTTCGGCTACGCCCGCCAGGACCGCCGCCCGCGCTCGGCCCGCGTGCCGATCTCGGCCAAGGTGGTGGCCAACATGCTGCAGGCCGTGGGCGTGAACCGCGTGCTGACGATGGACCTGCACGCCGACCAGATCCAGGGTTTTTTCGACATCCCGGTGGACAACATCTACGCCTCGCCGGTGCTGCTGGGCGACCTGGTGCAAAAGAAGTACGACGACCTGATCGTCGTCAGCCCGGACGTGGGCGGTGTGGTGCGTGCGCGTGCGCTGGCCAAGCAGCTCGGCTGCGATCTGGCCATCATCGACAAGCGCCGCCCGAAGGCCAACGTGTCCGAGGTGATGCACGTGATCGGCGAGGTCGAGGGCCGCAACTGCGTGGTCATGGACGACATGATCGGCACCGCCGGC
>DAMCAL010000244.1:0-2722 GCA_032059585.1 Burkholderiaceae bacterium
GCCACGCAGCCGCCCAGCGGCTGGGCGCCGTTGGTCACCTGCTTGGCGAAGTTCAGGATGTCCGGCGTGACGCCGAAGACTTCCGAGCCGGTCCAGCCGCCGGCGCGGCCGAACGCGGTGATGACCTCGTCGAAGATCAGCAGGATGCCGTGCTGCGTGCAGATGTCACGCAGGCGCTGCAGGTACCCTGCGGGCGGGATGACCACGCCGGCCGAGCCCGAGAACGGCTCGACGATGACGGCGGCGATGTTGGAGGCGTCGTGCAGGTTGATCACGTCCAGCAGCCGGTCGGCCAGCGCGCGGCCGTCGGTGTCGGGCATGCCGCGGTGGAACGAGCCCAGCGGCGGCTGCGTGTGCGGGATGTGGTCCGCCTCCACGCCCTGGCCGAAGGTCTTGCGGTTGCCGACCATGCCGCCGACCGACACGCCGCCGAAGTTGACGCCGTGGTAGCCCTTCTCGCGCCCGATCAGCCGCGTCTTGCTGGCCTGGCCCTTGGCGCGCCAGTAAGCACGCGCCATCTTGAGCGAGGTGTCCGCCGCTTCCGACCCGGACGAAGTGAAGAACACGTGGTCCAGTCCTGCGGGCGTGAGCTGCTTGATGCGGTTGGCCAGCTCGAACGCTGCCGGATGGCCGAACTGGAAGGCCGGCGCGTAATCCAGCGTGGCGGCGGCGCGGCCGATGGCCTCGGCGATGTCGCGCCGCCCGTGGCCCAGGCCGGCGCACCACAGGCCCGACAGCCCGTCGAAGATCTTGCGGCCTTCGGCATCGGTGTAGTACGCGCCCTCGGCCGCCACCACCATGCGGGGCTTGGCCTTGAAGTTGCGGTTGCCGGTGAACGGCATCCAATGGGCGTCCAGCCAGGCGGCGTCCGTGCGCGGAGCGTCGGGAAGGGCGGCGGGCTGGTCGTCGATCACGGCGAAGGACATGGCGGTCTCCTCTGGTCAGTCCGTGCAAGGCACACGGCAAGGGCGGGGGAACGGGTGAATCGGAACCGCCATTGTGGGCGGCGGTGTTAAATTCATGAAGCAACGAATATCCACGTTCACTTGAGGCTCCATGCAAGTATCGACGACCCCTGCCGTGCGCCCCCGGGCGGTGCTGGGCCAGCTCTCCGACATGGACCTGCGGCTGCTGCAGGTCTTCAAGGCGGTGGTCGAGTGCGGCGGCATGTCGGCGGCCGAGCTGGAGCTGAACATCGGCACCAGTACCGTCAGCCGCCACGTCAAGGACCTGGAAACGCGCCTGGGCCTGACGCTGTGCCGGCGCGGGCGCGCCGGGTTCGCGCTCACGCCGGAAGGCCAGCGCGTGTACGAGGAAACGCTGCGCCTGCTGGCCTCGGTGCGCGGCTTTCTGGCCAGCGTGGACGACATCCACGCGCGCATGGGCGGGCAGCTGGCCGTGGCGGTGTTCGACAAGACCGCCAGCAACCCGGCCGCGTGCGTCGGGCAGGCGATCGCCGCCTTCACGGCGCAGGCGCCGCACGTGCAGCTGCAGATGCACGTGGGTGCGCTGCCGGCCATCGAGCGCGGCGTGCTGGACGGCAGCTTCCACGTCGGCATCGTCCCCGCGCACCGCAGCGCCCAGAGCCTGGTCTACACCGACCTGTTCGGCGAGACCATGCTGCTGTACTGCGGCGCCGGGCACCCGCTGTTCGGTGCCGCGCACGACGCCCTCACCTGGGACGCGCTGCGTGCCTGGCCGTTCGCCGGGCTGGGTTACCACTCACCCAACATGGAGCTGAGCCACCGCGCACGCCTGGCCCGCAGCGCCACCGGCTTCGACCAGGAGTCGATCGCCACGCTGGTGCTGTCCGGGCGCTTCCTGGGTTTTTTGCCCGACCACTACGCGCAAAGCTTTGAACGCCAGGGACGGCTGCAGGCGGTGCGGCCGGAGCATTTCCGCTACCACTGCCGCTTCGTCGGCATCATGCGCCGCGCGCCGCACGTCCCGCGTGCGGCGCAGCTGTTCCAGGAATGCCTCGTCCAGGCGCACGCCGCCGCGTGACGGCTGCCCATCCGGCCCGCCCCTTCAGTCTGGCGCGCCGCTGCCGATAACCTGGGGACCATGTCCGCGCTCATCGCCACCGCTTCCTCCAGCCTGCAGGCGGCGCAGTTGCGCCTGGCCAGCAGCGCGCACAACGTGGCGAACCTGCACACGCCGGGCTTTCACCGCCAGCGGGCGGAACTGCAGGCCGCGCCGGCACAGGGCGGCGTCCAAGCCGGTGTCGTACAGGCCCCGCAGCCGGGCGTCTCGCTCGAGAGCGAGGCCGTCGAGCAGGTCGCGGCAACCTACGCCTTCCGGGCCGGCGTGCTGGTGCTGCGCACCGCGCAGGAAATGGCCGGCGCCCTGCTGGACGAGCGCGCCTGAGCCGGCAGGGCGCGCCCTGCGCGTCGCTATGATGGCTGCGCCCGCGCGCAGCGCCCCGTCCCTGACGGCGTGGTCCTGCGGTCCGCCCCGCCACTTCTTTCCGACCAGGAGCACGCCATGGCCCTCATGGACTTCATCAAGAAACAGTTCATCGACATCCTCCAGTGGACCGAGGACGGCGACGGGACGCTCGCCTGGCGCTTCCCCATGGAGGGCATGGAGATCCAGAACGGCGGCACCCTGGTGGTGCGCGAGTCGCAGATGGCCGTCTTCGTCAACGAAGGCCAGGTGGCCGACGTGTTCGGCCCCGGCACCTACAAGCTGACCACGCAGACGCTGCCGGTGCTGACCTACC
>DAMCAL010000245.1:0-2722 GCA_032059585.1 Burkholderiaceae bacterium
GCCGCCGGTACAGCTCGATGGCCGCGTGCAGCATGCGCGGCGCGAAGTGCGAGGCGAAGGCGTAGGGCAGGCCCAGGTGCGCCGCTAGCTGCGCGGAAAACAGGCTCGAGCCCAGCAGCCAGATGGGCACTTCGGTGCCGGCGCCGGGCACGGCGGTGATCTTTTGCCCCGGCTGCACCGGCCCCAGCAGGCGCTGCAGCTCGGCCACGTCGCGGGGGAAGTCCTCCTCGCGCTCGACGCGGTCGCGGCGCAGCGCGCGCATGGTGGCTGGGTCGGTGCCGGGCGCGCGGCCCAGGCCCAAGTCGATGCGGCCGGGGTAGAGCGTGGCCAGCGTGCCGAAGGCCTCCGCCACCACCAGCGGCGCGTGGTTGGGCAGCATGATGCCGCCGGAACCGACGCGGATCGACGTCGTCGCGCCGGCGATGTGGCCCACCAGCACGGCGGTGGCGGAGCTCGCGATGCCGGGCATGTTGTGGTGCTCGGCGACCCAGTAGCGCTGGAAGCCGAGGGCCTCGGCCTGGCGCGCGGTGCGCACGGCCAGCGCCAGGGCCTCGGCCACGGTGGCGCCTTCGCGCACGGCCACCAGGTCGAGGAAGGAAAGGAGGGGGAGGCGGTCGGTGCTCATGGCGGCCATTGTGAAGACCTGCGCGCCGCTGTGCACGCACCAGGGTGAATGCCTTGTTGACAATTGCGGTCGCCCGTGCCGGGCAGCGAGCCCTGATAATCCGGGGCTTCGTCCACGCCGCAGGGGACGCGCCGGTTTGCCGGGCCGGCGCCCCGCGCGGTTTCGCGTCCAGCCAGGGGTCTGCCATGGGGTTTTTCAGCCGACTGTTTTCGCCCAAGGCCGACCGGCTGCGCGCGCCGTCGGACTGGACGTCGCTGCCCACTGGCGACACCGAGGCATCGGTGCTGTTCGACGACGAAGCGGGCCGCCTGGTGGCGCAGTTCGACATCGACGCGGCCATCGTCGGGCACGAACGCTGGCTGCCCTGGCTGGGCGCGGCCTTGCAGGGAGAGCGCGACGAGCGGCTGCAGCCGGACGTGGTGGTGGACGACCGCTGCTCGGAGCTGGGCCAATGGCTGTACGGACCGGGCCATGCGGCGCTCGGGCAGTTTCCCGCCTTCGAGATGCTGGTGCGCCGCCACCGCTTCTTCCACCAGCAGGCCGCGGCCCTGCTGACCCACGCCGAGGCGGGCGACGCGCTGCGCGCCGAGCAGGCGTTCAAGCGTTGCCAGCATGCCTCGCGCCAGGTGGTGCTGCTGCTGCGCGAGCTGCAAAAGGGCCTGGTGCGCAAGCGCGTATCGCTACAAAAAGCATAGCTTTCAGCGCTTGACTGGCGGGCGCTGGAGGCCTTTTTGGCGTGTAATCCGCGTCAGTCGCGCGTCACGCGCATCACCTCTTCGGGGCTGGTGACGCCGGCGGCCACCAGGCGCTGGCCGTCCTCGCGCATCAGCTGCATGCCCCCGGCGAGCGCCTGCGCGCGGATGTCGGCCTCGGCGGCGCCGGCGTGGACCTGCGCGCGGATGGCGTCGTCCACCACCAGCAGTTCGAACACGCCGGTGCGCCCGGCGTAGCCGGTGTGGCCGCAGTGCTCGCACCCGCTGCCGCGGCACTGCAGGCAGTATTTGCGCACCAGCCGCTGCGCCAGCACCCCGAGCAGCGACGACGAGAGCAGGAACGGCTCCACGCCCATGTCCACCAGCCGCGTGACGGCGCTGGCCGCGTCGTTGGTGTGCAGCGTGGCCAGCACCAGGTGGCCGGTGAGCGAGGCCTGGATGGCGATCTGCGCGGTCTCGAAGTCGCGGATCTCGCCGATCATGATCACGTCCGGGTCCTGGCGCAGGATGGCGCGCAGCGCCTTGGCGAACGTCAGCTCGATCTTGCTGTTGACCTGCGTCTGGCCCACGCCCGGCAGCTCGTACTCGATGGGGTCTTCCACCGTCATGATGTTGCTGCGCGTGGCGTCCAGGCGCGACAGCGCGCCGTACAGCGTGGTGGTCTTGCCCGAGCCGGTGGGGCCGGTCACCAGGATGATGCCGTGCGGCTGGCCGATCAGCTGCTCCATGCGCGCCAGCACGCCGCCCTGCATGCCCACCGACTCCAGGCTCAGGCGGTTCTCGCTCTTGTCCAGCAGGCGCAGCACGGCGCGCTCTCCGTGCGCGCTGGGCAGCGTCGACACGCGCACGTCGATGGCCCTCGTGCCCAGGCGCAGGCTGATGCGCCCGTCCTGCGGCAGCCGCTTTTCCGAGATGTCCAGGTCGGCCATGATCTTCAGCCGGCTGATCAGCGCCGCGTGCAGCGCGCGGTTGGGCTGCACCACCTCGCGCAGCGTGCCGTCCACGCGAAAGCGCACGCTCGAATGGCGCTCGTAAGGCTCGATGTGGATGTCGCTGGCGCCGTCGCGCACTGCCTGCGTGAGCAGTGCATTGAGCATGCGGATGATGGGCGCGTCGCCGGCGGACTCCAGCAGGTCTTCCACCGCGGGCAGCTCCTGCATCATGCGCGACAGGTCGGTGCCTTCCTCGACCTCGCTGACCACCATCGCCGCGCTGGACTCGCTTTGCGAGTACGCCTGGCTGATGCGCTGCGCAAGGTGCGGCGCGTCCAGCGCCATGAGCTGGCGCACCGGGTGCTTGCGCAGCACCTCGCTCAGGGCCGGCGCGGCAGGCTGCGGGCCGTGCCACAGCACCAGCTGCTGGCCGTCGTCCTCCAGCAGCAGCT
>DAMCAL010000246.1:0-2712 GCA_032059585.1 Burkholderiaceae bacterium
GGGTTGTCGCGCTGGAACTGCTCCATGCGCGGGATCAGCCACATCGAGGCGAAGCTGGCCCAGGTGGTGATGGCCACGCTGCGCCGCCCCGAGGCCAGGCGCACCTGGCGCACCGCCGCGTCCAGCCGCTCCAGCGCGGGGGCCAGCGCGCGCTGCAGCTGGCCGCCGGCGCCCGTGAGCTCGACGGCGCGCGTGTGCCGCAGGAACAGCAGCACGCCCACCTCGTCCTCCAGCGCCTGGATCTGCCGGCTCACGGCCGACTGCGTCAGCGCCAGCTCCTGCGCGGCCGCGCGGAAGTTCAGGTGCCGCGCGACGGCCAGGAAGGCGCGCCAGTGGCCGACGGACACCGGCCGGGTGCGCAAGTGCTGGGCAGGCGGAGAAGGGCTGGGCGTGTGCATGGCGGCAAGGGCGCAGGAGAGGCTGCGCATCATCGCGCAACTGATGCGGTTTGGGCATCGATCAGCGGTCTGCATTTCATTGGACGCGTGCCCGGCGCCGCCGCAAACTGCCTGTACCCCAAGGGTTTGCCAGGAGCGCACCATGACCGCCGTATCCGTTCTCGAAACACAACAATGCATGCACCGCGCCGTCGCTGCCGAGGGCGCCTGCACGCTGGCGCCCGCCACGGCGCGCAGCCTGCGTGCCACCGCGCCGGTGCTGCTGCGCGTGCTGCGCGGGCGCGCCTGGCTGACGCTGGGCAGCGGCCCCGGCGGCTGGCTGGCCGACAGTGGCGACCTGGTGCTGCACGCCGGCCAGAGCGTGCGGCTGCAGCCCGGGCAGCACGTGGTGCTGGAGCCGCTGGACGACCACCCCCTGCAGTGGCAATGGCGCAGTGCGCAGGAGCCGGCGGCGCATGACCACCCTGCGCGCGCAGCAGGCCCGGCGGCGCAGGTGTGCGGCGCCTGAACGGAGCCGCGCGTTTCAAGAGAAAAAGGCCTCCAGGGCTTGCCGGGCAAGCGCAAGCAGCTATGCTTTTTGACAATTAAAGGCCGGCGCGGCCCGCCAGCCGCTGCCATGCGCATCGGATAATGGCCGTTTCCTGGGCCGCGCTGCACCGCCAGGGCGCGCACGGCTTCTCTTCCCTCCTTCACGTCGACCGCATGACAGCAGCAGCACCACTGGACCTCATCATCATGGCCGCGGGCAAGGGCACGCGCATGAAAAGCCGCCTCCCGAAAGTGCTGCAGCGCCTGGCCGGGCGGCCACTGCTGCACCATGTGCTGGACCAGGCAAGCCGGCTGCAGCCGCGCCGCGTGGTCGTGGTCACCGGCCATGGCGCGGCCGAGGTGGAGCACGCTTGCGCCGCCGGTCCGGCCTTCGCGGCGCGGGACGGGCTGGACTTGCGCTTTGTGCGCCAGGAGCCGCAACTGGGCACGGGCCACGCCGTACAGCAGGCCGTGCCGCAATTGGCCTGCGACGACGCCACCGTGCTGGTGCTGTCGGGCGACGTGCCGCTGACCCAGGCCGAGACCCTGGCCGCGCTGGTCGCCGCGGCGCAGCCCGAGCGCCTCGCGCTGCTCACGGTGCGCCTGCCCGATCCGGGCGGCTACGGCCGCATCGTGCGCGGCGCCGGCGAGCAGGTCGAGCGCATCGTCGAGCACAAGGACGCCAGCGCCGCCGAGCGCGCAATTCGTGAGGTCTACAGCGGCATCATGGCCGTGCCGGCGCGCCGGCTGGGGCCGTGGCTGGCGCAGCTATCCACCGGCAACGCGCAGGGCGAGTACTACCTGACCGACATCGTCGCCATGGCTGTGCGGGACGGCGTGCCCGTCGTGGCGCACTGCATCGACGACGCGCTGCAGGTGGCGGGCGTCAACAGCCCGGTGCAGCTCGCCGGGCTCGAGCGCGCCCACCAGGTGCGCGCCGCCCACGCGCTGATGGAGCAGCAGGGCGCGCGCCTGGCCGACCCGGCGCGCTTCGACCTGCGCCAGGACACGCGCAGCGGCGCGGCGGGCGAGCTCACCTGCGAAGCAGACGTGGAGATCGACGTCGGCTGCGTCTTCACCGGCCGGGTGCACCTGGGCGAAGGCGTGCGCATCGGCGCCTATTGCCACATCGCCAATGCCCGCATCGGAGCCGGCGCCGTGGTGCAGCCGTACACGCACATCGATGGCGAGGGCGCAGGCGTGCAGGTCGGCGACGGCGCGCAGGTCGGGCCGTTCGCGCGGCTGCGCCCGGGCGCGCAGCTCGGGCGCGGGGTGCACATCGGCAATTTCGTCGAGGTGAAGAATTCGCAATTGGCCGACGGCGCCAAGGCCAACCACTTGGCCTACCTGGGCGACGCCACGGTGGGCGAGCGGGTGAACTACGGCGCCGGCAGCATCACCGCCAACTACGACGGCGCGAACAAGCACCGCACGGTGATCGAGGCCGACGTGCACATCGGCAGCAACTGCGTGCTGGTGGCGCCGGTGACCATCGGTGCCGGGGGTACCGTGGGCGGGGGCTCCACCGTGACCAAGAGCACGCCGCCGGGCGCGCTCACCGTGGGGCGGGGGCGCCAGACCAGCATCGCGCACTGGCAGCGCCCGGCCAAGAAGCCCGCGGCATGAGCGCATCGGCCATGCCGCACATGGGCGCGAGCCCGCTGCGCCCGGACACCGCACCGGACCCCCGGGCCGACGCGGCCGCAGCCCAGGACGCGTTCATGCGCCGCGTGGTGCACGACCTGCGCGCGCCGCTGCGGCACGTGACCTCCTACGGCGCGCTGGT
>DAMCAL010000247.1:0-2645 GCA_032059585.1 Burkholderiaceae bacterium
TGTGCAGCGTGGTGATGTTCTGCTTGAGCGCCTGCTCCTGCACGCGGCGCAGCGCTTCGGGCTTGATGGTGGCCGACAGCACCGTGGCGTCGCCGTCGGGCGCGCTGGTGGTGGCCAGGTCCTGGAACTGGTCGGCGATCAGGTTGCGCGCGGCGGTCACCTGGGCCTCGTCGCGCAGGCGGATGCGCACCGTCTGGCCTTCGCGCGAGACGCCGCCGTGGCGGATGCTCTTTTCGCGCAGCGCGGTGCGCAGGTCGCCGGCGTAGCTCTCGGCCTTTTTCGTCAGCGCCGCCTGCATGTCCACCTGCAGCATGAAGTGCACGCCGCCGCGCAGGTCCAGGCCCAGGTACATGGGGCGCGCATGGATGGCGGTGAGCCAGTCGGGCGAGCGCGAGACCAGGTTCAGCGCGACGATGTAGGCCGGGTCGCCCGCATCGGGGATCAGCGCGCGCTCGATGGCGTCCTTGGCCTTGAGCTGGTTGTCGGGCGTGTCAAAGCGCGCCCGCACCGAGGTGCCTTCGAGGACGATGGAGTCGGACGCCACGCCGGCCGCGGCCAGCGCCTGCTCGACGCGCTCGCGCACGGCGGTGTCGACCTTGACCGTGGCCTTGGCCGAGGAGACTTGTACGGCGGGCGCTTCGCCGAAGAAATTGGGCAGGGTGTAGAGAAAGCCGATGAGCAGCGCGATCACGAGGATGGCGTACTTCCAGGCAGGGTAGCGGTTCATGGTTGCGCTCTTGCCTCGCAAACGGGCGACGGGGCCGGCTGTCTGGCCTGCCCCGTCGCGGTGGGTGAACAACAGTCGGAAGAAGGGCCCTGGCGGCTCACTTCACGCTGCCCTTGGGCAGCACCTGCGAGACCGAGCCGCGCTGCACCTGCACTTCCACGCCTGCCGCGATCTCCAGGTGCAACGTGCCTTCGCCCATGCGCGTGACGCGGCCCAGCAGGCCGCCGGAGGTGACCACCTCGTCACCCTTGGCCAGGGCATCGATCATGGCCTTGTGTTCCTTCTGGCGCTTCATCTGCGGGCGGATCATGATGAAGTACAGCACCACGAACATCAGCACCAGCGGCAGCATGCCGGTGAGCGACGCCATCATGCCGCCTTCGGCGGCGGCGGCGGGAGCGGTCTGGGCAAAGGCAGAAGAAATCAGCACGGCGAATGGCTCCGAGAAAAGGACGGATATCGGAAAAATGGATGCGCGCGCGGACCAGGGGCTTGCGCGCGGGCAGCCGGGCATTGTATGCGGGGGGCCCTCAATCCCCTGGCGTGGGGCGGGCGATGCGCGCGGGCAGGCCTGACCGGCGCTGTCGCCGTCGGCCTGAACCTACGCCCGCGCCCGGCAGGGGGCGGTAGCATCGGCTGCAACGCGCCACCGGTTCGCTCCCGTGGCGCGTTTGGTTTTGTGCTGTTCGGACACGAGGAAGGAGTCGCCACCGATGGAGTATCTGCCCGACTGGGACTGGTTGCACGAGGACGCGCTGTGGGGCATTTCTGCCGCCAACGTGCTCATCGCCACCGCGGCCGCCATGGCCACCTATCTGTTTCTGACCGTGCTGCTGCGCTGGGCCCAGCGGCGCGTGCGCCGGCACGAGGAGCGCACGCACCGCGCCACCGGCGGCGCGGCGCTGCTGGCACGCGTGCTGGCCGGCACCAGCCACCTGCTGATCCTGCTGGCCGCCGTGCTGGTGGGCCTGGGCCTGCTCGACCTGCCCGGGCGCTGGAACACGCGCGTCAGCCAGCTGTGGTTCCTGGCGGTGGCGGTGCAAATCGGGTTGTGGGGCTCGCGCGCCGTCACGGTGGCGGTGGAGCGCTACCGCGCGCACCATGGCGACACCGGGGGCGGGCAGGTCAGCGCCTCGGCCACGCTGATGTCGTGGGGCCTGCGCACGCTGCTGTGGGTGACCGTGCTGCTGGCCATCTTGTCCAACCTGGGCGTGAACATCACGGCCTTCGTGGCCAGCCTGGGGGTTGGCGGCGTGGCGGTGGCGCTGGCGGTGCAGAACATTCTGGGCGACCTGTTCGCCTCCATGGCGATCGCCGTGGACAAGCCCTTCGAGGTGGGCGACTTCATCGTCGTCAACGGGGTGGCTGGCACGGTGCAGAAGGTGGGCGTGAAGACCACCCGCATCAAGGCGCTGAGCGGCGAGCAGGTGGTGATGGGCAATACCGACCTGCTCAAGCAGACCATCAACAACTACCGCGTGATGCGCGAGCGCCGCATCGTGTTCGCCTTCAGCATCGCGCAGGACACGCCGGCGGACAAGGCCGGGCAGGTCTCGCAGGCGGTGGCGGAAATCATCCAGGCCGTGCCGAAGGTGCGCTTCGATCGGGCCCACTTCAAGGCGTTCGGCGCCAGCTCGCTCGACTACGAGGTGGTCTACATCGTCCAGGACCCGGACTACAACCTGTACATGGACATCCAGCAGCGCATCAACCTCGACCTGCTGTCGCGCCTGCGAGACCTGGACGTGCGACTGGCGGTGCCGGTCAGCCGGGTGCAATTCCCGGGCCGCCCGGGCGCCGACCAGGCCGATGCGCGGGCCCAGGCGCGGCCTGCGGGCGGGGCCGGCGCCCAGGGCGCGCCCACACCGGCCGCCTGAGCCGCACCGCGGCCGGCCGCCTGCGTCAGGCCAGCGCCTGG
>DAMCAL010000248.1:0-2621 GCA_032059585.1 Burkholderiaceae bacterium
CCAGCTGCTCCATGGAGGCGGCGGTCTCCTCCAGGGCGCTGGCCTGGCTTTCGGTACGCGCGGACAGGTCCTGGTTGCCCTGGGCGATCTCGGCACTGGCCGTGGCCACCCCTTCGGCGCTGGCACGCACGCCTGCGACCACCCGCGCCAAGTTGGACTGCATGTCGCGCAGCGCGCCCAGCAGCTGCGCGGCTTCGTCACGGCCCTGCACTTCGATGGGTTGTGTGAGGTCGCCGTGCGCGATTTGGCCCGCGCGTTGCGCGGCCAGCGCCAGCGGTCGGGTGATGGAGCGCGCCAGCAGCAGTGCCGCGGCGACGCCGATCAGCAAGGCAATGCCAGTGCCTGTCAGCAGCACGATGCGGCTTTGCGCCGCCGTGGCCGTGGCGCGTTCGTGCGTCGCGTTCGACAGCAGCCGCTGGCGGCGCTCGAATGTGTCAATGGCCTTGAGGTAGGCGTTGGCCAACGGGGTAAGCAGGCTGCCGAGCTGGTCGGCTACGTCCTCACCTGCCGCCTTGCGTTGCAACAGCTCGTCGCGCGGGCCGCGGTAGGCAGCGCGGGCAGCGTCCACGTCGGCCAGCAGGCGGCTGCCTTCTTCGCTGGCGACGAGGTCGTTGATGGTTTTGCGCGCCGCTTCGGCGTCCGCCGTCGACACCGCCATCTCCGCGCGCCAGGTGTCCAGATGCCGCGCATCGTCATCGAACAGCGCGGCGCGCGTGCGCAGCAGGTTCAGCTCCACCACGTGGCGCCACTGGCTGGTGGCGCGCAGCCGTGCATTGTCGGTGCCGACGAGTTGCTCGGTGACGCGCGACAGTTCGTGCAGGCGCCACATGCCCACGCCGCCCACCAGCGTGGTGATGAGCAATACCAGACCGAACGCCAGCCCCAGGCGCAGGCCGACTTTGATGTTGTCGAGCCGCATTTCGCGTGTCCTCGGAAGTTGCAAGTACGGTGAACTCTAAACTTCCGGCGCCAAGACGAAGGCGCAATACGACACGGGAAGGGCTGCCTGATTCAGGGATAACCCTTGCCCAGCAGCGCCTCCTTGAGCTTCCAGTCCGCCGGCTGATTGCCCAGCCAGATGCCCAGCAGCGCGTCGAAAAATTCCGGTTCCTGGAAGGGCTCGCCCTGCGCCTTGCCGTTGACGGCGAGCACCGTGCCGGTGCCCGGCACCCAGTCGATGGTGAAGGTGTCGCCGCTCTTGAGCATCTTGTGCTCCGAAAAGATCTGGCTCATGCGCAACACGCCCGGCACCAGTTTGGAGAACGCCGTGCGGTCCATGTTGTCCTCCATGCCGCGCGAGAACAGCCGGCCGAGCTCGCTCGAGTCGATGTCGCGCAGCATGGTCACGGCAAGCCGCTTGGGACCCTTCAAGGCGCGCACCTCGACCGGGCTCGCGGCCTTTTTTTCCAGGTACAGCCCGGCCGCGTAGACCTTGAACACGGCCTTGTAGCGCACGCCCGCGCCGTTGAGCGCCAGACTGCGGCCTTGGACGTGCACCGTGGGCTCGAACGCCACGCCGCCCTCGGTGGTGGTGGCGGGCGCCGGCAGCGGCCAGGCGGCAGGCAGGGCCAGGGCGAGGGCACCGCACAGGTGCAGCGCGCGGCGCCGGACGGGAGACACCATGGAAAACTCCTGAATAAAAAGAACGATCGTGCTTTTTTCGGATTGTTACCTGCGTCATGCTGCACTGCAATAGGGTTTTCGCCTGTGCCGTTGCGCCGGCGCTGCCGGCGCATGCCCGCTTTGCTACACTTTCCGGCCATCATGTTCATGCATCGCACCTTCATTGCGGGTCCCAGCGACCGGGGAGCCTGGCCCTGGCGCAAGCCTGCATCCATGAATCCGTGACCGATGCACCTGGGCCGCATCCCAGTGTGCGCCCGTGGCACCGCCGCCCCGCCGGGGCGCGCCGGCTGCCCCACCGAGTGACCCCGCGGCGCCCTGTTCACCTGTCTGCCCTGCGCAGCGCGCGCCGCCCCCGCTGGGAACCCTTCCCGTGATCACTGAACTGGAATTCAAGAGCCTGGCCCACCAGGGCTACAACCGCATCCCGCTGATCGCCGAGGCGTTCGCGGACCTGGAAACCCCGCTGTCGCTGTACCTGAAGCTGGCGCATGCGCGCGGCGACGGCACGCACAGCTTTTTGCTCGAGTCGGTCGTCGGCGGCGAGCGTTTCGGGCGCTACAGCTTCATCGGCCTGCCCGCGCGCACGCTCTTGCGTGCCAGCGGCTTCGGCGCCGAGGCGACCACCGAGGTGGTGACCGACGGCCAGGTGGTGGAGACGCACACCGGCAATCCGCTGGACTTCATCAGCCAGTACCAGACGCGCTTCAAGGTGGCGCTGCGCCCGGGCCTGCCGCGCTTTTGCGGCGGACTGGCGGGCTACTTCGGCTACGACGCGGTGCGCTACATCGAAAAGAAGCTGGAGGATTCCTGCCCGCCCGACACGCTCGGTTGCCCCGACATCCTGCTTTTGCAGTGCGAGGAGCTGGCCGTCATCGACAACCTGTCGGGCAAGCTGTATCTGATCGTCTATGCCGACCCGTCCCAGCCCGAGGCCTACGCCCGCGCCAAGAAGCGCCTGCGCGAGCTGAAGGACCAGCTGAAATATTCGGTCAGCG
>DAMCAL010000249.1:0-2594 GCA_032059585.1 Burkholderiaceae bacterium
GCCAGCATGGCCTGGTCGTAGACCAGGTCGTCGTCCTCCGGGGCCAGGGCCACGGCCTTGCCCTGGATGTCGTAGGCCTCCTGGTACTGACCGGCGTCGCGCAGCAATTGCGCTTCGGCCTGCCAGCGCAGGCGCTCTTCCTGCGGGGTGCGGGCCGGCGTGGCCCGGATCAGCGCCCGGGCCTGTTCCAGCTTTCCCTGCTTTGCCAGCAGCGAGGCGCGCCGCGTTTGCGCCGCCAGCGCATCCGCGGCGTTGTCGATGCGCGCCAGCCAGTTCTCGGCCTGGGCGAAGTCACCGCGCTTTTCGGCGATCTGCGCGTGCATCAGCCAGGCCTGCGTCAGCGCACGCTCGCGTGCCTCGCTGGCCGGTGCCGCCTGCACCAGTTGCGTGAACCGCTCCAGGGCGGCCTGGGCCGCGTCCAGATCGCCGGACTGCAGCTTCAGGGAAGCCTGGATGATCCAGCCCTCCGGCGCGTCGGGGCGCTCGCGGGTCACGGCATCCACCTGCGTCTGGGCATCGTCCAGGCGCTGCGACTCCAGCAGCACGCGCGCGTAGCCCAGGCGCAGCTCGGCCAGGGGCGTGGCGGCCAGGTAGGGCACCAGCAGGGCCTCGGCCGAGATGCTGCCTTCTTCGAACAGTTGCAGTGCCAGCGTGGCGGCCCCGTCGTCGGTGGCGTCCAGGGCCAGCGCACGGCACGCCGCCTCCAGCGCGCCGCCCTTGTCGCCGGCGGCCAGCCGCATGCGGCCGATGGTGGTCCACGCCGCCGGGGCCGTGGCCGGATGCCGGAGCTCCTCCTGCAGCGCCTGCTCGACCACCCGGGCAGCGCCGGCCTTGCTGCTGGCACGGGCGTAGAGCTGGGGCAGGGCGCGGATCGTGGACAGCTTCTCGCGTGTGCCGGCGCGCGCCACTTCCTTGGCCAGAGGCTCGGCGCTTTCGTTGATACGGTTGAGCGTGACCAGCACGTACAGCAGGTAGCGGTTGGCTTCGCGCGACTGCGGATAGGCCTCGTTCCAGGCGCGGATGGCGGTCAGCGCCGACTCGGCCGAGCGCGACTGCAGGGCCAGCTCGCTGGCACGCCGGTACAGGCGCGGATCGCGGCTGCGGCGTGCCGCATCCAGCATCAGCGCGTAGCCCGTGGCCGCGTCCCCGTTGCTGCTGGTCATCTCGCTCATCAGCAGTTCGTAGAACAGCTCGGCGGTCAGCGCCGCGTCGTGCGAGGCGGGGGCAGGGTCCGGCTCCTGCACCTCCGCCGGCGGGGGAGACGCGGAATCCTGCGGCAGCACAGGCTGCGCCGGCGCCCCGGCAGGGACGAGGGCGACCCACAGGCCGGTCAGCACAGCGGGCAGCCGGAGGCGGCGGGGCAACAAAAGCATCGACCCATAATAATCCAAGGTTGCGGGCGGTTTTGCCCGCCGTTTCTTACGTTGCAGGAGCCCGAGAGCCGGATGCCCGAACTGCCTGAAGTGGAGGTCACGCGCCGCAGTTTTGCCGACGCCATCGCCGGCGCCACCGTGCGCGGCGTGGTGCTGGGCAAGCCCTTGCGCTGGCCGCTGGGATGCGAGCCGCAGGCGCTGGTGGGGCGCCGCGTGCGGGGCGTGCGCCGGCGCGGCAAGTACCTGCTGCTGGACCTGGACGAAGGCCTGCTGCTGCTGCACCTGGGCATGTCGGGGAGCCTGCGCTTCGCCCCCACGCTGCCGCCCGCGCAGGTGCACGACCACTTCGACCTGCAGACCGACCGGGGCGTGCTGCGCCTGCACGATCCGCGGCGTTTCGGCGCAGTCGTCTGGGCCGCGCACGAAAACGCCCCGCCCGCCCGCAAGCTGCTGGGGCAGCTGGGGGTCGAGCCGCTGGACGAGGCAGCCTTTGACTTCGCCACCTTTCACGCCGGCCTGCGCGCCAGCCGCATGCCGATCAAGCAATTGCTGCTGGCGGGCCGGCTGGTCGTGGGGGTGGGCAACATCTACGCCAGCGAGGTGCTGTACCTGGCGGGGATCCGCCCGACGGTGCCGGCGTCGTCCATCGGCCCGGTGCGCGCGCGCCGGCTGCACGCGGCGATCCGCACGGTGCTGGCGCGGGCGGTGGAGCGCGGCGGCTCGACGCTGCGCGACTTTTCCAGCGCCGACGGCAGCGCCGGGCATTTCCAGGCCGAAGCCAGCGTGTACGGGCGCGAGGGGCTGCCATGCGCGGTGTGCGCCAGCCCCATCAAACTGCTGCGTCAGGGGCAGCGCAGCACGTATTTCTGCCCGCGCTGCCAGCGCGCCTGACGGGGGGCTGAAACCGATGCGGTGGCGCGCGGGGGCGGTGCTATATTGCACCGCCGGCCGCGCCAGAGCGCGCGCGTGTGCGCCCACCTCCCTACTTCGCAAGCGCAGTGGTACCTTCCTTCAACGAAAAGTTCGATCAGCACGGCGCATGGCGGCGTGCCTTCGCCCAGCAGTTGCGGCAGCTCGGCCAGTGGATGTCGGCGCATGACCTGATGAACGCGGCGGTGCAGGAGCGCCTGCAGCACCTGGAAGAACAGGTGCGCCGCGACAAGGTCATGGTGGCCTTCGTCGCCGAGTTCTCGCGCGGCAAGTCCGAGCTGATCAACGCCA
>DAMCAL010000250.1:0-2559 GCA_032059585.1 Burkholderiaceae bacterium
ACCAGCTGGGCACCAGCCTGCTGCAGATCGAAAACGAGTTCTACGGCACCATCCGCCCCAAGCGCACCGTGCAGCGGGGCGAGCGGCCTCTGCACGCGCTGCGCGAGCGCGGGGTGGAATATGTCGAGGTGCGGCTGATGGACCTGGACCCGTTCGAGCCCGTGGGCATCACGGCGCAGACCATGCGGCTGCTCGACGTCTTCCTGCTGCACTGCCTGCTCAGCGACAGCCCGCCCGACACGCCCGAGGAAATCGCCGCGCTCAAGAACAACCAGCAACTGACCGCCGAGCGCGGCCGCGAGCGGGGCTTGCTGCTCCAGCGGGGCGACGCGCAAATCTCCCTGGCCGACTGGGGCGCCGAGATCCTGGCCGAATGCGCGCCGATCGCGCAGGCGCTGGACGCCGCCCTGGGCGGAGAGCTGCACGCGCAGGCGCTGGCGGCGGCGCAGGACGCCATCGCCGAGCCGGCCAGCACCCCGTCCGCGCACGTGCTGGCCGAGCTGGTGCAGCAGCACGACGGCGACTTCACCGCCTTTGCGCGCAGCCACTCGGAGACCGCGCGCGACATGCTGCTGGCGCGCCCCTGGACCGACGCGCAGCTGCAGCGCTACCAGCAACTGGCCGCGCAGTCGCTGCGGGAGCAAAAGGCGCTCGAGGAGGCCGACACCCTCCCGTTCGAGGAATGGCGCGAGCGCTATATGGCGGTGGGCGAGCTGGGGTGAACTGAGCGGCGCGCATCGGCGCACATCGGCGCGCGCGCCACCCGTTGTGGTCAGGGCGTGCCGGCCCTGTGGAAGCCGCCATCGGCGACGATGCTCTGGCCCGTGACATGGCGAGCGCCGTCGCCCGACAGCCAGGCCACCACGTCGCCGATGTCCTGCGGCTCGGCGATGCGCCCGAGCGCGGTGTGCCGGGCAAGGCCTTCCAGGTATTCGGGCGCAAGCGCGGCGGTCATGGCGGTGCGCGTCATGCCCGGGCTCACATTGTTGATGCGGATGCCATCCGGCCCGGCCTCCAGCGCCAGCACCCGCGCCATCGCATCCAGCGCCGCCTTGCTCGCCGCATAGGCCGACAGGCCTGGGGTGCCGATGGTGGCTGCGACCGATGAGGTATTGACGATGGCGCCGCCGCGTCCGGACCGGCGCATCGCGGCAATTTCGTGTTTGAGCAGCAGCCACACGCCCCGCACATTGGTGGCCATGACCCGGTCGAACTCGTCCACCCCAAGCTGCTCGATGGGGGCGAACGAAGCCATGCCGGCGTTGTTGAAGGCCACGTCGAGCCGCCCAAAGCGCGCCACCGCTCCCTCGACCAGCGCCGCCACCTGGGCTTCTTCGCTGACGTCCGTAGCCACCACGGCAGTCCGTGCGCCTTCGCGCTCGGCCAGCGCGGCCACTTCCTCCAGCGGCGCCGGGTGCCTGCCTGCCAGCACCAGCGAGGCGCCCTGGCGCGCGTACGCCAGCGCCGCGGCGCGCCCGATGCCGCTGCCCGCACCGGTGACCAGGGCCACCTTCCCGGCCAGGGGCCGTGCAGGTGTGCCGGACTGCGGATTTGCGCCGTGGGTGGTTGTGTCGTTCATGAAAGCTCCTTCAGGTTGTGGAGCCTGCACATGGGCGCCGCGATTGCCGACAACAATCGCCTACGATCCGCATGGGTCGTTGAACGGGAGCCAACAATCATGCGCGGCAGCGAGTTTGCCGAACTGAACGCCTTCGTCGCCGTGGCGCGCGAACGGAGCTTTCGCCGTGCGGCCGAGCGCCTGGGGTTGTCGCCCTCGGCGCTGAGCCACACCATCCGCGCGCTGGAGGAGCGCCTCGGCGTGCGGCTGCTGCACCGCACCACGCGCAGCGTCGCGCCGACCGAGGCGGGCGCGCAGCTGTTTGCCCGACTGGACGCCTCCATCGCAGACCTGCACAGCGCCGTGGCCGACGTCGGTGCCTGGCAGCACGCGCCGCGCGGGCGGGTGCGTCTGACGCTGCCGCGCCCCGCAGCCGACCTGGTGCTCGCACCCGTGCTGGGCCGCTTCGCGCAGCGCCACCCCGAGGTGGAGCTGGACCTGACGATCGACGACGCGTTTGCAGACGTGGTGGCGGGCGGGTTCGACGCGGGCATCCGCCCGGGCGAGAGCGTGCAGGGCGACATGGTGGCGGTGCGCCTCACGGGCGACCTGCCCATGGCCGTGGTCGGCTCGCCCGCCTATTTCGCACGCCACGCACCGCCGCAGACGCCGCATGAGCTGGCCGGGCATGCGTGCATCCACTACCGCTTTCCCAGCACGGGTGCGCTGTACCGGTGGCGCTTTGTCGGCCCGGAGGGGGATTTCGATATGGCGGTAGAGGGCTGCCTGACGGTGAACGACACGCGCCTGGTGCTGGCCGGAGCCCTGCAGGGCACCGGCCTCGCGTACCTGCCCTGGGCGATGGTCGAACAGCAGGTGGAGCGCGGCGAACTCGTGCGCGTACTGCAGCCCTGGTGCCGCCCAGCGCCGGGGTTTTTTCTCTATTACCCCGGGCGGCGGCAACCGCCTGCCGCGTTGCGGGCGTTGATCGAGTTTTTGAA
>DAMCAL010000251.1:0-2518 GCA_032059585.1 Burkholderiaceae bacterium
CGCGCGACCGCGGCCCGGCCATGATCGACCTGGGCGAGACCTATGCCAAGGCCGGGCTGCTGCTGGTCGAGGACGAGCTGCCCGACTACCTGCCGGCGGTGCTGGAGTTCGTCTCCACCCAGCCGCCGCGCGAGGCCAGGAGCTTCCTGGGCGAGATCGCCCACCTGCTGGACGCCCTGCACGCAGCCCTGGCCAAGCGGGGCAGCGCCTACGCCGCCGTCATGGCGGCCCTGCTGGAGCTGGCCGGGCACAAGCCCCAGGCCGGCGCCGAGGTGCCGGCCGAACTGCCGCTGGACGAGGCCTGGGAGGAACCGGCCGCGTTCGACGGCTGCTCGTCCGCCGGCCAGGCCCGCCCGGGCCAGCCCCAGCCTGTGCACATCGTGCGCAAGAACTCCCTACCGGCCCAAGGAGCCTAAAGCCATGGATTCGACATACCGCTTTCTCTTCCAGGTCTATCCCTACGTGTGCTTCGTGGTGTTCGTGGTGGGCAGCCTGATCCGTTTCGACCAGAACCAGTACAGCTGGAAGAGCGACTCCTCGCAGATGCTGCGCACCGGGCTGCTGCGCTGGGGCAGCAACCTGTTTCACTTCGGCATCCTGTTTTTGTTCTTTGGGCACATGGTGGGCCTGTTCACGCCGCACAGCGTGTACGGCATCTTCATGAGCGCGTCCACCAAGCAGATGCTGGCCGTCTCCGCCGGCGGCGTCGCGGGCGCGGTGTGCTTCGTGGGCCTGACCATGCTGCTGGTGCGCCGCCTGACCGACCCGCGCATCCGCTACACCAGTCACCCCACGGACATCGCCGTGCTGGTGGTGCTGTGGGTGCAGCTGTCGCTGGGGCTGTTGACGCTGCCCCAGTCGCTGCAGCACACCGACGGCAGCGCCATGCTGATCCTGGCCGACTGGGCGCAGCGCATCGTCACCCTGCGGCCCGTGGACGCGGCTGCGCTGGCCGGGCTGCACTGGTCGTTCCTGGTGCACATCGTGCTGGGCGTGACCATCTTCCTGCTGTTCCCCTTCAGTCGCCTGGTGCACGTGTGGAGCGGATTCGCCTCGATCTTCTACGTCCTGCGGCCCTACCAGGTGGTGCGCGCCCGGCGCCTGAACGTGCCGGCCGGGCAAAACCTGCCGGGCCAGCCCAGCGCCGTGCCGACGTCCAACGTGGCCGACGCCATCGACAACCCGCGCGCCGTGCGCTGACCGCGTGCCTGGCTAGGATGCGACCATGACCTCTTCCACCGTGATTTCCACCCTCCCCCGCATCAACGGCGTGGCGCTGCTGGCCACCGACGAGCAGATCAGCACCGAGGAGCTGCGCCAGCGTGCCTGCACCGAGCTGCTGCGCCAGGCGGCACAAAAGGACGGCCTGCTGGGCGCCGATGACCCGGCGCCGGTGGCCGGCGCCATCAGCGAAGCGGCCAGCGACGCCATCGAGCGGTGGCTCGAGCAGCACCTGAATGTGCCCGAGCCGACCGAGGAGGCGTGCCGGCGCCACCACGCCGCGCACACGGCCCGCTACCGCCAGGGCGAGCGCGTGCAGGTGCGCCACATCCTGTTCGGCGTGACCCCGGGCGTGGACGTGGGCGCCCTGCGCTCGCGCGCCGAAAGCTGCCTGCTGGACGTGCGCTGCCATGACGGCAGCGGCGCGGACGCCTTTGCCAAGGCGGCGCGCGAAGTCTCCAACTGCCCGACAGGTGCCCAGGGCGGCGAGCTGGGCTGGCTCACGGCCGACGAGTTCGCACCCGAGATGGCGCAGGAGATCTTCGGCCGTGCCGAGATCGGTGTGCTGCCGCGGCTGGTGCACAGCCGCTTCGGCCTGCACGTGGTCGAGGTGCTGGCGCGCGATCCCGGCACCGAGCAGCCCTACGAGGCGGTGCGCGGCGCCGTGCAGCTGGCGCTGCGCCAGCAGGCCTGGGTCACCGCGCTGCGCCAGTGCCTGCAGCTGCTGGCCGCCGACGCCGACGTGCAGGGCGTGGAGCTGGACGAGGCCACGTCGCCGCTGGTGCAATAGGCACCGCACGCGCTCCATGGACCAACCCCCCGGCGCCGTGCCCGACGAGCTGCTGCAGCGCCTGCAGCGCTTCCACTCGGACTACTTTCCGCACCACCAGCAGCGCTTTCAGGACCTGGTGGCGCAGGGCCAGCAGCCCAAGACGCTGTTCATCGGCTGCTCCGACTCGCGCCTGGTGCCGTACCTGCTCACCGGCACCGGTCCGGGCGAGCTGTTCATGGTGCGCAACGTCGGCGCGTTCGTTCCGCCCTACGACGGCTCGCACGGTCACCACGGCACCGCCGCGGCGATCGAGTTCGCCGTGCTCAGCCTGGAGGTGACGCGCATCATCGTGTGCGGACACAGCCATTGCGGTGCCATCAAGGCGCTGTACGGCGAGGTCCCGGCCGAGGCGCAGAACCTGCAGCGCTGGCTCGACCTGGGGCGCGGCGCCGTGCTGCCGGTGCAGCCCTGCGCCGAGGCCATGCACCGCACCGAGCAGCGCGCCGTGGTGCTGCAGCTCGAGCG
>DAMCAL010000252.1:0-2458 GCA_032059585.1 Burkholderiaceae bacterium
TCGACCTGGAGACCGTGGGCAAGTGGGCCGAAGCGCGGCGCATCGCCTTCACGCACTTCCGCTCGCTGGTGGAGACGCCCGAGGTGCGCCAGCTGATCGAGGGCGAAATCGCCACCGGCAATGCGCGCCTGGCGCAGGTGGCGCAGATCCGCAAGTTCCACCTGCTGACCAAGGAGCTGGACCACGACGACGGCGAAGTCACCGCCACCATGAAGGTGCGCCGCGCCAGCGTCTACAAAACCTATGCCGCCGAGATCGACGCACTTTATGCATGAAATCGGCCGCCAGCGCTTATCTGGCAAGCGCCACCAGCTATTGATTCAGGAGTAATTGCGCCGTGACCGAAACCGAATCGCCTTCGCCGCCGCTGCTCGTCACCCGGCAGGGCGCGGTCGCCACGCTGCAATTCAACCGCCCCGAGGCCATGAACGCGCTGGACGTGGCCACCGCGCAGGCGCTGCTGGCGGCGGTGCAGGCCCTGTCGCGGGACGGCGGCGTGCGCGCCGTGCTGCTGCGGGGCGCGGGCCGCGCATTCATGGCCGGCGGTGACCTGGCCACCCTGCGCGCCGACCCGGTGCAGGGCGCGCGCGACCTGCTCGGGCCGCTGAACGAGGCGCTGCTGGCGCTGCAGCGGCTCAATGCCCCCGTCATCGCCCAGGTGCACGGCGCGGCCGCCGGCGCCGGCCTGTCGCTGGCGCTGATGTGCGACTTCGTGCTGGCGGCCGAAGGCACCAAATTCAACCTGGCCTACATCAACCTGGGGACCAGCTGCGACGTGGGCGCCTCCTGGGCGCTGCCGCGCCTGGTGGGCCTGCGCCGGGCCCTGGAGATCGCGCTGCTGGGCGAGACCCTGAACGCCGACGAGGCGCTGCGCGCGGGCCTGGTCAACCGCGTGCTGCCCGCCGCCGAGCTGGAGGGCGCCGCCCGCGCCCTGGCCGAGCGCCTGGCCGCGGGGCCCACCGTCGCCTACGGCCACATGCGCCGCCTGATGCGCGCCAGCTTCGACCGCGACCTGGCCGCCCAGTTGCAGGCCGAGGGGGACTCGTTCGCCGCCTGCGCACGCACCGACGACCTGCGCGAGGGCATCGAGGCGTTCTTCGGCAAGAGAACGCCCCGCTTCCACGGGCATTGAAGGGCCCGGCCCGGCCTGTCGCACAAAAACGCCTGCGCCGCGTAGCGGCTGGCAGCTTGGCCTCCCACCCGCCCGCGAAAAAAAGGAGGCCGGCAGGCGCCACAACCGGCCGGCGCGGCCGCATCATCGGACGGGGCGTGCCATGGGGGCGGGCACCGGCGGGGTCTGCGGGTCCACCCCGTGCGCGTTCCGGTGCTCCAGCGCCACAGCCCGCCCCCCCTGAAAAACACCCGACATGCCCCTGCCGCCGCTGCTCCCCGCCCTGTTCCAGAAGTTCGTCGTGCCGCTGGTTTTCGTGGTGCTGTGGAGCACGGGCTTCATCGGGGCGAGGCTGGGTCTGCCCCACGCAGGCCCGCTCACGTTCCTCACGCTGCGCTACTGCCTGGCCGCCGGCCTGCTGCTGCTGGTGACCCTGGCCACCCGGGCGCCCTGGCCGCGAGAGCCGCGGGAGATGGCCCACTACGCGGTGGCCGGCCTGCTGGTGCACGGGGTGTACCTGGGCGGGGTTTTCGTCGGCATCTCGCTGGGCGTGGAGGCCGGCGTCTCGGCCCTGATCGTCGGCATCCAGCCTTTGCTGACGGCGGCCCTGGCCGGCTCGCTCCTGGGCGAGCGGGTGACGCTGCGCCAGTGGGCCGGGCTGGGCCTGGGACTCATCGGCGTGGCGCTCGTGCTGGCGCGCAAGCTCGGCGCCGGCGCCGGGGATGCCTGGGGCAGCCTGGCCTGCATCGCCGCCTTGCTGGCCATCACCGCCGGCACGCTCTACCAGAAGCGCTATTGCGCGCGCATGGACCTGCGCAGCGGAGGCGTGGTGCAGTTCGCCGCGGCCGCGCTCGCCACGCTCCCCTTCGCGCTGCTGACGGAGGACCTGTCCATCGACTGGACGGGGGAGTTCGTCTTCGCCCTGACGTGGCTGGTGCTGGTGCTGTCGATCGGCGCGGTCACGCTGCTGTACCTGCTGATCCGGCGCGGCGCGGCGGCGCAGGTGGCCAGCCTGTTCTTTCTCGTGCCGCCCTGCACGGCCCTGATCGCCTGGCCGCTGTTCGGCGAAACGCTCGGGCCCCTGGCCCTGCTGGGCATGGCGCTGACGGGGGTCGGCGTGGCCCTGGCGAGCCGGGGCAGCGCGCGCTGAGCGGCCCCGTTCATCCGCGCCGCGCCACGCCGCGGGCGGAGCGTGTCACCGGTAGAACGCCTCCACGCTCCCTTTCAGCGTGAGGAGCAGCGGCCGGCCATGCCGGTCCAGCGTCTTGCCCGCGGGCACCTTGATCCAGCCTTCGCTCACGCAGTACTCCTGCACGTCGAAGCGCTCCTTGCCGTTGAAGCGGATGC
>DAMCAL010000253.1:0-2436 GCA_032059585.1 Burkholderiaceae bacterium
ACAACCTGATCGGCGGCTTCGCGCTGCGCATCGACAGCAACCGCAAGCTGCTGGCGAACGTGGTCAACATCGCCTGGAACGGCCTGCCGCTGGACTACCTGGAGCACTGGACCGACCGCGTGCAGGCGCTCACCGTGGACGACATCCGCGCGGCGCTGCAGCGCAAGCTGCAGCCGCAGCGCATGGTGACGGTGGTCGTGGGCGCGCAACCGGCGGCCAAGCCGTGAAGCGGCCGCAGCAGCAGCGACAACGCGCGGCCGCGCCGGGCGCGAGGGCGACGCCCAGGGCCGGCGCGGCCCGCACGCCCGCGCAGGCGCCGGGCGAGGTGCGCATCATCGGCGGGCAGTGGAAGCGCTCCAAGTTGCCCGTGGCCGACCGCCCCGGCCTGCGCCCCACGCCCGACCGGGTGCGCGAGACGCTGTTCAACTGGCTGGGGCAGGATCTGACCGGCTGGCACTGCCTGGACGCCTTCGCCGGCACCGGCGCCCTGGGTTTCGAGGCGGCGTCGCGCGGCGCCGCCAGCGTGGTGCTGGTCGAGCACGACGCCGGCCTGGCGGCGCAGCTGCGCGCGACCGCCGAGCGGCTGGGCGCCAGCGCGGTGCGCGTGCAGCGCGGCGACGGCCTGGCGGCGCTGCGTGGCGCGGCGCCGGGCAGCCTGCACCTGGTGCTGGTCGATCCGCCGTTCGGGCAGGAGGCGTTCTTCACGCCCGCGCTGCAGGGCGCGGCGCGTGCGCTGGCGCTGGACGGGTTCGTCTATCTCGAAGCGCCGCGGGCCTGGCCTGCCGATGCGCTGGCAGCGCTGGGGCTGGCGCCGCACCGCCATCTGAAGGCGGGCCATGTGCATGCCCATCTGCTGCGGCGCCTGTCGGACGCAGCGCAGGAAAACTCCTGAATCCATAGCTGCTGGCGCTTGTTGGACAAGCGCTGGAAGCCAAAAAGACCCGGTATTTCAACGCGGGTCGGTGGTCGCCGGGCGGGCGCCACCGCCCGCCAGGCAGCGGCGTGCGCCTCGCGTCGCCGCAGCCGCATGCCTGGACGCGCTAGCGCTGGATGTCCTGCAGGTATTGCAGGTCCTGCGACAGGTCGCACACGCGCTGGCGCAGCCGGCTCATCGCCGCGCCGTCGGTGTTCAGCAGGGCGGACGTGCCCTCGTCGGCATGCTGCGCCCAGTCCCATTGGCCCTGCGCCTTGTCGTAGGCGAGCCAGGCGCGCTGCGCGGCGCGCAGGGCGTCGGCACGCTCGGTGCCGGCCACTTTCAGCAGTTGCCGGTAGACGCGGTTGAGCTCGCGGTCCCAGGCCTGCATGGCCCGCGCACTGGCGTTGCGCAGCTCCACCGTCACGCCGCCGCTGCGCTCGCTGTCGCGCTCCAGGGTGGCATCGATGGGGTGCGGGGTGCTGCGCCCGCAAAAGTGTTGCGGCTCGCCGGCCTGCGCCGCGCCAGCGGTGGCGAGCAGCAGGGCCAGCGCGGCAGCGGCGCAGCGGCGATGGCGCCGCAGGTGGCGTGCGAATGGGGCCATGAGCGGCCGATTCACTGCGTCAGCGCGAAGCTGAGCAGGTCCAGCTGCTGCGCGTCCCTGGGGTTGTGCGACAGGCCGGACTCGCGCGCGACGAAGGTGTAGGCCTTGCCCTGCTGCAGCGCGCCGCCGGGCTGCAGCGCCTCGACGTGCTGGTCCACGTACAGCATGGCGGTGAGACCGTCGCTGGTGCGCACCTGCACGGCGCGGCGCTTGCCGCCGTCCAGCTTGGTGTCCAGGACCCACTTGGTTTTCGGGCCCAGCGACTCCACGGTGCCCGACAGGCGCACGATCTTGCGCCAGACCTTGCTTTGCTGCGGCGATACGCCGGCGCCGTTCTCGGCTGCGGCGGCCTGCTGGATGTCGGCCAGGTTCTGGTAGGCCACGGTCCAGTCCCAGTGGCGCGTGTCGCGGCGGATGTGGTCGGCCGCGCCCAGCAGGTTCTCGGTCCACTGGCCGCAGGCGCTCTTGCGCTGGCACTCCTTCCAGCCGACGTCGATCCAGCCCTGGAGCTGGCGCGCCTTGTCCTGGTTTGCCATCTCCAGTTGCACGCCGGCGCCCAGCGCCACCGCGGCCTGGCCCTGCGTGGGCGCCACCACCAGTACGGCGCCGTTGCCCACGTCCAGCTTGCCCACGCGCAGCTGGCGCATCATGGCCCAGGCGTAATCCTGCGCGCTCAGGCCGTGCAGGTCCTTGACCAGCAGGGTCACGATCTCCACGCCCTTGTCGCGCGCGTGCTCGAACATCTGCTGCTCGAAGCGGGCGCGGATGGTGGGGTCGAGCATGCCGAATTCGTCGTAGATGAACTGCGTACCCTTGGAGGGCAAGGCCTGCGCGTCCGGGCGGGGCAGGGTGTCCGCGCGCGCCGCAGCCACGGCGGGCGCCGCGCGGTCAGTCCTGGGCGCAGCGGCGGGCGACGCCG
>DAMCAL010000254.1:0-2367 GCA_032059585.1 Burkholderiaceae bacterium
GGCAGGAGGCCGGCTGGCTGGAGGTGGCGAAGATGGTCCAGGAGGACATCGACGCCGGCAAGACCTTGTCCAGCGCGCCGCTGCCCGAGTGGGTCTTCAAGGGCGCCGTGCCGGACGCCGGCGGCGTGCACACCGCGCAGGGCTCGTGGAGTGCCGCCCGCGGCAAGTTCGTGCCGCGGCGCAAGCTGCCGGTGTACGAGCGCCAGTATTTTCCGGAAAAGCTGCTGGGCGAGGACCAGCTCCCCGACTGGCGCACGGCCGGCACGACCATCAGCAACACCGACGCACTGCGTGTGTGGACGCTGGACCGCGAGGTCTGCCCGGCGGGCGGGCGGGTGCTGATCGCCAGCATCCAGAGCAAGATGCACGCCATCAGCCCGGACGTGATGGAAGGCCTGATGGAGGCCCTGGAGCTGGCCGAGCGCGAGTACGAAGGCCTGGTGATCTGGTCGGGCGACGCGCCCTTCTCGGTCGGCGCCGACCTGCAGGCCACCATGCCGGCCTATGTGGTCGCCGGCATCGGCGCCATCGAAGGCGTCGAGCAGGAGCTGCAAAACCTCATGCTGCGCCTGCGCTACGCCCAGGTGCCGGTGGTCTCGGCCATCCACGGCATGGCGCTGGGCGGCGGCTGCGAGCTGGCCATCCACAGCGCGCGCCGTGTGGCCCACATGGAAAGCTACATCGGCCTGGTCGAAGTGGGCGTGGGCCTGGTGCCCGGCGCCGGCGGCCTGACCTACATCGCCCGCCGCGCGGCCGAGAACGCCGCCAAATCCACCGACAAGGACCTGCTGCACTTCCTGACCGAGGGCTTCACGGCCGCCGCCATGGCCAAGGTGGGCACCAGCGCGCTGGAGTCGAGGAAGCTCGGCTACCTGCTGGATGACGACATCGTCGTGCCGCACAAGGACGAGGTGCTGTTCGTTGCTGTGAACGAGGCGCGCGCCATGGCCACGGCCGGCTGGCGCGCCCCCATGCGCCGCCTGTTCCCGGTGGCCGGGCGCAGCGGCATCGCCACCATCCGCGGCTCGCTGGTCAACATGAAGGACGGCGGCTTCATCAGCGCGCACGACCAGCACATCGCCACCCTGATTGCCGAGGTGGTCTGCGGCGGCGACGTGGATGCCGGCACGCTGGTGAGCGAGGAATACCTGATGGGGCTGGAGCGCCGCGCCTTCTGCGCGCTCATCGAGCACCCCAAGACGCAGGAGCGCATCCTGGGCATGCTGAGTACGGGCAAGCCCTTGCGCAACTGACGGCCGCACGAGAAAGACACGACCATGAAACAGATCCAAGACGCCTACATCGTCGCCGCCACGCGCACCCCGATCGGCCGCTCGCACAAGGGGTTCTTTCGCAACACCCGCCCGGACGACCTGCTGGCCACCATCCTGCGCGCGGCGCTGGTCCAGGCGCCCGGGCTCGACCCGGCGGCCATCGAGGACATCATCTGCGGCTGCGCCATCCCCGAGGGCAGCCAGGGCCTGAACGTGGCGCGCATCGGCGCCGTGCTGGCCGGCCTGCCGACCAGCGTCGGCGGCATCACCGTCAACCGCTTCTGCGCCTCGGGCCTGTCGGCCGTGGCCATGGCGGCCGATCGCATCCGCGTGGGCGAGGCCGACGTGATGATCGCCGCCGGCGTGGAGAGCATGAGCATGGTGCCCATGATGGGCAACGCGCCCAGCCTGTCGCCCAGCATCTTCGAGCGCGATGGCGACGTGGGCATCGCCTACGGCATGGGCCTGACGGCCGAGAAGGTGGCGCAGCAGTGGAAGGTCTCGCGCGAGGCGCAGGACGCGTTCGCGCTGGAGTCGCACCGCCGCGCCATCGCCGCGCAGCAGGCGGGCGAATTCCAGGACGAGATCACGCCGGTGGAGGTGACCGACCGCAGCGCCGACCTGGACAGCGGCGAGGTCGTCGCGAAGACCCGCACCGTGGACCTGGACGAGGGCCCGCGCCCGGATACCTCGCTCGAAGGCCTGGCCAGGCTGCGCACCGTGTTCGCCGCGCGCGGCACCGTCACGGCGGGCAACAGCAGCCAGACGAGCGACGGCGCCGGCGCGCTGATCCTGGCCAGCGGTGCGGCCGTCAAGCGCTTCGGCCTCACCCCCCTGGCGCGCTTCGTCAGCTTTGCCAGCAAGGGCGTGCCGCCGTCCATCATGGGCATCGGCCCCATCGAGGCCATTCCTGCCGCCCTGCGCTATGCCGGCCTGAAGCAGGAGGACATCGACTGGTTCGAGTTGAACGAGGCCTTTGCCGCGCAGTCGCTGGCGGTGATCCGCGAGCTGGGGCTGGACACGGCCAAGGTCAACCCGATGGGCGGCGCCATCGCCCTGGGCCACCCGCTGGGCGCCACCGGCGCCATCCGCT
>DAMCAL010000255.1:0-2350 GCA_032059585.1 Burkholderiaceae bacterium
CGTGCGCGTCCACGCCGCGCGCGCGCAGCGCCTGCAGCACGCCGCCGCCGGACATGAGCGAGACCTCGCGCTCGTTGGAGGCGCCGCCCATCAGCACCGCCACCTTGCCCAGCGCGGCCACGTCTGTTTTTGCATCGAATTGGCCTGTCACGCCCTTCCCTCCTGCGCCAATAGCTCATTTTGTTGTAGCAAGTGGACCGTCTGAGCGGCCACGGCACCGATGGAGCCCGCCCCCATGCACAGCACCACGTCGCCGTCGTGCGCCAGCGCGGCGATGCGCCGGGGCAACGCGTGCACGTCCGGCTCGAAGACCGGCTCCAGCCGTCCTCCGTCCGCCAGCGCGCGCGCCAGCGACTGGCCGCTGGCCTGGGCGATGGGCGCTTCGCCTGCGGCGTAGACCTCGGTCAGCAGCACGGCGTCGGCCCGGCCCAGCACGGCCACGAAATCTTCGAAGCAGTCGCGGGTGCGGCTGTAGCGGTGCGGCTGAAAGGCCAGCACGATGCGCCGGCCCGGCCAGGCGCCGCGCGCGGCGGCCAGCGTCGCGGCCAGCTCCACGGGGTGGTGGCCGTAGTCCTCGATCAAGGTGAAGCGCCCGCCGCCTGCAGCCGGCAGCTCGCCATGGCTCTGAAAGCGCCGCCCCACGCCGGTGAACCCGGCCAGGGCGCGCAGCAGGGCGGCGTCGTCCACCTCCAGCTCGGCCGCCACGGCGATGGCCGCCAGGGCGTTGAGCACGTTGTGCCTGCCTGCCAGGTTGAGCACTACGTCCAGCTCGGGCAGCGCCTCGCCGCCGATGCGGCGCTGCACGCGAAAGTGCATCTGCGTGCCCACGGCGCGTACTTGGAGCGCCCGCACCTGGGCGTCATCCGACAGGCCGTAGCGCGTCACGGGCCGCTCCAGCCGCGGAAGGATGGCGCGCACCGCCGGGTCGTCCACGCAGACGATGGCCCGGCCGTAGAACGGCATGCGGTGCACAAAGTCCACGAAAGCCTGCTCGAGCCGGCCAAAGTCGTGGCCGTAGGTCTCCATGTGGTCGGCGTCGATGTTGGTGACCACCGCCAGCACCGGCAGCAGGTTCAAGAACGACGCGTCCGACTCGTCAGCCTCGACCACGATGAACTCGCCCCCGCCCAGCCGCGCGTTGCTGCCGGCGCTGTTCAGGCGCCCGCCGATGACGTAGGTCGGGTCCAGTCCGCCCTCGGCCAGGATGCTGGCCACCAGGCTGGTGGTGGTGGTCTTGCCATGCGCGCCGGCGATGGCGATGCCGCGCTTGATGCGCATCAGCTCGGCCAGCATCAGCGCGCGCGGCACCACCGGAAGGCCCTGCGCGCGTGCCGCCTGCACCTCGGGGTTGTCTGCCTGCACGGCGGTGGACGTGACCACCACATCCGCGCCCTGGATGTGCGCCGCGTCGTGCCCGACATGCGTGGCGATTCCCAGCGAGGCCAGCCGCTGCAGCGTGGCGCCGTCCTCCAGGTCCGAACCCGAGACGCGGTAGTCCAGGTTGTGCAGCACCTCGGCGATGCCGCTCATGCCCGAGCCGCCCACGCCGACGAAATGGATATGGCGGATGGCGTGCTTCATGGCGCAGTCCCCGCGCGGCGCGGCTCGTCGGCGTGCTGCCGATTCGGGGCGAAGGGGCTGGGGCGGATGGCGTGTTTCATGTCGTGGCCAGCTCCTCGCAGGCCATGGCCACCTCGCGGGCGGCCTGGGTTTTTTGCATCTTTTTGGCGACCAAGGCCCGCTGCATCAGCGCGGGCCGCTCTGTATTTGATAGCAATTCGGCCAGCCCGGCAGGCGTCAGCTGGTCCTGCGGCATCAGCCAGCCCGCGCCGGCGTCGACCAGAAAGCGCGCGTTCGCCGTCTGGTGGTCGTCCACCGCGTGCGGGAACGGCACGAACACCGCGGCGGCGCCAATGGCGGCGATCTCGGTGACGGTGCTGGCGCCGGCGCGGCAGACGATCAGGTCGGCCTCGGCAAAGGCGCTGGCCGTGTCGTCGATGAACGGCGTGAGCGTGGCCTGCACGCCGGCTGCCTGGTAGTGCGCGCGCAGTGCGTCGATCTGCGTGGCGCCGCTTTGGTGCGTGACGAGGGGGCGCTGCCCCTCGGGGATCAGCGCCAGCGCCTGCGGCACGATCTCGTTGAGGGCGCGCGCGCCCAGGCTGCCGCCCACGACCAGCAGCCTGAGCGGCCCGGTGCGGCCGGCGAAGCGCTCGGCCGGCCCCGGCTGCTGCGTGAAGGCGGCGCGCAGCGGGTTGCCGACCCACTGGCCCTTTTTCAGCACCCCGGGGAAGGCGGTGAAGATGCGGTCGGCCACCACGGACAGCACGCGGTTGGCCATGCCGGCCACGGA
>DAMCAL010000256.1:0-2326 GCA_032059585.1 Burkholderiaceae bacterium
TTCGTGCGCAGCAAGGCCGGGCTGGACCACAAGCACTGCGGCAGCCTGCACGCGGCCGACGCGAAGATGGCCCTGCAGATGGCGCGCGACGTCTACACGCGCCGCCAGGAAGGCACCAGCATCTGGGTGGTGCGCTCCGAGCAGATCGTCGCCAGCGACCCGGCCGACAAGGACATGCTGTTCGATCCGGCCGACGACAAGGTCTACCGGCACCCGACCTTCTACGCGCTGCCCCCGGCCGTGAACCACATGTGACCGAGGACGCCCCATGCACAGCATCCGCATCGGCCGCGACCCGGCCGTCCAGTACCTCCTGCGCCTCGGCGACACCTGCCTGATCCTGGCCCAGCGCCTGTGCGAGTGGTCCGGCCACGCGCCCATCTTGGAAGAAGACATCGCCCTGTCCAACACGGCGCTGGACCTGATCGGCCAGGCACGCGCCGTGCTCACCCGCGCCGGCGAGCTCGACGGGCGCGGACATGACGAGGACCAGCTCGCCTTCCTGCGCGGCGAGTCGGACTACCTGAACGCCACCATGGCCGAGCTGCCGCGCGGCGACTTCGCCTTCACCTGCCTGCGCAACGCGATGCTGGCGACACTGCTCAAGCTGCTGTGGCAGCGCCTGCAGGAATCGCGCGACGGCGAACTGGCCGCCATCGCCGGCAAGGCCGTGAAGGAAGCGCGCTACCACCAGCAGCACGCCGGCGACTGGGTGGTGCGTCTGGGAAGCGGCACCGACGAGTCGCGCCAGCGCACCGAGGCCGCGCTGCAGCGCCTGTGGCCCTACACCGCCGAGCTGTTCGCCAACGACGCCGTGGACGAGACCGCGCATGCCAGCGGCCTGGGCCCGCGCTGGGGCGACCTGCAGCCCGCCTGGCGCGAGGAGATGCAGGCGCTGCTGGACGCGGCGCAGCTCACCGCGCCGGCGGACAGCGCGTTTCGCAGCACCGGCCGGCAGGGCCGGCACAGCGAGCACATGGGCTTCATCCTGGCCGAGATGCAGCACCTGCAGCGCGCCTACCCCGGGGGCGCGTGGTGACGGGCGCCGCCGGCGCCGCCGCACGTGTGCAGCAGGCCTGGGCGGTGCTGCACGGCGTGCCCGACCCGGAGGTGCCGGCGGTGTCGCTGTGCGACCTGGGCATCGTGCGCGAAGTGCGCGAGGATGGCGCCGGCGCGCTGGAGGTGGTGCTCACGCCCACCTACTCGGGCTGCCCCGCCACCGAGATGATCGAGGCCGACGTGCGTGCCGCCCTGGACGGCGCGGGCCTGGGCCCGGCGCGCGTGCTGCTGCAGCGCGCGCCGGCCTGGACCACCGACTGGATCAGCGAGTCCGGACGCGAGAAGCTGCGCGCCTACGGCATCGCCCCGCCCGGCCCGGCCGGCCCGCAGGCGGTGCAGCCGCTGCGCTTCATGCCGCGCCGCCCGGCCGCGCCGCTGCCCTGCCCGCGCTGCGCCAGCACGCACACCGAGCGGCTGTCCGCCTTCGGCTCGACCGCCTGCAAGGCCCTGTGGCGCTGCCTGGACTGCCAGGAGCCGTTCGAGCACTTCAAGCCGATCTGATCCGCCCGCCCTGCGCCCTTTCCTTCACCTCCTCCCGCCCGACTGTCTTTCGCCATGAGCGTCACCTTCCATCCCCTGCGCGTGCGCTCCATCGAGCCCGACACGGCCGAGGCCGTCATCGTGACCTTCGACGTGCCGCCCGCGCTGCGCGAGGTCTTCGGCTTCATCCAGGGCCAGTACCTGACGCTGCGCACGCGCGTGGACGGCCAGGAGCTGCGCCGCTCGTATTCCATCTGCGCCGCGGTCGACGACGCCCACCTGCGCGTGGGCGTGCGCCGCGTGAACGGCGGCGTGTTCTCCAACTGGCTGCACACCACCCTCCGGCCCGGCGACACGCTGGACGTGATGGCGCCGCAAGGGCGCTTCTACGTGCCCCTGGACCCGGCCGCGCGCCGCCACTACCTGGCCGTGGCCGGGGGCAGCGGCATCACGCCCATCCTGTCCATCGCCAAGACCGTGCTGGCGCGCGAGCCGGGCAGCCGCGTGACGCTGCTCTACGCCAACCGCAGCCTGCAGTCGACCATGTTCAAGGAGGAGCTGGAAGACCTGAAGAACCGCTACCTGCAGCGCCTGGCGCTGCACCACGTGTTCTCGGCCGAGCAGACCGAGGCGGCGCTGAACATGGGCGTGATGGACCGCCACAAGGTGGCCGAATTCCTGCGTGCGCTGGTGCCGGCGGCGACCATCGACGAGGCCTTCGTCTGCGGGCCGTTCCAGATGAACGACGAGGCCGAGGCGGCGCTGCTGGCCGCGGGCGTGCCCGAGG
>DAMCAL010000257.1:0-2325 GCA_032059585.1 Burkholderiaceae bacterium
AGGACCTGTGGCGGCGCATGTACGCGGCCAACCTGGCCGGGGGCTACAGCAATTTCGTCGCGGCCATCGCCAATGCCACGCCACCCGCCGCTGCGCCAGCGGCCAAGGCGCAGGTGGCCACGCTCGCGGCCGGCGGCATCACGGCGCCCCGCCTGCAAGTGGGCGGCACGCGCGGCATCGGCAGCAACATGTACGGCTTCGGCCCGGCCGTCACGGGCGGCGACGGGCCGGTGATGTTCGGCAACCCGCACTGGTTCTGGAAAGGACCGGACCGCTTCTACCAGGCCCAGCTGACCATCCCGGGTGAGGTGAACGTGAGCGGTGCGTCCTTCCTGGGCGTGCCCATGGTGCTGATCGGCTTCAACGACAACGTGGCCTGGAGCCATACCGTCTCCACCGCGCGGCGCTTCGGCTTCTTCCAGCTCACCCTGGCCCCGGGCGACGCGACCAGCTACATGGTGGACGGCAAGGCCGTGAAGATGCAGGCCGTGCCCATCAGCGTAGCGGTGCGCCAACCCGACGGCAGCAGCGCCACCGTCACCCGCACGCTCTACAAGAGCCAGTACGGCCCGATGGTCAACCTGGGCAGCCTGAACCCGGCGCTGGGCTGGAACGCGCAGTCGGCATTCGCCATGCGCGACATCAACGCCGACAACTACCGCACCTTCCGCAACTGGATGCGCTGGAACCAGGCCAAGAGCCTGGACGAATTCATCGCCATCCAGAAGCAGGAATCGGCCATCCCCTGGGTCAACACCGTGGCCGTGGGCCGCGGCAGCAGCCAGGCCTGGTACGCCGACATCGGCGCCGTGCCCAATGTCTCGCCCGAGCAGGTGGCCAGTTGCACCACGCCGGCCGGCAAGCTGATGGCGGGTGCGCTGCCCAATGTGCCGATCTTCGACGGCTCGCGCGCGGCCTGCCAGTGGCAGACCGACAAGGACTCGGTGCAGCCGGGCGCCATCGGCCCTTCGCGCATGCCCAGTCTGCTGCGCAGCGACTACGTGGGCAACATGAACGACAGCTATTGGCTGGCCAATGCCACGGCGCCCCTGACCGGCTACCCCGGCATCTTCGGCCCGGCCGGCACGTCCGCGCAGACCCTGCGCACGCGCCTGGGCCACACCATGGCGCTGGAGCGCCTGGCGGGCACCGACGGCTACCCTGGCAACCAGGCCACCAGCGCCATCGTGCGCCAGATGGTCCTGAACAGCCGCGTTTTCAGCGCCGAGCGTTTCAAGGACGAGGCGCTGGCGCTGGCGTGCGACGCGGCCACGGCCCCTGCCTGCGACGTGCTGCGCCAGTGGGACAACCATGGCAACCAGGACTCGCGCGGCTCGCACCTGTGGGACGAGTTCTGGACGCGCGCGGCCAAGCTGCCCGATGCCCAGCTGTATGCCGTGCCGTTCGACCCGGCTAACCCGCTGGGCACGCCGCGCCAGCTCAGGGCCGAGGCGGCGCCGGCGCTGCGCACCGCGCTCGCCCAGGCGGTGCAGGCGGTGCAGGCCTCGGGCTTCGCGCTGGACGCGCCGCGCGGCGATGTGCTGTTCGCCACGCGCGGCGGCGGCAAGATTCCGCTCTATGGCGGCTGTGGCGGTGTGGGCTACTTCACCATCACCTGCTCGGAGAATCCCATCACCGCAGGCGGCTACAGCATGGACGGGCAGCCGCACGGCAACAGCTACATGCAGGTGGTGAACTTCCCCGCGGGCGGCGTGCAGGCGTACACCTTCCTGACGTTCTCCCTGTCGGACGACCCGGCCTCGCCGCACTACGGCGACTACACCCGCGCCTACGGTGCCAAGCAGTGGGTGCGCATGCCGTTCACCGAGAGCGAGATCACCGGCAACGCCGACTACCAGACGGTGACCGTGCGCGAGTGAACCTGCGCGCCCGCTGAACGTCAAAAGGCCCCGCATGCGCGGGGCCTTTTTCTATGGTTTTGATAGCTGCCCGCGCTTGACTGGCAAGGGCTGGAGGCAGTTTTGGCTGATATTTCCTTCAGTGCAGCGTCAGCGCGCCGGCACTTTTGCTCTTGCCTGCGCGCGCCGGCGGGTTGCACAGGCCGCAGGTGTAGTGGCGGTTCTCGTACAGCTCGCTCACGAACTGGCCCTTGCACTGCGAGCACGCGGTGCGCGTGAGCATGCCGGCGTCGACGAACTTCACCAGGCGCCAGGCGCGAGTGAAGGACAGCAGCGGCTCGATCTCGGCGGCTGCCACCTGCTCGTTGTACAGGCGGTAGGCCCGGGTGAGCACGTCCACCGGGTCCATCGCCACGCCCTTGGACAGGTATTCGTAGATGTTCAGGAACAGCGAGCTGTGGATGTT
>DAMCAL010000258.1:0-2313 GCA_032059585.1 Burkholderiaceae bacterium
TGAACGCCGGCGGCAAGAAGGCCGTGCTGTGGGGCACGGCGCTGGACAACCTGGCCAGCTGGCGCATGGTGACGCCTGAAGGGCAGTGGCTGGAGGTCACGCGCATCGGACACAACCTGGGCAAGATCCACGACGCTGCAGTTGCCAGCTTCGAGCTGCAGTACTTCCAGGCCGACGGCAGGACGCCGATCCGCACCGAGCGACTGGACATCCCTGGCCACACCTTCCGCAAGGAAGGCCTGGGCAAGGACGTGACGGACAAGTTCCTGTCGGGCCTGCCCGGCATCCAGAAGGAGGGCACGGACGGCCTGATCACCAGCGCCCGCTGGATCGTGCACCGCATGCCCGAGCACACGCGCACCGTGTGCCTGGAGTTCTTCGGCAACGCCAAGGACGCGGTGCCCAGCATCGTCGAGATCAAGGACTTCATGTTCGCCGAGCAAAAGCGCTCCGGCGTGCTGCTGGCCGGCCTGGAGCATCTGGACGACCGCTACCTGCGCGCCGTGGGCTACACCACCAAGTCCAAGCGCGGCGGGCTGCCGAAGATGCTGCTGGTGGGCGACATCGTGGGCGACGACCCCGACGCCGTGGCCCGCGCCGCCGCCGAGGTGGTGCGCATCGCCAATTCGCGCTCGGGCGAGGGCTTCACGGCGGTGAGCGCCGAGGCGCGCAAGAAGTTCTGGGCCGACCGCAAGAAGACCGCGGCCATCAGCCGCCACACCAACGCCTTCAAGATCAACGAGGACGTGGTGATTCCGCTGCCGCGCATGGCCGAGTACACCGACGGCATCGAGCGCATCAACATCGAGCTGTCCCTGCGCAACAAGATCGAGCTGGCCGACGCGCTGGAGGATTTCCTGGCCCAGGGCCAGCTGCCGCTGGGCAAGCCCGAGGCGGGCGGCGAGGCGCCATCGCCCGAGCTGCTGGAGGAAAAGCTGGCCCTGGCCCTGGCCCAGGTGCGCGAGACGCGTGCGCTCTGGCAGGACTGGCTGCGGCGGGTGGAGGAGCTGTTCCCGCAGCTGCAGGACCACCGCCTGCGCGCCAGCTGGAAGGCGCAGATTCGCGATCCGCTGCGCAACATTTTCACCGGCAGCGACTTCGAGCCGCTGATGCAGGCCCTGGGCGACGTGCAGCAGCGCGTGCTCAAGGGCCGGGTGTGGGTGGCGCTGCACATGCACGCGGGCGACGGCAACGTGCACACCAACATCCCCGTACACAGCGACAACTACGACATGCTGCAGACCGCGCACGAGGCCGTGGCGCGCATCATGGTGCTGGCGCGCAGCCTGGGCGGCGTGATCTCGGGCGAGCACGGTATCGGCATCACCAAGCTGGAGTTCCTGACCGACGAGGAGCTGGCGCCGTTTGCCGCCTATAAGCAGCGCATCGACCCGCACGGGCGCTTCAACCGCGGCAAGCTGCTACGCAATCAGGAGCTGCTGACGCAGGCTGGACAAGGGCTGCAGGCCGATTTGGCTCACAAGGGCGCGCGCGCATCGCTGATGTTCGCCGACCTGACCAACGCCTACACGCCCAGCTTCGGGCTGATGGGGCACGAGTCGCTGATCATGCAGCAAAGCGACCTGGGTGCCATCGTCGCCAGCGTCAAGGACTGCCTGCGCTGCGGCAAGTGCAAGCCCGTGTGCTCCACGCACGTGCCGCGCGCCAATTTGCTCTATTCGCCGCGCAACAAGATCCTGGCGACCTCGCTGCTGGCCGAGGCCTTTCTGTACGAGGAGCAGACGCGCCGCGGCATCTCCAGCCACCATTGGCAGGAGTTCGAGGACGTGGCCGACCACTGCACCGTCTGCCACCGCTGCTACAACCCCTGCCCGGTCAAGATCGACTTCGGCGACGTGACCATGAACATGCGCAACCTGCTGCGCAAGATGGACAAGAAGACCTGGCGGCCCGGCAACCAGCTGGCCATGGCCATGCTCAACGCCACCGACCCGCGCACCATCAACACCCTGCGCGCCGGGGTGGTGGGCGTGGGCTACAAGGCCCAGCGCCTGGCCGTGGACGTGCTGCAGGCCGTGGCGCGCAAGCAGACCGCGCACCCGCCGGCCACCGTGGGCGCGGCGCCGGTGCGCGAGCAGGTGATCCACTTCGTCAACAAGAAGCTGCCGGGCGGCCTGCCGACCAAGACCGCGCGGGCGCTGCTGGACATCCAGGACAAGGACTACGTGCCCATCATCCGCAACCCGGCCACGGCAGCGGACAGCGAGGCGGTGTTCTACTTTCCCGGCTGCGGCTCGGAGCGGCTGTTTTCCCAGGTCGGCCTGGCCACGCAGGCCATGCTGTGGCACGCCG
>DAMCAL010000259.1:0-2300 GCA_032059585.1 Burkholderiaceae bacterium
TGCAGTCGCCGCCGTGTTTTTCGCTCTCGGCGTGCCAGAAATGGTTGAAGCCGGCACCCCACATGCTGGCCAGCGAGGCGAACGAACCGATGTGCCCGCCCAGATCCCCGCCGTCGTGCGGGTGCAGCCGGTTGGCGCGCACCACCATCGCCATGGCGTTCCAGCGCATGAAGGCGCGCAGGCGCTTTTCGATGTGGATGTTGCCCGGGCAGCGCGCCTCCTGCTCCGGCTCGATGGTGTTGACGTAGCCCGTGTTGGCCGAGAACGGCAGGTCGATGCTGTTTTGCCGTGCGTGCTCCAGCAACTGCTCGAGCAGGAAGTGGGCACGTTCGGGCCCTTCCTTGCCGATCACGGCGGACAGGGCATCCAGCCACTCGCGGGTTTCCTGCTGATCAGCGTCGGCCAGCGGCGCTTGCTTGGTCGGGTCGGACATGCCCAGTCTCCTTTAGATGGGGTGCTTCACGGGAATATTCGCTCAAGTTTCGCACAGAATCCCAACGTTTCAAATGGTGCTTTCTTATTTCATTATGTGAAGTATTGCTGCAGTTGCACAATATTTCTCCTCGTGAAATGACGCCCGGGCGGGCGCTTAAACTTCGCACATGCCCCCTAACTCCGCCGAGTCCGCGCCAGCGGTGTCCGCCGTGAAAAAGCCGGCGCGCTGGTGGCGCTCCTGGTGGCGCAGCCTGTCGCCGACCCGGCAGGACCGGTTTGCCGCGCTGGCCCCGCTGGCGGCAGTCTTCATGTTCCTCACGGCCATCGTGGTCTCGTTCTGGTATTTACGCACCGAAGAGGTGGAGCGGGAAAAGGAAGCCCTCCGGCGGGATGTGGAATACGCCCAGCAGCGCGTCCGCCTGCGCCTGCTCGAGCGCCAGGAGCAGGTCATGCGCCTGGCGCGCGACCTGTCGAACCTGGAACTGGCACGCAGCGACTTCGTCACGCGCGCGGAGAGCCTCATCAGCCAGTACCCGGAACTGCAAGCGATCACCTGGATCGACGAGCGCCGCCGCATCCGCGCCAGCCATGCCGCGCCCACGGTCACCAGCAGCCAGTTGCGCATCAACGGGGAGGTGCTGCGCACCGGCGATGCGGCGGACCTTTTCGGCTTGGCGCGCGACACGCTGCAGCCCGTGTATGCCCAGCCCAAACTCACCAGCGGCGACATGGTGCCGCTGCTGCAATTGCAGGTGCCGCTGGCGCCGCAGGGCATTTTCGGCGGCGTGGTGCTGGCCGAGTTTTCCATCGACAGCCTGCTGCGCTATGGAATTCCCACCGAGGTGCTGGCGCGCTATGCGGTCACGCTGCTCGACGGCAGCAACCACGTGCTGGCCGGCACCCCGCTGCCGCCGCGCAGCAATGCACTGCTGCCGTGGTCCACCAAGGCCAACGCGTACGAGGTGCCGGTATCGCCCGTGGGCAACGGGCTGCTGCTGCGCGCGCAGGCCTACCGCACGTCGCTGGGGGTCGTGGGCAGTGGCCTGTTCTGGCTGGTCGGCGCCTTGAGCGTGATGACCGCCTGGATGCTGATCGCCACGTGGCGCCACACGCGCCGGCGCCTGCAGGCGCAACAGGCGCTGATTTCCGAGACCAACTTTCGCCGGGCGATGGAGAACTCCATTCTCACCGGCATGCGCGCGTTGGACCTGCAGGGGCGCATCACGTATGTGAACGCGGCGTTTTGCCAGATGACGGGCTGGAGCGAAGCGGATCTCGTCGGCCAGTTGCCTCCCTACAGCTACTGGCCGGAAAACGACCACGAAACCCTGCACGCGAAGCTGCGCGCAGAGCTGTCGGGCAAGGTGGAGCCGGGCGGCTTCCAGGTCCGCGTGCAGCGCAAGAGTGGCGCGCTGTTCGACGCGCGGCTGTATGTCTCGCCCCTGGTCGATGCCCGGGGCCAGCAGACCGGCTGGATGACGTCCATGACCGACATCACCGAGCCCAACCGCGTGCGCGAGCAGCTCACCGCCTCGCACGAGCGCTTCACCATCGTGCTGGAGGCGCTGGACGCGTCCGTCTCGGTTGCGCCCCTGGGCAGCGAGGAACTACTGTTCGCCAACCGCCTGTACCGGCAGTGGTTCGGCTCGCAAACCTCCGGCCACCTGCAACTGGTGGCCCAGGCCGGCGGCCTGCCCCTGCACCGCGCCACCGATGATGGACCCGACGAAGACGGGCTGATGGGCCTGCCCACCGACACCCTCACCAGCGCGCACTCGGAAAACGCCGAGATCTTCCTGCCCGAGCTAGGCAAGTGGCTGGAGGTGCGCTCGCGCTACCTCAACTGGGTGGACGGGCGCCTGGCG
>DAMCAL010000260.1:0-2288 GCA_032059585.1 Burkholderiaceae bacterium
CACGGTGCGCGGGCTGCGCTACCAGCTGCCGAAGGTCGTGGCCGACAAGATCCTCGCGCGCTACCCGGAAAAACGCCTCAACGTCCTGGACCTGGGTTGCGGCACGGGGCTGCTCGGCGTGTGCCTGGGGCGCATCGATGGCTTCCTGATCGGTGTGGACATTTCCCCCAAGATGGTCGAGCAGGCGGCACGCCACCACGTGTACGACCGCTTCCACACCGTGAACCTGCTGGAAGCCCTGGACGCCACGCCGGCCGCGCAGTACGAGGTCATCACTGCGCTGGACGTGTTCATCTACGCGGGCGACCTGGCCGAGGCGATTCCCAATGCCCACCGCATCCTGCAGCCGGCGGGCGATCTGTACTTCTCGTGCGAAGTCGCCGCGGAAGACGGGGCCGACCTGGTGCTGCAGGGCAACGGCCGCTATGCGCACAAGCGCAGCCACGTGCTCGCACTGTGCCGACAGGCCGGCTTTGAAACGGTGAACGCCGACGACCTGGTGCTGCGCTACGAAGCGGGTGAGCCGGTGCAGGGCTTCCTGGTCATGGCGCGCAAGGCCGCCGCATGACGGCGGACGCGGCTTGAACAAGCAGACGACGCGGCCACCACGGCCGCGTTTTTTTTGGGTCAGCTCAGCAACCGCGACGACTTCGGGACATGCGCCAGCAAAAACTCCATCTGGTCGGCCAGGATGCGCCGGTTGCGCAGGATGAAGTCTTCCCACAGGCTGGGCTGGTAGGGCGCAAACAGCAGCGGCATGCGCGCCTGCTCGGGCGTGCGCGCACCCTTGCGGTGGTTGCAGGCGCGGCAGGCGGTCACCACGTTCATCCAGTGGTTCAGGCCGCCGCGCGCCACCGGGGCGATGTGCTCGCGGGTCAGGTCGGTTTCGTGGAACTGCCCGCCGCAGTAGGCGCACACGTTGCGGTCGCGGGCGAACAGCTTGCTGTTGGTGAGGCTGGGCGTCAGGTCGAAGGGGTTGATGCCGGGCGCGCCGCGCGTGCCGATGATGCTGCTGATGGCGATGCGCGACTGCACGCCGGTAACCGCGTTGTGCCCGCCGCGAAACACCGCGACCGGAGCGCCGAGCTCCCAGCGCACGTCGCCCGCGGCGTAATGCGTGACCGCATCTTCCAGCGATATCCACGACTGCGGCAGCCCCTGGGCTGACAGCTTCAACACCTTCACACGAGCCCCCTTCGCAACGTCGATCGACCAGGAAAGACAGCGGGCGACAGGACCGGCACATGGCCGGACCGGCGCGCTGCGCCCGTGCGCGGCCGGTAGCGCACAATATACTCCCTTCAGGTGAAATTGACCGCAATCCCTTACCAGGTATGCGCGAGCAGCTATCAAAACCAAAGCAACCCGATGAAGATTTTTCGCGGCTTCCAGCACCCGGACGTGGCGCGCGCCTGCGCGCTCACGATCGGCAACTTCGACGGGGTACACCGGGGCCACCAGGCCATGCTGGCCCTGCTGGCCGGCGAGGCACGCCAGCGCGGCGTACCCGCGTGCGTGCTGACCTTCGAGCCGCACCCGCGGGACTACTTCGCCCGCCTGCACCAGCGCGCCGAGCTGGCACCGGCGCGCATCGGCACGCTGCGCGACAAGCTGTGCGAGCTGGCGCGCTGCGGCGTCGACCAGGCGGTGGTGCTGCCCTTTAACGCGCGGCTGGCACGGCTGTCCGCGCAGCAGTTCATCGACCAGGTGCTGCTCGACGGCCTGGGCACACGCTATGTGCTCGTGGGCGACGATTTCCGCTTTGGCAGTCAGCGGGCCGGGGACTACTCGATGTTGGATGCGGCCGGCCGGGCTCAGGGCTTCGACGTGGCACGCATGAACAGCTACGAGGTGCATGGCGAGCGCGTCTCCAGCTCGGCCGTGCGCGCGGCCCTGGCCGCTGGCGACATGGACGCGGCCGCACAGTTGCTGGGCCGTCCGTACGCCATCTCGGGCCACGTGGTGCACGGCGCCAAGCTCGGGCGCGCGCTCGGGCGCAGCGGCGGGAGCGGAGGGTTTCCCACCTTGAACCTGCGCTTTTCGCACTGGAAGAGCGCCGCCAGCGGCATCTTCGCGGTGCAGGTGCACGGCCTGTCGGACGAACCCCTGCCGGGCGTGGCCAACCTGGGCGTGCGCCCCTCGCTCGACCCGGGCGATGTCAACGGCGGGCGCGTGCTGCTGGAGACGCACTGCCTCGCGTGGCCCGAGCACCTGGGTGCCGAAGGGGCCTACGGTAAAATCATCCGCGTGGAACTGCTGCACAAACTGCACGACGAGCGCAAGTACGA
>DAMCAL010000261.1:0-2253 GCA_032059585.1 Burkholderiaceae bacterium
GGCGCGTCTTGAAGCGCCGGTGCACCCAGTAGTACTGCGCGGGCATGGTGCGGATGGCCGCTTCCAGCTCGCGGTTCATGCGCGCGGTGTCGGCCTGCGCGTCGTCGGTGGGAAAGTGGTCCCACGCGGGCGTCAGCACCGCCTCGTAGCCGCCCGGCGTCATGCGGCTGTACAAGGCGACCACCTTGGCCCGGCCCAGGCGCGCGAAGCGCGACAGCGACGGGATGGTGGCCGCATCGGGCATGGCAAAGAACGGCACGAACACCGAGTCATGGGGCCCATAGTCCATGTCGGGCAGCAGGTACAGCAGGCCGCCCTTCCTTACGCACGAGATGATGGGCTTGACGCCGTCGGCGCGGTTGAGCATGCGCACGTTGCCAAAGCGCTGGCGCCCGGCCATGAACCACGCGTCCAGCACCGGGTTGGGGTGCGTGGCGAAGATCGACGTGAACTCGCGCGTGGTGTTCAGCGGCAGCGCCAGGCCGCCCGCGTCCATGCTGTAGAAGTGCGGCGCGAAGACGATGGTCGGGGTGTCGCCGTCCAGCTCGTGCAGCGCGCCGGTCAATTTCACGCGGCTTGCCACCTTCGCCTGCGAGCCCGACCACAGCCACCCGCGGTCCAGGAAGGTCTGGCAGAACACCTCGAACGACTCGCGCGCCCAGGCGCGGCGCTGGGCCTCGGGCACGTCGGGAAAGCACAGCTCCAGGTTGCGCAGCGCCACGCGGCGGCGCGGCGCCGCCAGTACGAACAGCACGCGGCCCAGGCCCGCGCCGAGCGCGCGCAGCACCGGCAGCGGCAGCCGCCCGAGCAGGTTCAACAGGGCAATGCCCGCACGCGCCATCATGCGCCGCCCTCCGGCGCCGCGCCGCGCGGCTGCTTGTAGCGGGCGTAGCCCCACAGGTACTGCTGTGGCGACTGGCGGATCAGCCGCTCCATGGCGGCGTTGACCTGGCGCACCGCTGGCTCCAGCGCGGGCGACAAGGGCTCCTGCAGCGCCTCCAGGTGCAGCCGGTAGCCGCGCCCCCCGCCCAGGCGCTCGCAGCGCGCCAGCACCACGGCAGCGCCGGTCTGCTGGACCAGGCGCGCGGCCAGGGTCATGGTGTAGGCATCGCGCCCGAAGAAGGGCGACCACACGCCCAGCCCCGCGGGCGGCACCTGGTCGGGCAGCAGGCCCACGGCTTCGCCGCGGCGCAGCGCCTTGATCATCTGGCGCACGCCTTGCAGCGTGGTCGGCACGGCATGGATGCCCGGCCGGGTGCGCGCGGTCTCCATCAGCCGTGCCAGCCAGGGCTGGCGCGCCGGTCGGTACAGGATGGTGATGGGCCCATGCTGCGCGCTCCACTGGCGCGCCGCCTGCTGCACGGACAGCTCGAAGCAGCCCAGGTGCGGCGTGAGAAACACGATGCCGCGCCCGGCGGCATAGGCCTGCTCGACGCACGCGCTGCCGCGCACCTCGCAGGGCGGCGGCGCAGGGTGGAGCCACAGGCGCGGCGTCTCCGCCACCATGCGCCCGGCGTGGGCCACGGCTGCGCGCACCCGGGCCAGCGGGTAGCCCGCCCGCGCGGCGTTGTCCAGAAAGCGGCGCCGGTAGGTGGGCGAGGCCAGGAATGCCGCCCAGCCCAGCGCGGCGCCCAGCGCGTGCAGCAGCGGCAGCGGCAGCGCTGCGAGGAAGCGAAAGGCGGAAGGCATTAAAATGGGGACCGTCGCCGAGTTAAATGAGCAACTTGCAGGGCGACGTTAAACACAACTGCTAAAGCGTTCGCCATGAAGCTCCCGCAGGGCTTTGGGCAACGCCCAAACAAGCTGCTGACGACAAATACCGGAGTTTATTCAAATGGCGAACGACTTCCTCTTCACGTCCGAATCGGTCTCCGAAGGCCACCCCGACAAGGTGGCCGACCAGATCTCGGACGCCATCCTGGACGCGATCCTCGAGCAGGACCCGCGCTCGCGTGTCGCTGCCGAAACCCTGACCAACACTGGCCTGGTGGTGCTGGCGGGCGAGATCAGCACCAACGCCCACGTGGACTACATCCAGGTCGCGCGCGACACCATCCGCCGCATCGGCTACGACAACACCGAATACGGCATCGACTACAAGGGCTGCGCGGTGCTGGTGGCCTACGACAAGCAGAGCAACGACATCGCGCAGGGCGTGGACCACGCCAGCGACGACCACCTGAACACCGGCGCCGGCGACCAGGGCCTGATGTTCGGCTACGCCTGCGACGAGACGCCCGAGCTGATGCCCGC
>DAMCAL010000262.1:0-2240 GCA_032059585.1 Burkholderiaceae bacterium
TTCGACAAGCACGTGAACCGCAGCCACATCCCGGTGGTGGTGGACTTCTGGGCGCCCTGGTGCGGGCCGTGCCGGCAGATGGCGCCGGCCTTCGCGCAGGCGGCGCAGCAACTGGAGCCGCGCGCCCGGCTGGCCAAGCTGGACACCGAGGCCGAGCCGCAGGTGGCGGGGCGCTACGGCATCCGCAGCATCCCGACCATGATCGTCTTCAAGGGCGGGCAGGAAGCGGCCCGCATCTCGGGCGCCCTGCCGGCGGCCGAGATCGTGCGCTGGGTGCAGTCACACCTCTGACGGTCCCCCGCCGGCGTCGCCCAGCCAGCGGGCCAGGGCCTGCTCGCGCGCGCGGCGGATCCATTCGCCCACCTGCGGGCCCTGCACGCCGCGCTCGCTGGCCTGGGCGGCGACCTCGGCCGTGGGCACGGCCAGGGCCTGCTCCAGGGCGGCCATCAGGCGCTGGCGCTGCGGATAGGGCCTGTCCTGCAGGCCGCCGCGCCCGCGCGCGTCGCATTCGCAGGCCAGGAGCACGTCGGCGAAGCGCCGGGGCTTGCGCAGCGCGTCGCAGCGCTCCAGCAGGCGCAGCAGGGCCGCGGCCCCCAGGTCGCCGCTGCGGTGGATGTTGCCGTGCTCGCGCGCCACGACATCGGCCGTCTCGCGGCAATCGGTGGGTACGCGCAGGCGCTCGCACACGCCCTGGAGCAGCCTGCTGCTCCTTTGCTCGTGGCCGATGTGGCGCGGCAGCACGTCGGCGGGGGTGGTGCCCTTGCCTAGGTCATGCGTCAGGCAGGCGAAGCGCACGGCCAGCGGGGCCTGCAGCTGCGCGGCCATGTCCAGCACCATCATCAGGTGCACGCCGGTGTCCACCTCCGGGTGGTGGTCGGCGCGCTGGGGCACGCCCCACAGGCGCTGCACTTCAGGCAGCAGCACGGCCAGCGCGCCGCAGGTGCGCAGCACCTCGAACATGCGCGAGGGGGTCTGCTCCATCAGGCCGCGCGAGAGCTCCTGCCACACGCGCTCGGGCACCAGGTGGTCGGCTTCGCCGTCGTCGACCATCTCGCGCATCAGCGCCATCGTCTCCGGCGCCACCGTGAAATCGGCAAAGCGCGCGGCGAAACGCGCCACGCGCAGGATGCGCACCGGGTCTTCGCGGAAGGCGTCGGTGACGTGGCGCAGCACGCGCGCCTGCAGGTCGCGCACCCCGTGGTAAGGGTCAAATACAGCTCCAGCGCCCGTCCAGTCTGCGGGAGCAGCTATCGCATTGATAGTGAGGTCGCGCCGTGCCAGGTCGTCTTCCAGCGTCACGTCGGGGGCGGTGTGCACGGTGAAGCCCCGGTAACCGCGCCCGCTCTTGCGCTCGGTGCGCGCCAGGGCGTATTCCTCGCGCGTCTCGGGGTGCAGGAACACGGGAAAATCGCGCCCCACCGGCAGGTAGCCGCGCGCGGCCATGTCCTCGGGCGTGGCGCCCACGACCACCCAGTCGCGGTCGCCGGCCGGCAGACCCAGCAGCGCATCGCGCACGGCGCCTCCGACCATGTAGATCTGCATCACCGGTGCCTGCCCGCGCATGTCACTGCGGGCGCAGCCGGTAGGGCTCTTCGAACTCGCGGAAGTCCTGCTCGGCCAGCGCGGCGTCGATCCAGGCGCGCACGCCCGGCATGTCCTGCACCCGCTGCACGTAGGCGGCCACCATTTCCGGCACCGGCAGGGCATAGGTCTTCAGGCGCATGCACACCGGCGCGAAGAAGGCGTCGGCGATGGTGAAGGCATCACCGAACAGCATGCGGCCGCGGTAGTGCGCCAGCAGCTCGCCCCACATCTCCGACAGGCGCTGCACGTCCGCGCGCACGCCGGCCTGGTCGCGCCAGACGAGCGCGCCCACCTCCGGCAGGTGCGCCTCGATGTTCATCGGGCAGTGGCTGCGCAGGGCGGTGAAGCCGCTGTGCATCTCGGCCACCACGCTGCGCGCGCGGGCCCGCGCCGCGCTGTCCTGCGGCCACAGGTGCTTGTCGGGAAACTTTTCCGCCACGTACTCGGCGATCGCCAGCGTGTCCCACACCGTGAGGTCGCCGTCCACCAGCACCGGCACCTTGCCGGTGGGCGAGACGCCCGCGAGCTGGCGCTTGAAGTGCGACTGGGCGTCGAAGCTGTCGAAGCGCACCGGGACCTCCTCGAACGGGATGCCGGCCTCGCGCAGCAGCACCCACGGCCGCATGGACCAGGACGAGTAGTTCTTGTTGCCGATG
>DAMCAL010000263.1:0-2217 GCA_032059585.1 Burkholderiaceae bacterium
CGGATCTCGACCTCGAACAGCGTCTCGACGATCTTGAACAGGCCGGCCAGCACCTTGGGCGCGGTGAAGTACTGCTTCACCTCCTGCTCGCTGAAGGCATAGCGCGCTTCCTTCAGCCGCTCGGAGACGAAGCTCCAGTCCCACGGCTGCGGATCGGCCAGGTCCAGGTGCTCGGCGGCGAACGCGCGCAGGTCGGCCACGTCGCGCTCGGCGAACGGGCGGGCGCGCTGGGCCAGGTCGCGCAAGAAGGTAATGACCTGCGCCGGCGACTCGGCCATCTTGGGCACCAAGGAGACCTCGGCGAAGCTCTCGTACCCGAGCAGGCGCGCTTCCTCCTGTCGCAGGGTGAGGATCTCCGCCATCACGGCGCTGTTGTCGAAGCGCGCGGCGTCGCCTTCGGCCTGGTCGGACGCACGCGTGACGTAGGCCCGGTACAGGCGCTCGCGCAGCGGCCGATGGGTGGCGAACTGCATCAGCGGCAGGTAGCACGGCATCTTCAGCGTGAGCTTGCAGCCGTCCCGGCCGTCAGCGCGCGCGGCTTCGCGCCCGGCCTGCACCACGTCCTCGGGCACGCCCGCCAATTCGTGCGGCTGGGCGTAGTAGGCAAACGTGTCGGTGGCATCCAGCGCGTTTTCGCTGAACTTCTGCGCCAGTTCGGCCATCCGCTCCTGGATGGCGGCAAAGCGCGCCTTCGCATCGCCCTGCAGCTCGGCGCCGGACAGCACGAAGTTGCGCATCGCGTTCTCGTGCGCGCGCCGCTGCTCGGCATTGAGCGTGGCCGGGTCGATGGCCTTGTACTTGGCGTAGAGCTGCTCGTTGGCGCCCAGGCGCGTCCAGAACTCGGTCACGCGCGGCAACGCCTCGTTGTAGGCAGCGCGCAGCTCGGGCGTGTCGGCCACGCTGGACAGGTGGCTCACCGCGCCCCACGCGCGGCCCAGCTCTTCGGTGGCCACGTCGAGCACACGGGCTATCGACGTCCACTCGGCGGGAAAGTCGGGCGCGGTGACGGTGGCCAGCGCGCTCTCGGCGCGCGCCAGCAGCGTGTCCACGGCCGGCGCCACGTCGGCCGGCGTGATGCGGTCGAATGGAATGTGGCCGGAAAAGTCGAGAAGGGGATTCGGGGTCATGACCATCAACCAAAGAGTGGCGGCGGCGCCGCGAAGTTCAAGCCTGCTGCGCGGCGCTGCGCTCGGCGGACTCGAGCGTGTTGACCAGCAGCATGGTGATGGTCATCGGCCCGACGCCGCCGGGCACCGGCGTGATCCAGCCGGCCACCTCGCGCACGCCGTCGAAGTCCACGTCGCCGCACAACTTGCCCTCATCCGTGCGGTTCATGCCCACGTCGATCACCACCGCACCGGGCTTGACCATGTCGGCCGTCAGCACGCCCCGCCGGCCCACCGCTGCGACCACGATGTCGGCCTGGCGCGTGAAGGAGGCCAGGTCCGCGGTGGCGCTGTGGCACACGGTGACGGTGGCATTGGCGGCCAGCAGCATCAGCGCCATCGGCTTGCCGACGATGTTGGAGCGGCCGATGACCACGGCGTGGCGGCCCGCGAGGTTCTTCATGCCGATGGATTCGAGCATCTGCATGCAGCCGTAGGGCGTGCAGGCCTTGAAGCCTGCCTCGCCCACCAGCAGGGCGCCGGCGCTGGCGACGTGGAAGCCGTCCACGTCCTTGGCCGGCGAGATCGCCTCGATCACTTTGTGGTCGTCGATGTGTGCAGGCAGCGGCAGTTGCACCAGGATGCCGTGGATGCTCGGGTCCCGGTTGAGCGCGTCGATGCGCGCGAGCAGCTGTGCCTCGGTGAAGTCCGCGTCGTAGCGCTCCAGCACCGAGTGCAGTCCTGCATCCTGGCAGGCGAGCACCTTGTTGCGCACGTACACCTGGCTGGCGGGGTTGTCCCCGACCAGCACCACTGCCAGGCCCGGCGTCACGCCGCGGGCGGTGAGCGCGGCAGTGCGCTCGCGGACTTGGCCGCGCAGTTGGCGCGACAGGGCGGCTCCGTCGATGAGTTGGGCGGTCATGGCTGCAAGGAGGGGAAATACCAATGAAAAAGCCGCCTGGCGCTTGTCCGGCGCGGGCAGGCAGCTATGAAAAGAGAAGCGTTCAGGACTTGGTCGGGCTGGGGCCGAGCGCGATCTTGAGCAGGTCGGCCACCGTGTTGGCGCCGAGCTTTTCCATGATGTTGGCGCGGTGCGCCTCCACCGTCTTGA
>DAMCAL010000264.1:0-2098 GCA_032059585.1 Burkholderiaceae bacterium
CGCGCAGGAACGTCGCCTGCGTCCACAGCCGCACGCCCCGCTCCCAGTCGATGGCCGGCAGCGGCGCATCGGCGCCGGCACCCAGATCGGCATTTTGCTTGGGCGGTGCTGCCGCCGGGGCAGGCAGCGGCGCCACGCCCAGCACGCGCACGATCTCGGCCACCAGGCGCTGGGGCTCCACCGGCTTGCCGGCAAAACCGTCCATGCCGGCGGCGCGGGCGTTGCGCCGGTCCTGCTCCAGGACGCTCGCCGACAGCGCCACGATGGGCGTGGGTCTGAGCCGCTGGGCGCGCTCGTGCTCGCGCAGGTGGCGGGTGGCGGCCAGGCCGTCCATGTCGGGCATCTGCAGGTCCATCAGCACCACGTCGAAGCGCTCCTGCTGGAACAGCCGCAGGCCCTCAGCGCCGCTGGCGGCGCACACCACGCGGTGGCCGCCGGGCGCGAGCAGCAGCACCAGCAGCTCCAGATTGGCGGGCACGTCGTCCACCGCCAGCACGCGCAGCGGCGCCAGGGCCGGCGGCGCCTGCGCGGTGCCGGCCTCGGGCACCGTGGGCGCCGGTGCGCTCGGCAGCGGCAGGTGCACGCTGAAGGTGCTGCCCACGCCGATTTCGCTGTGCACTGCGATGCGCCCCTGCATCAGCTCGGTGAGCTGGCGCGCGATGGTGGTGCCCAGCCCGGTGCCGCCGTAGCGGCGGGTGGTGGAGGCGTCGGCCTGCGAGAAGGGCTCGAAGATGCGCTTCAGCCCCTCGGCGTCGATGCCGATGCCGGTGTCGGCCACCGCCAGCACCAGGGCCCCGTCCCGGCCGGACACGCGCAGCGTGACGCTGCCTTGGTGCGTGAACTTGATGGCGTTGCCCATCAGGTTGAGCACCACCTGCTGCAGCCGGAAGGCGTCGCCGCGCCAGAACTCGGGCACGTGCGGCGGGTAGTCCAGCGCCAGCAGCAGGCCCTTCTTGGCGGCCGTGATGCGCAGCGACGCCAGCATCTGCTCGCACAGCTCGCGCAGGCTGAACGCGGTGGACTCCAGCTCGACCGCGCCCTTTTCCAGCTTGGCCGTGTCCAGGATGTCGTTGAGCAGGCGCAGCATGGAGCGTGCGGCGTGCTGCACTATTCCCAAGTGGCGGCGCTGGGCGGCCTCCAGGGGCGAGTCCAGCAGCGCCTCGGTGAAGCCGATGATCGCGTTCATCGGCGTGCGGATCTCGTGGCTCATGTTGGCCAGGAAGGTGCTGCGCGCGGCGGCGGCGGCTTCGGCCCGCTCCTTGGCCGCGCGCAGGTCCTGCTCCATGGCCCGGCGCGCCGACAGGTCGGTGGCGAACTTGACTATTTTGGTGACCCGCCCTTCCGCGTCGAAGATCGGGTTGTAGGTGGCGTGCAGCCATACCTGGCGCCCGCCGCGCGCCACGCGCTCGAATTCGCCGCTGGCCAGCTCGCCCTGCGCGAGCGCCCGCCAGAAGGCCGGGTAGGCGTCGCCCTGGGCGAATGCCGGCGTGCAAAACTGCGCGTGCGGCTGGCCCAGCACCTCCTGGCGCGCGTAGCCCATCAGCTCCAGGTACGGGGCGTTGGCGCCGATCAGCGTGCCCTGCAGGTCGAACTCGGCGGCCGGCTGCGAGCGCCCGATGGCCGAGACAATGCCGGCGAACTCGGCGTTGCGCGCCTTGGCGTCGGTCACGTCCAGGATCACCCCGTCCAGGAAACGCACCGCTCCGTCGGCGTCCGGCATGCCGCGGCCGTACTCGGCCACCCAGCGGGTGCGCCCGTCGCGCGTGCCGATGCGGTACTCGACCTCGTAGGGGCGCCCCGCGGCCAGGGCGGGCTCGAGCACCGCGGCGATGGCCGGGCCGTCGTCGGGGTGGATGAGCTGGCCGAAATGCACGCGCCCGGCCAGGAAGTCCTGTGCGCTCCAGCCCGTGAGCGCCTGCACCGCGTCGCTGACCAGCACCATCGGCCACTCGCCGTCGTTGCGGCAGCGAAACGCCACGCCCGGCAGGTTGGCCATGAGCGAGCGCAGCTGCTCCTGGTCCTGCGCGCGCTCGCGCTCCAGCACCTTGTAGGCGCTCAGGTCGGTGAGAAAGCCGACGAACAGCGTCTCGCCCGCCTG
>DAMCAL010000265.1:0-2088 GCA_032059585.1 Burkholderiaceae bacterium
CCTTGTAGGCGCTCAGGTCGGTGAGAAAGCCGACGAACAGCGTCTCGCCCGCCTGATGCACGCGGCCCACCGCCAGACGCATCGGCATGAGGGTGCCGTCCTTGCGCAACGCCTCGATCTCGCGGCCCGAGCCGATGATGCGCCGCTGCCCCGTGGTCAGGTGCGCGTGCAGATAGCCGTCGTGCGCGCTGCGGTGCGGCTCGGGCATGAGCATGTTCACGTTGCGCCCGATCACCTCGTCGGCACGCCAGCCGAACAGCCGCTCGGCTGCCGGGTTGAACGACTGCACCGTGCCGCGCCCGTCGATCATGACGATGCCGTCCACCGCGGTCTCCAGCACCGCGCGCTGGCGCGACTCGCTGGCCTGCGTCTGGCGCAGCATCTGGCGCCAGCGCAGGCCGACGTTCACCGCCAGCGCCAGGAAAAACAGCGCCATGGTGATGACCACGATGGCCAGCGGCAGCGCGAAATGCACCGGCGTGTCGGCGGCGCCGGGCGGGCGCAGGCTGTCCACCGGCTGCACGAAGCGGATCGCCGCCATGCCGGTGTAATGCATGCCGGTGATGGCCAGCCCCATGACGCTGCCGGCCAGCACCGTGGCCCCGGCGCGGTGGTTGCGCCAGCGCCCGCGCAGGCCGAAGCGCACCCACAGCGCCAGCACCGCCAGCAGCACCGCCACGGCGATCGACACGGCAAAGCCCAGCGGGTCGTAGCGCAGGATGGGGGCCAGGTCCGAGGCCTGCATGCCCAGGTAGTGCATGGCGCCGATGCCCGCGCCCACCAGCACGCCGCTGCCCACCAGCGCGCGCCAGCGGATCTGCGGCTGCGCCAGCAGGCGCAGCGCCACCCAGGAGGCGAGCAGGCTGGGCACGATGGACCAGGCGGTCGTCCAGGGTTCGAAACGGCCCTGGGCACACAGGCGAAACGCCAGCATGGCCACGAAATGCATGGCCCAGATGCCCGCGCCCAGCGCCAGCGTGCCCGAAGCCAGCGCCAGGTGCCGCGTGGCGGCGCTGCCCGCGCGCCGCGCCAGGGCCGCCATGTGCAGCGCGACGATGGAAGCGCCCACGTCCAGCAGCACCGACAGCAGCACCAGCACCGGGTCGTGGTCGTGCCACAGCAGCGGGTAGGGCTGCAGACCGCTGGCGAAGAAGGAGTCGAGCATGGGAGCGTTCAGCACTGCAGACCGGTGTATCGGTTGCAATCTGATTCACCTGAATCTGATTTACACAATCTCAGATTCTGGCACCGCCCGCGTTTTCGCGTGCGCCGTCGGCCAGGTGCGGGGTCGACCGACCGGTCAGTGGGCCAGCACCCGGCCCCATTCCTGCTCGTAGGTGTGCACCAGCACCTGGTTGGACAGCCGGTTGACCTCGGCCGGCACGCGCGCCATGTCGCGCGGAAAGTCCATCAGCAACGGCAGCGTGGCCGCGTCCAGGAACCGCAGGCCGCCCGGCAGCGCCGGCGGCACCCGCCACGGCCGGCGGCTGGCGATGACGAAGCCCCATTCCCCGAAGCTGGGCACATGCGCGTGGTAGGGCGTGGTTGCCAGGCCGGTGGATGCGATGGTGGCGACGACCGTCCAGAAGCTCTTGCGCGCCACCAGCGGCGAGGTGGTCTGCACCACGGCGTAGCCGCTGGCCGCCAGGCGCTGGTCCAGCAGCGCATAAAAGCTGTTGGTGTAGAGCTTGCCGATGGCGAAGTTGGTCGGGTCGGGAAAGTCCACCACGATCACGTCGAAGTAGCCGGCATCGGCATCGGCATCGGCGCCGCCGCCTGGGCCGGGCGCACCGCCGTCGTGCCCCGGGGCGTGCTGCAGCCACTGGAAGGCGTCCTGGTTGACGATGCGCACGCGCGGGTCGTGCAGCGCGTCGGCGTTCAGGCGGCGCAACGCCGGGTGGTCGGCGAACAGCCCCGTCATCGCCGGGTCCAGCTCGACCAGGGTGACGGACTCGACCGTGGGGTACTTCAGGATCTCGCGCACCGCCATGCCGTCGCCGCCGCCCAGCACGGCCACGCGCCGCGGCGCGCCATGCGCGGCCATGGCCGGGTGCACCAGCGCCTCGTGGTAGCGGTACTCGTCGCTCT
>DAMCAL010000266.1:0-2081 GCA_032059585.1 Burkholderiaceae bacterium
GCCAGCACCGGCACGACGACCACCGCGCCCTCGTCGGCGCTGGCGGCCGCGTCCAGCGCGCCGCTGGCGGCGTCGCCCAGGCCGCCCTCGAGCAGCCCGGCGCCGTCCGCGGCTGCAACGCTGTCGAAGTGGCCGCTCGCGCCGCCGCCGGCGAAGCGCCCGCCCCCGCCGCTGCCCCAGGAGCCGCCTTCGCCGCCGCCCCGGCCCCCGAGCGGCGGCAGGTCGCCGCCCACCCCACCGTCGCCGCCGCGCCCGTCCTGGGCCGGCCTGCGCACCAGCCAGCCGGCCCACAGGCGCAGCACCAGCAGGTACGCCAGGTAGCCCACGCCCAGCGTGGCCAGGTAGCGCAGCGCCAGCGACTGCACGCCCAGCGCCATCAGCAGGCGCGAGACGCTCCACATCAGCGCCAGCATGAAGCTGCCGATGATCCAGCCGTGCAGGCGCAGGTGGTGCCGGCGCGTGAGGCTTGCGGCCAGCGCCCGCTGCGGCGCGCGCACCCGGCCCCAGCCGGAGGCGGCCTTGCGCCTGGAAGCCCCGCTGCGCGCCACCGCCGCTACTCGTCGTCCGCCACTGCCACCGGCACGCGCGGCGCCAGGGCGCACATCAGCTCGTAGCCGATGGTGCCGGCGGCCTCGGCCACTTCGTCGATGGGCAGCAGCGCACCGCCCGGCCCGTGGCCCCAGAGGGTGACCGCGCTGCCGATGCCGGCGCTCGGCACCGGCGTGAGGTCCACGGTGAGCATGTCCATGCTCACGCGCCCGACCACGCGCGTGCGCACGCCGTCCACCAGCACCGGCGTGCCGGTGGGGGCGTGGCGCGGGTAACCGTCGGCGTAGCCGCAGGCCACCACCCCGACGCTCATGGGCCCCGGCGCGGTGAACGCGGAGCCGTAGCCCACGGTGTCGCCGTCCCGCAGGTGCTGCACCGCGATCAGCCGCGAGGCCAGCGTCATGGCCGGCGCCAGCTGCCAGTCAGCCGCCTTGCGCGCCGGGTGGTCGGGCGCGCCGCCGTACAGGGCGATGCCTGCGCGCACCCAGTCGAGCCGCACTTCGGCCTCCAGCCCGTGGCGCAGCAGCGCGGCGCTGTTGCAGATGCTGCGCTCGCCGGCCAGGTCGCGCGTGGCCTGCTGGAAGGCGGCCACTTGGTGGGCGATGCCGCGCTCGCCGTCGGCGTCGGAGAAATGCGTCATCAGCGACACCTCGCCCGCCTGCGGCAGCGCCGACAGCCGCGCCCAGGCCGCGCGGTAGCGCTCGGGCGTGAAGCCCAGGCGGTTCATGCCCGAGTTCATTTTCAGGAACACCCGGTGCGGCGCGTGCGTCTTGTGCGCCGACAGCCAGTCGATCTGCGCATCGCAGTGCACCACGTGCCACAGGCCCAGGCGCGAGCACAGCTCCAGGTCGCGCGGCTCGAACACGCCCTCCAGCAGCAGGATGGGGCCGCGCCAGCCCAGATCGCGCACGCGCTCGGCCTCGGCCAGATCCAGCAGCGCGATGCCATCGGCCGCGCGCACGGCGCTCCACACCCGCTCGATGCCGTGCCCGTAGGCGTCTGCCTTGACCACGGCCCAGACCCGCGCATCGGGCGCGGCGCGGCGCGCGCGCTCGAGATTGGCACGCACGGCGGCGGGGTGGATGGTGGCGTGGATGGGGCGCGGCATGGGCAGTCGTACCAGGGGGAAAACGCGCCCTATTCTGGCATCGGCCCCCGAGACCCCCATGCTATAACCGCCCGTCGCTCCTCGGAGTGTTTGGAGTTTTCAATGGCCATCAGCCTGCCTGATGGCGCACCACGTCCCCGATGAAGCGCGGTTTCTACACCATCATGTCGGCGCAGTTTTTCAGCTCGCTGGCCGACAATGCCTTGTTCGTGACCGCGGTGGAGCTGCTGCGTTCGGGTGGCGCCCCCGAGTGGCAGCGGGCGGCGCTGGTGCCGATGTTCGCGCTGTTTTACGTGGTGCTGGCGCCCTTCGTGGGCGCTTTTGCCGACTCGCAGCCCAAGGGCCGGGTCATGTTCATCAGCAACGCCATCAAGATGGTCGGCTGCCTGATGATGCTCTACGGCTCGCACCCGCTGCTGGCCTA
>DAMCAL010000267.1:0-1976 GCA_032059585.1 Burkholderiaceae bacterium
GGCCCTGCTGGTCATCGCGGCCGATGGTGCGGAAGATGAAGTGGTAGTTCTTGCCATCGGTCAGCGCCGGCGACGTGGCCGAGGGCGTGACCATCACCACGCCTTCGTTGTTGTAGATGGGCGCAGCGGCGATCGAGGCGCCCGAGCACACGGGGCCGACCACGTAGCCGATCTTGCCGTTGACCACCCGGTTGGCGGCCACCGGGCCCTGCTTGGGCTCGCAGGCGTCATCCACCGCCACCAGTTCGATCTGCTTGCCGCCGATGCCGCCAGCCGCGTTGGCCATCTCGACGGCGGTGGTCGCGCCTTCCTTGACCATGTCGCCGTACTGCGTCAGCGGGCCGGTGGTCGGGATGACCATGGCGATCTTGATCTGGGCATGCGCGGGAAGAAGCAGGGCGGCGCTGGCCAGACCCAGGGCGGCGACGACGGAATGCATGCGGAAGGGAATGGACATAAGCCTCTCTTGCAGGTGAATCAGGGAAAAAAGGGATTGCGCTAAAAAGCACGAGGCCCCTTGACGGGGCCTTTCGCAAAGGCCGTCAGCATAAACCCGTACATTCAAATGACAACAGGGTTACTGCTGATGGACATTGTTTCTACAGCAAACTGGATGCCCGTCCTTCGGGTTCCGGCATGGCAACGGGCCGGCGCACCAGGTCGGGCGGCTGGATCAGCCGCTCCGGCGGCACCGGGGTGCCGGCGCGCCAGCGGCGCAGCACGCGCTGGAAGATGAGCGCGTTGGGTATCTGCAGCAGCGTGCCCGGCTCCGGCGCAGTGGCGTCCTCCAGCGTGGTGTAGAGCATGTTGATGTCCACCACCCGGCCCAGGGCGCCGGGTTTGTCCGCGCTTTCCAGCAGCTCGATGTGATCGCCCAGCCGGAACGGCCCCACCGCCATGATCAGCAGCGCGCAAAACAGGTTGGACAAGACGCTCCACGCGGCGAAGAACGCCACCGCGCCTACCGTGGCAAAGCCGGTGAAGGCGGTCCACAGCACACTGGCCGACACCCCCAGGCGCTCCAGCACCAGCAGGCCGGCGCTGGCCACGATCACCCAGCGCACCACGGCGCGCAGCGGCTTGAGCAGCTCGTGCGGGAACTGGTAGCGTTCGCCGGCACGCCGGAAGATGCGCTGCAGCAGGCGGTACAGCAGCGAGGCGAGCAGCACGATCAGCACGATGTGCAGCAGCGGGACGATCACGTCCAGCCACTCGTGCATCCAGGAGGGAAGGTGGGTTTTCAGTCGGGCATCCATGGGGTGGGGCGCCTGCGCCGCGCACGGGCGGACAGGGTCAATGCTCGCGCCGCAGCGCGGGGAACAGGATCACGTCGCGGATGCTCGCGCTGTCGGTGAGCAGCATCATCAGCCGGTCGATGCCGATGCCGCAGCCGCCCGTCGGCGGCAGGCCGTACTCGAGCGCACGCACGAAGTCGTGGTCGAAATACATGGCCTCGTCGTCGCCGCTGTCCTTGGCCTGAACCTGGGCCTGGAAGCGCGCCACTTGGTCCTCGGCGTCGTTGAGCTCGGAAAAGCCGTTGCCGAACTCGCGGCCGGTGATGTAGAGCTCGAAGCGCTCGGTCACTTCGGGGCGCACGTCGTTGGCGCGCGCCAGCGGCGAGATCTCGGTCGGGTGCTCCATGATGAAGGTCGGCTGCCACAGCTTGTCCTCCACGGTCTCCTCGAAGTACAGCACCTGCAGGCCGGCCAGCGTGCGCGTGGACAGGCGGTCCTTTTCCTCTGTCATGCCGAGCTTTTTCAGGGCGCTGACGAGCCAGGCGGCATCGTCCACGTGCGCGCCGGCTTCGGTGTAGGCGTGGATCGCCTCGCGGATGGTCATGCGCGCAAACGGCTGCGACAGGTCGACTGCGCGCCCGCCGTAGGTCAGCTCCAGGCTGCCCGTGGCCTCGCGCGCGGCGTGCCGCACCAGCGCCTCGGTGAAGTCCATCAGGTCGCGGTAGTTCCAGTACGCCGCGT
>DAMCAL010000268.1:0-1926 GCA_032059585.1 Burkholderiaceae bacterium
GCCGACTGGCGGCCGAACTCCTTGTTCACCGCGCTGTGGCTCACGTCCATCCACACGTGGCGCAAGCCGGCGATCAGGTGGTGCAGGTAGGCCCAGATGAGTGCCAGCGCGACCAGCTTGACGAACCAGCCCGGCACGAAGCCCAGGCCTGCCGTGAAGGCCGAGGAGAAGCGGCCGAAGGAGATCTCCGACGACACCGAGGTGTCGAACATCCAGATCACGAACGGCAGCAGCACGAAAATGATCATGCCGCTGATGCGGTGCAGGATGGACACCAGCGCGGCCAGCGGCATGCGGTAGGTGCGCACGTCGTGGAAGATGTTGATGTTCCGGAATTCCGGTCGCTTCTTGGCAAGCTCTGTCATGGCGGTACTTTCGTGGAGGTAACTGCTTTGTAATAGTGCGCAGGCGGACAGCCCAAAATTCTATTGCAATGCAGCAGGCCCGGGCTGCGGCGAGTGCTTACGCACCGTGACGAACGCCGGCAGTTCAGCTCAATTGGTTGTGGTAGTGGTGCGTATCGGTGCGGTACAGCCCGCGGCGCAGCTCCATGGGAACGTCGTTGTAGGTGTAGGCCAGCCGCTCCACGCTGAGCAGCGGGGTGGAAGCGGGCACGGCCAGCCACTGCGCCTGCTCCTCGTCGGGCAGCACCGCGCGCAGCTTCTCCTCGGCGCGCACCATGCGCACCCCGAAATCGAGCTCGAACATGGCGTAGGTCGGCCCGTGGTAGCCGGCCATCTGCTCGGCACTCAACCCCTTGAAGGCGTGGCCCGGCAGCCAGATGTCCTCCAGGATGGTCGGCTCGCCAGAAAACGACAGCACCCGGCGCACCTGCACCACCGCGTCGCCCGTGCGAAGCGCCAGCGCACGCGCCACCTCGGCGCTGGCGCGCTGCCGCTTGCACTCCAGGATGGTGCGCTGCGCAGGCGCCTCGCCGCGCACGTCGCCGTTGTCGGGCTGCAGCTTGAGAAAGCGGTACTGCACCTGGCGCTCGGCATGCGTCGCGACGAACGTACCCTTGCCCTGGCGCCGCGTCACCAGGTTTTCCGCGGCGAGCTCGTCGATGGCCTTGCGCACCGTGCCCTGGCTGACGCGAAAGCGGGCGGCCAGCTCGATCTCGCTCGGGATGGCCTCGCCCGGCTTCCACTCGCCGTGCTGCAGGCTGTGCAGGATCAGCGCCTTGATCTGCTGGTACAAGGGGCTGAAGGCGGGTGTCTGCGCGGCGCCGGCGGCAGGCGCTTCGGCGGCAAGAGGCGGTGTGGCGGACATGAAAGCGTGGCGCGCACTGCGCCGGTGGGGTGCGAAGAGGCGGCCGCAGCAGGCAGGCCGGATGCCCGCATCATAATCTTATATAAGACATAAGACAAATTGACCGGGCGCGCCTTTCGGCGGTAAACTCGCGCGCTGTTTGCGGGGCACGGGGCTGCTGATGACTGGCGCTGGTGCTGCCTTGCACCACCCATCCATCCACGCCTTTCATCTGGAGTTTTCCCATGAGCAAGAAACCCGTTCGCGTCGCCGTCACGGGCGCAGCCGGTCAGATCGGTTACGCGCTGCTGTTCCGTATCGCCTCCGGCGAGATGCTCGGCAAGGACCAGCCGGTCATCCTGCAACTGCTCGAAATTCCGGACGAGAAGGCCCAGAACGCGCTCAAGGGTGTGATCATGGAGCTGGAAGACTGCGCCTTCCCGCTGCTGGCCGGTATCGAGGCGCACTCCGACCCCCTGCAGGCGTTCAAGGACACCGACTACGCCCTGCTGGTGGGCGCACGTCCGCGCGGCCCCGGCATGGAGCGCGCCGACCTGCTGGCGGCCAACGCGCAGATCTTCACCGCCCAGGGCAAGGCCCTGAACCAGGTCGCCTCGCGCGATGTCAAGGTGCTGGTGGTGGGCAACCCCGCCAACACCAACGCCTACATCGCCATGA
>DAMCAL010000269.1:0-1819 GCA_032059585.1 Burkholderiaceae bacterium
CGCCCTCGGGCAGCACCTCGCCGGTCACCGGGTCGATGATCTCGGGGTAGAAGTGGTCTTCCCAGATGACGGGGCCGTCCTGCGTCTCCACGCACTCGCTGGCCACGCCCGGGCCCATGACCTCGGACAGGCCGTAGATGTCCACCGCCTTCATGCCGCTGCTGGTCTCGATCTCGCGGCGCATGGCCTCGGTCCAGGGCTCGGCGCCGAAGATGCCCACGCGCAGCGAGCTGTCCCGCGCATCCAGCCCCTGGCGCGCGAACTCCTCCACGATCACCTGCATGTACGAGGGCGTGACCATGATGATGTCGGGCTGCAGGTCGCGGATGAACTGCACCTGCTTCTCGGTCTGTCCGCCCGACATCGGCACCACGGTGCAGCCGGCGCGCTCGGCGCCGTAGTGGGCGCCCAGCCCGCCGGTGAACAGGCCATAGCCGTAGGCGATGTGCACCAGGTCGCCCGGGCGCCCGCCGGCAGCGCGGATCGAGCGCGCCACCAGCGCCGCCCACTGGTCGATGTCGCGCGCGGTGTAGCCCACCACCGTCGGCTTGCCTGTGGTGCCCGAGGAGGCGTGCAGCCGCATGAGCTGCTGGCGCGGCACGGCGAACATGCCGAAGGGGTAGTTCTCGCGCAGGTCGGCCTTGGTGGTGAAGGGGAATTTCGCCAGGTCGGCCAGGCTGTTCAGGTCCTGCGGGTGCACGCCGCGCGCGTCGAACGCCCGCCGGTAGTGCGGCACGTTGTCGTAGGCGTGCTGCAGCGACCAGCGCAGCCGCTCGAGCTGCAGGGCCTGGATTTCGTCGCGGCTGGCGGTCTCGATGGGGTCGAGTCCGTGTTGGGCGGGGCGCGAGGGGGACAACATGCGAAGGTCTCCTGGGGCTTCGGTCGTGGGGCCGTTCAGGGCGCCGGCTCGGGCGGCACCGAGGGCCGGCCGCGCAGGCGGTAGGAGCGGCCGCGAAAGACCGCGACCAGCTCGCCGCGCTGGTTGTGCACCTGCGCGTCGTATACGCCGGTGCGCCCGGCGTGCGAGACCTCGTGCGCGCTGGCGGTGAGCACGTCGCCCTCGCGCGCCGGCGCCACGAAGTCGATGGCCAGGCCGGAGGCCACGGTCAGCTCGTTGCCGGAATTGCAGGCGAAGGCGAAGGCCGAATCGGCCAGCGCGGTGATGAAGCCGCCGTGGCAGGTGCCGTGGCCGTTGAGCATGTCGCCGCGCACCGGCATGGACAGCGTGGCGGTGCCGGGGCCCATGGCGGTGATCTGCATGCCCAGGCCCTGCGTGGCCCGGTCGCGCGCCAGCATGCCGGCGCGCACGTGGTCGGCGGTCTGCTGGGGCGTTTGCACGGTGTTCAGTGTCGCGTCCATGGCAGCGGGCCCGTCAGCGGTCGGTAAAGCGCGGCGCGCGCTTGTCGGTGAATGCCTGCACGCCTTCGCGGTAGTCGTGCGCCTGGCCCAGCGTGCGCTGCGCGCGCGCTTCGTGCGCCAGCGCCTCGGGCCAGTCCAGCAGCATCGCGGCGTCGAGCGCGCCGCGGATCGAGGCCAGCGCCTGGACCGGCATGGCCGCCAGGCGTGCGGACAGCGCCTGCACGGCGGCGGTGAGCTCGGCGTCGTCCACGCACTGCCAGATCAGCCCGATGCGTTCGGCCTCCGCGGCCGGCAGCTTGTCGCCCAGCAGCGCCAGGCCCAGCGCGCGCGCACGGCCCACCAGACGCGGCAGCAGCCAGGTGCCGCCGCTGTCGGGCAGCAGGCCGATCTTGGAAAACGCCTGGATGAAGCTGGCCGAGCGCGCCGCCACCACGATGTCGCAGCCCAGCGCAATGCTGGC
>DAMCAL010000270.1:0-1806 GCA_032059585.1 Burkholderiaceae bacterium
CCGCCCGGCGGCAGCACCGACCTGATGGGTCGGCTGGTCGGCACCGAGCTGTCCAGCCGCCTGGGCCAGCCGGTGGTCGTCGAAAACCTGGGCGGCGCCGGGGGCACCATCGGGGCGCAGAAGGTGGCCAACGCCGCGCCCGACGGCTACACGCTGCTGGTGGGCTCCAGCAACGAACTGGCGATCGCCAAGCTGGTCACGCCGCGCACCGTCAAGTACGCGCCGGCGCAGTTCACGCCCATCGGGCTGATCGGCTCGCAGCCGCTGGTGTTGGTGGCTTCCACCGGCGCGGGCGTGAAGAACGCCGGCGAGTTCACCGAGCTGGTCAAGAAGAACCCGGGCAAGTTCAGCTACGGCAGCTCCGGCGTGGGCACGGCGCTGCACCTGGCCGGCGAGATGGTCAAGGAGCAGGGCGGGCTGTTCATGACGCACATCCCCTACCGCGGCGTGGCGCCGCTGACCAGCGACCTGATGGGCGGCAACCTGGAGTTCGGCGTGTTCGTGCTCTCCAGCGGCCTGCCGCACATCAAGTCGGGCAAGGTGGTGGCGCTGGGCACCACGGCGGCCAAGCGCTCGCAGGCAACGCCTGACATTCCCGCGCTGGCCGAGCTGCCGCAGTTCAAGAATGTGGACATCGAGAGCTGGTTCGCGCTGATGGGCCCGGCCAAGCTGCCGCAGCCGGTGGTGGCCAAGCTCAAAAAAGCGCTGGCCGAGACGCTGCAGTCGCCCGACTTCCGCCAGAAGATGGCCGCCGCCGGCTCCGGCGTGGCCGCGCCGGGCGTGGATGTGCAGAAGTTCTGGGATGGCGAGATCGCCAAATACACCCGCATCGTGCAGTTCGCAAAGATCGAAGAATGACCGCTACCCACTGCGCTGACGCCCTGCACTGGACCCTGCCCGCGCCCGACCTGGGCGCCTGGCGCGCGGGCAACACCGGCACCGAGGGCGTGTGGCGCTTCGACTCCGGCGTGCCCGGGCGCCACGTGCTGATCACGGCGCTGATCCACGGCAACGAGCTGTGCGGCGCCTGGGCGCTCTTGGGCCTGCTGCAGGCCGGCGTGCGCCCGCAGCGGGGCACGTTGACCTTGGCGTTCTGCAATCTGGCGGCGTTCGACCGGTTCGACATCGCGCAGCCCGACGCGGCCCGCTTTGCCGAGCAGGACCTGAACCGCCAGTGGATCGACGCGCGCCTGCAGGCCGGCGACACCCTGGAGCGCCGCCGCGCCGCCGCGCTGCAGCCCTTCGTGGCGCAGGCCGACTGGCTGCTTGATCTGCACTCCATGCACGAGCCCTCGGCGCCGCTGCTGCTGACCGGCATGCAGCCGCGCAACCTGGCGCTGGCGCGCGCGCTGGCCGCACCCGAGCACGTCGTGGTCGACGCGGGCCACCAGGACGGCACGCGGCTGCGCGACTACGGCCGCTTCGGCCTGCCGGACGAGCAAGCGGGCGACAGCCGCTCGCTGCTGGTCGAATGCGGCTGGCACGGCGACCCGGCCAGCCGCGCCGTGGCGCAGGACCAATGCCTGCGCTTTCTGCAGGCGTCCGGCTGCGTGGATGCGCAGGAACTGGCGCAGCGCCTGCCCGGCTGGCGCCTGGCCGACGCGCCGCGCCAGTGGGCGCTGCAGGTGACGGGCGGGGTAGTGGCGACGAGCGAGCACTTTGCCTTCACCCAGCCCTTCACCGGCCTGGAGGTGATCGCGCGCGCCGGCACGGTGATCGGCGACAACGACGGTACGCCCGTGGCCACGCCTTATGACGACTGCGTGCTGGTCATGCCCAGCACGCGCCAGGCGCGCGCGGGCGTCA
>DAMCAL010000271.1:0-1782 GCA_032059585.1 Burkholderiaceae bacterium
GCAGCGCGCGCGCCGCGGCCAGCCCGGCCACGCCGCCGCCGGCGACCACCACCTGCGCGCGGCGCAGCACCTGCGGCTGCAGCGCGCTGCCATGCGCCAGCCGCTCGCGCAGCGCGTGGCCGCGCTCCATGTCGATGCCGGTGTAGCCGCCCGCCAGCGGCGCCGGCGGCTGCCAGCAGCCGGCCAGGCCCCCGGCCGCCAGTGCCCCCCCGGCCTGGGCCAGCAGCGAACGCCGGGACATCATGCTCATGCGCCCGATTGTCGGGGCGCGGGCCGCCGCGCCTTCAGTCCGGCCAGCGCGCCATGATGGCCTGCATGGCCGGCAGCTCGCCCACGAAGGTCTCGACCATCACCGGGTCGAAATGCCGCCCGGCCTGCTCGCGCAGGTGGCCGGTGGCGGCCTCCACGCTCCAGGGCTCCTTGTAGGGCCGGCGCGTGGTCAGCGCGTCGAACACGTCGGCAATCGCCACGATGCGCCCTTCCGGCGCGATCGCCTCGCCGGCCAGGCCGTAGGGGTAGCCGCTGCCGTCCCACTTCTCGTGGTGCGTGAGCGCGATGGTGTGCGCCATGCGCAGCATGCCGCCGGGGTGCTCGCCGATGATCTCGGCGCCGAACTCGGGGTGGCGGCGCATCAGCGCCCACTCGGCCGCATCCAGCGGCCCGGGCTTGCGCAGCACCGCGTCGGGAATGCCGATCTTGCCCACGTCGTGCATGGGCGCGGCGTGCAGCAGGTCGTCGGCCCAGGCGGCCGCGTGCCCCAGCGCCAGCGCCAGGCGGTGCGCGAAGTGGCTCATGCGCACCACGTGCATGCCGGTCTCGTTGTCCTTGAATTCGGCCGCGCGCGCCAGGCGCTGCACCACGTGTAGCCGGGTGTCGCGCAGCTCCTGCATGCGCACCAGCGACAGGTGCGTGCGCACGCGGGCGCGCACCACGGCGGCGGTGACGGGCTTGGTGATGTAGTCCACGCCGCCGGCGTCGAAGCCGCGCGTCTCGTCGTGCGGGTCGGCCAGCGCGGTCACGAAGAGGACGGGAATGGCGGCAGTGGCCGGGTCCGCGCGCAGGGCGGTGCACACGGCGTAGCCGTCCATGCCCGGCATCATCACGTCCAGCACGATGAGCTGCGGCTGCTGCTGGGCGGCAATCGCCAGCGCGCGCTCGCCGTCGGTGGCGAACAGCAGGCGGTAGTCGTCTTCCAGCACGTGGCGCAGCACGTGCAGGTTGGTGGGTTCGTCGTCCACCAGCAGCAGGCGGGGACGGTGGTCTTCGGCGGGGGTCATGGGGTGGTGGGGGTTCAGTAACAGGCGGGCCAGACCTGCTCGCGCAGGGTGCCCAGGTGGGTGCTGGCCCGGTCGAAGTCGAACTGCTCCAGCGCCTCGCGCAGCGCCGCCATCTGCGCGCTGCCCAGGTGCTGCTCCAGCAGCGCGACCGGGCCGCCGGGCATCTCGCCGCGTGCCAGAGCCGGCACCAGCGTGTCGATCGCGCCGCGCACCTCGGCGCAGGCCTGCGCGTCCAGCCGGCCCGCGGGCAGCGGCGCGGGTGCGCTGGCCGCGTCCGGCGCCGCGGTGCAGGCCAGTGCGGCGCGCACCTGGGCCAGGGCCTGCTCCAGCGCGTCGATGGGTCCGGCCCACTGCGCGGGCGGGGTCGCGGCGTCGGGTGGGGTCGCCGCTTCCAGCGCGGCGGCGCAGCGCTGCACCTGGGCCAGCGCCAGGTTGGCGGCCGCGCCGCGCAGGCGGTGCGCGGTGGCCTGGACGGCGCGCGCGTCGCCCGTGTGCTGGGCCGCGC
>DAMCAL010000272.1:0-1776 GCA_032059585.1 Burkholderiaceae bacterium
GCGGCAACGTCGCGCCCATGGACATCGCCGCGCGCGAGCTGCGCCAGCGCTGCGGATTGCTGGTGTACAGCAGCAGCTGGTTCAGCCTGCCCCTCCCGCAGCCGGTGCAGGATTTGTTCAGCGCCGAGGAGCACCGCTTCGGCATCCACGGCGGCGAGATCGAGACCTCGATGATGCTGCACCTGGCCCCGCACCTGGTGCGCATGGAGCACGCGCAGCGCTGGCGCTCGGCCTCGCAGGACCGCGCCGAGCGGCACGCCATCCTGGGCAATGGCCGAAGCGCCAAGATGGGCTGGGCGATCGAGGACTACCACCCGGCGGGCGCGGTCGGCAACGCCGCCGGCGCGAGTGCCGAGAAGGGCCGGGCGGTGGTGGAGGCGGCGGGGCAGGCGCTGGCGCGGCTGCTGGCCGAGCTCGATGCGCTGTCCTGGCCGGACGCGGCGCCGGCCGCCTGAATTTCAGGTCAAAAAGGCCTTTGGCGCTTGCCAGTCCAGCGCAAGCAGCTACTTATTTGATAGCTTAAACCGCAGGCGCCTCGGCGTGGCCTCAGGCGTGCGTCACCCAGCCGGCGTATTCGGGCGCGTCCAGGTGCGCCAGCGTGTTGAAGGTCTGCAGCATCAGCCGCTTGGGACTCACGCTCAGCTCCGTCACCGCGCTGTTGCGGATGCGCATGTTCAGCGCGATGGTCACCTCCGGCGGGGTCGACAGCACCTCGCCCACCGCGGTCGAGATCGGCCCGCCGCTGGACACCAGTAGCACATCGTGGTCGGCGTGGTGCCGGCGCACGTGCTCCAGCACCCCGCGCACGCCGCTGCGGAAATCCTCCCAGGCCGCCAGGCCCTGCGGGCTGATGGTGCCGCCCATCCACTGCGCCAGCGCGTCGCACAGCAGGCGAAAGTGCCGCCGGTACAGCTCGGGCGTGTCGGGGACGGGCAGCGGCGCCGGGTGCACCGCCTGGATCAGCGCGTGGCTGTCGTATTCGTTCAGGGCCGGCAGCGCCTGCGGCGCGGGCGTGCCGCCCAGGCCCTCGGTGATGCCCGCCAGCGTCTCGGTGTGCCGGCGCAGCGTGCCGCACAGCACGGCGTCGAAGCGCACGCCGCGCTCGCGCCAGTAGGCGCCCAGGCGCCGCGCCTGCGCATGGCCGCGGTCGCTGAGCACGTCGTAGTCGTCGGCGCCGAAGGACGCCTGGCCGTGGCGCACGAGGTAGAGGGTTCCCATGCGCAAGGATTGTGCGGACGGTGCCGGCGCACGCAGGTCACGCCAGCGACAGGCTGCCGCTCGCGCCTCAGCCGCCGGCCAGCACCCGGGCGAACGTGGCGGCGTCCACGTTGCCGCCGCTCAGCGCCAGGCCCACGGCTTGCCCGGCCAGTTGCGCCCTTTCCTGCAGCGCGCCGGCCAGCGCCGCGGCGCCCGCGCCCTCGGCGACGTTGTGCGTGTCGGTGAACAGCGCACGCATGGCAGCCGCCACCTCCTCGTCGCTGACCTGCACCACGTGGTCCAGGTGCCGCTGCAGCACGGCCAGCGCCTGCGGGTCGGCCACGCGCACCGCCATGCCGTCGGCAAGCACGGTGCTCACTGGCGCCTCGACCACGCGGCCGGCGGCCAGCGAATCGGCATAGGTGGTGGCATGGCGGCTGACCACGCCGACGATGCGCACGCCATGACCCAGCGCCAGCTTGGCCGCGATGGCCGCGCAGGCGCCCGAGCCCAGGCCGATGGGCACGTAGGCCACCTGCAGCTGCGGCACGGCGCGCAGCAGCTCCCACCAGTAGGTCG
>DAMCAL010000273.1:0-1728 GCA_032059585.1 Burkholderiaceae bacterium
CCATCAGGCGCTTGAAGATGCTGTCGCCGTTGCCGGCCACCAGCACCCAGCCGTCTTCGCACGGGTAGGCGTTGCTGGGAGCGATGCCCGGCAGGGCGCTGCCGGCCGGCTCGCGCACCGCGCCGAAGGCGCTGTACTCCGGAATCAGGCTTTCCATGCAGTTGAACACCGCCTCGTGCAGCGCCACGTCGATGACCTGGCCCGCGCCGCCGTGCGCTTGGCGGTGGTACAGCGCCAACAGCACCCCGATGGCGCCGTGCAGCGCCGCCAGCGTGTCGCCGATGGAAACGCCCACGCGCACCGGCACCCGGCCGGGCTCGCCCGTCAGGTGCCGCAGGCCGCCCATGGCCTCGCCGATCACGCCGAAACCCGGCAGGTCGCGGTACGGCCCGCTCTGGCCGTAGCCGGAGATCCGCAGGATGATGAGGCCGGGGTTGAGCGCTTGCAGCGCCTCGGGCGCCATGCCCCAGCCTTCCAGCGTGCCCGGGCGGAAATTCTCGATCAGCACGTCGGCCTCGGCGATGAGCTGGCGCGCCACGTCCTGGCCTTCGGCGCTGCGCAGGTCCAGCGCCACCGAGCGCTTGTTGCGCGACTGCACCTGCCACCAGACCGATGTGCCGTGCTGCAGCAGGCGCCACTGGCGCAGCGGATCACCGTCCCCGGTGGCCTCGATCTTGACCACGTCGGCGCCGAAGTCGCCCAGCGTCTTGCCGCAAAAAGGCCCGGCGATGAGCTGCCCCATCTCCACCACCCGCACACCCGCCAGGGCCTGGGGCGGGATGCGGGGCGAAACTGCGGCCGGGGCGTGCGCTGCCATGTACGGTCTCCGGTAAGGGGCGTGGAACGGGCGGCCATCTTGCCACGCGTGCCGATAATCGGCGCCGCCATGCCGCATGCCGTTGCTCCCCTTTCCTCGCCCGCGCCGTCGCCGCTGCGCTGGGACATTTTTTGCCAGGTCATCGACAACTTCGGCGACATCGGCGTGTGCTGGCGGCTGGCAGCGCAGCTGGGCGCGCAGGGCCATGCGGTGCGCCTGTGGGTGGACGACGCAGGGGCGCTGGCCTGGATGGCGCCGGCGGGCGCGGCCGGCGTGCAGGTGCTGCCCTGGCCCCGGCAGTCTCCCCCTAGCGGCCCGGGCGACGTGGTGGTGGAAGCCTTCGGTTGCGAGCTGCCCGCGGCATACACCGGCGCCATCGCCCAGGCAGCGCGCGAGCGCGGACGCCAACCGGCCTGGATCAACCTGGAATACCTGTCCGCCGAGGGCTATGTGGAACGCTGCCACGCCCTGCCCTCGCCGCTGATGAGCGGGCCGGCGGCCGGGTTGACGCGCTGGTTCTTCTACCCCGGCTTCACGCCCCGAACGGGCGGGCTGCTGCGCGAGCCGGCGTTGTGCGCGCGCCAGGCGGCGTTCGATCGGGCGGCCTGGCGCGCGCGGTACGGCGTCGCTGCCAATGCCCTGGCGGTGGCGCTGTTTTGCTATGAGCCGCCGGCCTTGGGCGCGCTGGTCGAGCAGATGCGCGGCCGCCCCGGCGCGCACCTGCTGGCCACGCCCGGCCGGGCCACGGCAGCGCTGCGCGCCCTGCCGGACACCGGGGCGGGAGGGGACGGCTCGCCGGGCGCACCATGCGCGCTCGGCCCGCTGCCGGTCACCTTCCTCGCGCCCTGCCCCCAGCCGCAGTTCGACGAGCTGCTGTGGGCCTGCGACCTGAACTTCGTGCGCGGCGAGGA
>DAMCAL010000274.1:0-1727 GCA_032059585.1 Burkholderiaceae bacterium
GGCGTCCGGCTCCTGGGGCTCGGGCGGGCGCGGCGCGCCCTGCAGCGCCTGGTCCAGGGTGTGCAGCCGGCCGATCCCGGCGACGAAGCGGCTCAGGCTCTCGAAGTTGTCGACGATCAGCGACACCGCCGCCAGGATGGCGGCGAACGCGCCGCCGGCCTGGATGGCGCGGCCCACCTCCATCTCGCCCGACAGCACCGCCTCGGCCAGCAGGATGGCCGGGATCACCACCGTGAGCTGGCTGAAACCCCGCTGGAACAGGTTCAGCGCGCGCTGGCGCCGGATGAGCTGCGCGAAATTGCGAAACGCCGCCTCGAAGCGGCTGTCCAGCAGCCCGCGTTCCTGGCGCTCACCCCGGTAGAAGGCGATCGACTCGGCGTTCTCGCGCACCCGCATCAGCGCAAAGCGAAAGTCCGCCTCGCGCCGCAACTGCCAGAAGTTCAGCCGGATCAGCGGCGCGCCGAAGACCCACAAGGCCAGCGCCGTGCCCACCAGGGCGTACACCGCCAGGAAGGCCACCAGCGTGCGCGAGATCGACCACAGCACCGCGCTGAAGGCCACCAGCTGCATCAGCGCGCCCAGAAAGATCAGCAAAAAGTGCGTCGAGCGCCCGGTGAAGGTGTTGATGTCCTCGCTGATGCGCTGGTCCGGGTTGTCGATGGCGCCGCCCTGCGCCGTCAGCTCGTAGTAGCGCCGCCCGCCCAGGTAGCCGTCCAGGAAGCGGTGCGTGAGCCAGCGCCGCCAGTGGTTGGAGAACGCATCGCGCATGTAGTAGTAGAAGGCGTACACCGGCACCGCGAAGGCCAGCACCAGCAGGCAGCCGTAGATCGCCGACCAGAAGCGCTCGTGCTCGCGCGCCGCCAGCGCCGAGGTGATCTCGCCGGTGCGCTCGACCAGCAGCACGGCCAGTTGCGTCTCGCACAGCATCAGCACCACCAGCAGGCCCAGGCGCGACCAGGCGGCCACGCGGCGGTCGCCGGTCCAGTAGGGGCGGGCCACGGCGACGAACTGGCGCCAGGCGGCCATCGACAGCCCGGGGGGGCGCGGTGCGCGCGCCCGCGGCGGCGCGCCGGCAGGCGCAGGCGAGGGGGCCTGCAGGGGATCGGGGACGGCGGTAGAGACCATGAAGGGGACGAAAAAGAGCAACCAAATGGCATAAATGCGTCAACGCGCAGCGACGATAGGGCCGGCACAACCCTGCCAGCTGTCGGACGCCGCGCCTGCCGCGCTACAGCTGCCGGCGCGACGCGCTACAGTGCCGGCTGCCCGCATCCCGCCGCGGGCCTTGTCCCCGGCGCCTCGCGCCTGACCGCTTCCCGCCCCGCCCCTTTTTCCATGTCCAATCTCATCGTGCACGGCGGCACGCCGCTTCGCGGCCGCATCACCCCTTCCGCCAACAAGAACGCCGTGCTGCCGGTGCTGTGCGCCACGCTGCTCACGCGCGCGCCGCTGCGCCTGCACGGCGTGCCCGACATCACCGACGTGCGCAAGATCCTGGACATCTTCCGCACCCTGGGCAGCCACGTGCACATGGACGAGGCGGCCGGCGTGCTCACGCTGCACCACGAGCACACGCTGTTCGACGCCGCGCGCCACCGCCTGCCCGAGGAGATGCGCTCGTCGATCATGCTGGTGCCGCCGCTCTTGGCGCGCTTTGCCGTGGCGCGGCTGGAGGACAACATCAAGGGCTGCACCCTGGGCGTGCGCGAGATCGACCCGCACGTGGA
>DAMCAL010000275.1:0-1720 GCA_032059585.1 Burkholderiaceae bacterium
CCAGCTGCTCCATGGAGGCGGCGGTCTCCTCCAGGGCGCTGGCCTGGCTTTCGGTGCGCGCGGACAGGTCCTGGTTGCCATCGGCGATCTCGGCACTGGCGGACGCCACCGACTCCGACCCCTGGCGCACGCGGCTGACCACCTGCGCCAGGCTGTCGCGCATCGACCGCATGGCGGCCAGCAGGCTGTGCTCGTCACCGGGCCGCAGCGCCACCTCGACGGCCAGATTGCCACGGGCGATCTCGCGCGCCACGGCGGCCGCATGGTCGGGCTCGCCACCGAGCTGGCGCGTGATGGAGCGCGTCAGCGCCCAGGCGATGGCCGCGCCCACCAGCCCGGCCAGCACGGCGATCACCCCCATCAGCCAGGCCGAAGTGCGCGCGCGGCTCTGCACGTCGCGGGCGGTCTGCTGCATGGCATCCGTCTGCAGCGCGGCCAGTTCGTCGAGCGCCTTGAAATAGGCCTCCTGCAACGGCTGGCTTTCGCGGATCAGCACGCTGGCGGCCATTGTGCCTTGGCCGGCCAGCCCCAGGCCCATGGCCTTCTCCAGGGTCTCGTTGTAGACGCCACGGGCCTGTTCCACCTTCTTCAGCAGCTGCTGGCCTGCGGCGCTGGTGACGCTGGCGCCCAGTTGCTGGTACAGGCGGTCATTGTCCTGGCGCGCGGCGTTCACCTGCTTTTCTTCCTCGTCGCGCTGCGCCTCTTCGTCGAGCAGTGCGATGTTGCGCACCGAGCGGGCCATCGACTCCATGTTGTTCTGGATGCGGTTGATCTGCTCGACCTTCGCCATGCGGTCCTGCACCAGCAGCGTGGTGTTCTGCTGCACCCGGTCCAACTGGAAGCTGCCGAAAGCCGCCACTGCCACCCCCGCCACGATGACCACGGCAAAACCCAGACCCAGCCGGGTCGCCACTTTGGTACGCGAAAAATCCATTCCAGCCCCTTGCTTTCCCTGCTGTGGCCACCCTGCGGCCGGTCCAATATCCCACGCAGCACGCGTGTGCCCGTCGCGCTGCCGCCCCGGCCCATGCCGCGACGGCGCGATACGAAAACCGTGATTTTGTAGCATTTGGCAACACCCTGCCCGCAACGCGCGAACATGGGAGCGCCTTTCGGTCGCCAGGCCGCGGTCTTTGTTGCTTCGGCACAATCGCGGGTTCCGCATCCGCTTTTCCACAGCCTCTGGATAGACACCATGCACCGCTGTTCCTTTCCGTCCCGCCCGCTGCCCCTGCTGGCACTGTGCGGCGCCGTGCTGCTCGCTGCGGCCTGGGCGCCTTCGCATGCACAACCGTCGCCGTCCGCTGCAGCCGCCGGCCAGCGCACATTCCCGGCCACGGCTTCGCGCGGCACGCTGCGTGTCCTCAGCCGCACCCAGATGGAGCTCGACGGCAAGCCGGTGCGTCTGGCGCCGGGCCTGCGCATCTTCAACGAGAAGAACGCGCTGGTCTTTGCGCACAGCCTGACGGGCCGCACGTTCACGGTGAACTACGTGCCTGAGGCCAGCACGGGTCGGCTGCACACGGTCTGGGTGTTGACCCCGGCCGAGGCCGAGCGGGCGCGCAAGGGCAGCGCGCCGGCCTTCCAGACGCAGCCCGCCCTCTGAACACGATGCGCGCGAAGGTACGCCCCATGACACCCTCCAAGAAGATTTTCATCAAGACGTTCGGCTGCCAGATGAACGAGTACGACTCGGACAAGATGGCCGACGTGATGCAGG
>DAMCAL010000276.1:0-1640 GCA_032059585.1 Burkholderiaceae bacterium
ACCAGGTGCGTGTTGGGGATGCGCGCGTGGATCTCCTTGACGCGCTGGATCGACAACACGTCGCCCGTGGGCGGGCGCGAGAACTTGTAGGCGCCATGGCTGGTGCCGATGGCGATCGCCAGGGCGTCCAGCTGCGTGGCCTTGACGAACTGCGCAGCTTCCTCGGGGTCCGTCAGCAACTGGTCGTGGCTGAGCTTGCCCACCGCGCCCACGCCATCCTCCTCGCCGGCCTCGCCGGTCTCCAGCGATCCCAGGCAGCCGAGTTCGCCCTCCACCGTGACACCCACCTTGCGCGCCATCTGCACCACCTGGCGCGTCACGTCGACGTTGTAGTCGAAGGACGAGGGCGTCTTGCCGTCTTCCATCAGCGAGCCGTCCATCATCACCGAGCCGAAGCCCAGGTCGATGGCGCCCTGGCAGATCTTGGGCGAGGTGCCGTGGTCCTGGTGCATGACCAGCGGGATGCGCGGGTAGGCCTCGACGGCCGCCTGGATCAGGTGCTTGATGAAGCTCTCGCCCGCGTACTTGCGCGCGCCGGCGCTGGCCTGCAGGATCACCGGTGCGCCCACCTCGTCGGCGGCGGCCATCACGGCCTGCACCTGCTCCAGGTTGTTGACGTTGAAGGCAGGAATGCCATAGCCGTGTTCGGCGGCATGGTCGAGCAGTTCGCGCATCGAGACGAGAGGCATGGGTCGGATCCGTTCGAAGGTGGAAGGGGCTGCGGTGGTAACCGCTTCGTAACCGGCAAGTTTACCCGGCCGTCCCTTCCCCCCGCCCCCGCATGCCTATCAGCGCGCGCGGCAGATCTTGAGCATGTTGGTGCCGCCCGGCTGGCCCATCGGCTCGCCGCAGGTGATCACGTACAGGTCGCCCTGCTGCACGATGCCCCGGCTCTTCAGGTGGCCTTCGGCCTGGTCCAGCGCGGTGTCGCGGTCGATGCTGGTGTCCATCAGCAGCGGGCGCACGTTGCGGTACAGCGCCATGCGACGCTGCGTGGCCACTTTGGGCGTCAGTGCGTAGATGGGAATGTGGATGCGGTGGCGGCTCATCCACAGCGCCGTGGAGCCGCTGTCGGTCATGGCCACGATGGCCTTGGCGCCCAGGTGGTGCGCGGTGAACAGCGCCCCCATGGCGATCGACTGGTCGATGCGCCCCAGCGTCTGGCCGGTGAAGTCGGCGTCGCGGTCCGGGTCCTCGGCGGCCTCGGCGGCGGCGCAGATCTTGGCCATCTCCTGCACTGTCTCCAGCGGGTACTTGCCGGCGGCGGTCTCGGCGCTGAGCATCACCGCGTCGGTGCCGTCGAGCACGGCATTGGCCACGTCGCTCACCTCGGCGCGCGTGGGCACCGGGTTGGTGATCATGCTCTCCATCATCTGCGTGGCGGTGATGACCACCTTGTCCATGTCGCGGGCCATGCGGATCATCTTCTTTTGCAGCGCCGGCACGGCGGCGTTGCCCACCTCCACGGCCAGGTCGCCGCGCGCGACCATGATGCCGTCGGACACGCGCAGGATTTCCTCCAGCAGCGGCACCGCCTCGGCGCGCTCCATCTTGGCGATGAGGCCGGGCTTGTGGCGATACGGCGCGGCGGCCACGTTGCACAGCTGGCGCGCCATCTCCATGTCGGTGGCGTTCTTCGG
>DAMCAL010000277.1:0-1574 GCA_032059585.1 Burkholderiaceae bacterium
GTACTCCTGCACGTCGAAGCGCTCCTTGCCGTTGAAGCGGATGCCGATCTCCGCCCCCTGCTGGAACACGGCGGCCTGGTGGTGCGGGCTGCGCGCGTCCACCGCCAGGCGGTCGGGCAGGGGCAACAGGGCGTCGGGCTTCTCGGGGGTCATGGTCGGTCCAGTCAGTTCTTGCAGCAGCGCCGGATTATCCAGCACGCGCACCACCGCTCCCGTTTCGATAGCTGCCGGCGCTTGCCCCGCCTGCCCCAGAGCCATTTTTCATGCCCCATCGGCCGGTTTTTTCCGCCTGTGGACAACCCTGCGCACGCCGCCGGGACAACCCCGGGCTTATCCACAGGCGCGGGCCGCCGCCGCGCTTTGTCCCCAAAACCGGTCGCCACCGCACCCGTCCCGGCCCCCAGGCTTCGGAGCCAGGCAAGTGGTTGAATCGGCAGGGGAAAACCGGGTTGTCCACACGGCAGGGCCGCCTCTACTACGACTACTAATCTCTTATATTGAAGACAAAGGACAAGAGTAGTGGCGTCGCGCCCCGGGCACGGCGGGCGCAAAAAAAACGCCCGGAAGGGGCGCAGGGTTGTCACAACAAGGAGGCCCCGCTCGCGCCAGCCGTCAGCGCAGCAGGGCGTAGCCGACCCCGATCGCCGCCACCAGCCCCACCGCGTCGGCCACCAGCGCGCACGCCAGGGCGTGGCGCGTATGGGTCACGCCCACGCTGCCGAAATACACCGCCAGCACATAAAAGGTGGTCTCGGTCGAGCCCTGGATGATGGCCGCCAGCCGGCCGGCAAACGAGTCCACGCCGTGCGTCTGCATCACGTCGACCAGCAGGCCGCGCGCGCCGGCGCCTGACAGCACCTTCATCAGCCCGACGGGCAGGGCCGGCAGGAAGTCCGTGTCCCACCCCAGCGCCGCCACCGCGTGGCCGACCAGCGCCAGCAGCGCGTCCATGCAGCCGGCGGCACGAAACACGCCGATGGCGGCCAGGATGGCCACCAGGTAGGGGATGACCTGCACCGCCACGCCGAAGCCCTCCTTGGCCCCGTCCACGAAGGCGTCGTAGACGTTCACGCGCCGCCAGGCGCCGGCCAGCACGAAGGCCAGCACCACCGCCAGGATGGCCGCCGCCCCCACGGCGCCGGTGACGCGCGCGGCCTGGTCCGCCGGCAGGCGCGACAGCCCGGCCACGGCCGCCAGCAGCACGCCGCTGCAGCCGGCCAGGAACAGCATCGGCTTCGGCCGCAGCAGCGGCAGGCCCTGGCGCAGCGCCACCGCCAGCACCCCGGCGATCAGCGACACGAAGGTCACCAGGAGCGTCGGCAAAAAGATGTCGGCCGCGTTGAAGCCCGCGCCCAGGCCCTGCTGCAGGGCCACGCTCTGGCGGATGGCGATGACCGAGGTGGGGATCAGCGTCAGGCCCGCGGTGTTGAGCACCACGAACATGATCTGCGCGTCGCTGGCCGCGCCGGGCGCTTCGCGGTTGAGCCCCTGCAGCTCGCGCATGGCGGCCAGGCCCAGCGGCGTGGCGGCGTTGTCCAGGCCCAGCAGGTTGGCCGAGACGTTCATGGTGATGG
>DAMCAL010000278.1:0-1536 GCA_032059585.1 Burkholderiaceae bacterium
GCACGCCCAGACGATCAGCGGGTTGACCACCAGCGCGACGAACAGCATGCAGCCCACCAGCACCGCCAGCAGGTGGCCGTAGCTCCACAGCGCCTGCGTGCCGGCCTCGGCGACGGTGCTGGCCACCAGGCCCAGGATGCCCAGGGGCGCGCAGCGGATCACCGCCTGGATGACCACCGTCACCGCCTGCGCGGCGTCGTGCAGCACGGCCCGCGTGGCAGGGGCGGCATGGCGCAGTGCCAGGCCCAGGCCCACTGCCCAGGCCAGGATGCCGATGTAGTTGGCCTCCAGCAGCGCGTGGACCGGGTTGTCGACGACGCTGCGCGCCACGTTCAGCAGCACCTCGCTCACCGCGCCGGGCGGGGCCGCGCCGGTCTGCGGCGCCGCCTGCAGCGCCAGGGTGCTGGGCCACCACAGGCTCGCCGTGACGGCGACCATGGCCGCCATCAGCGTGCCGATGGCGTAGAGCAGGAGCACGGGCCGGATGCCGGTGGCCTCGCCCGGCGTGTGCTGGCTGATGGACGCCATGACCAGCACCAGCACCAGCACCGGGGCCACGGCTTTCAGGGCGGAGATGAACAGCGAGCCCAGAAACGCGACGTACGGCGTGGCACCGGGCGCCAGCAGGGCCAGCGCGACGCCGGCCACCAGGGCGATGGCGATCTGGGCGACGAGGCTGGTGCGTCGCACCCAGCCCAGCAGGGGCGAAGACAACATGGGAAATCGGTAGAACGGCGGAGGTGGGGGTGGCGCCGGGCGCCAGCGCCGGGAAAGCGCGCGATTCTACGGTGGCCCCTTGTGCGCGCCTCGCGGCGGCGGGCCGGATAATCGGCCGCCTATGTCCAGCCCCAAAGTCCTGTTCGGCTTCCATGCCGTGGGCGTGCGCCTGAAGACGGCGCCGCAATCCATCATCGAGATCTACTACGAGCCGACCCGGCGCGACGCGCGCATGCGGCAGTTCCTGGAGCGCGCCAGGGAAGCGGGCGCGCGGCTGATCGAGGCCGACGGGCTGCGCCTGGCCAAGCTCTCGGGCAGCCACGGTCACCAGGGCGTGGCGGCGCGGGTGCAGGCGGTGGAGCAGACGCACTCGCTGGACGATCTGCTGGACGCGCTCGAAGCCGATGGCGTGAAGGCGCCGCTGCTGCTGGTGCTGGACGGCGTGACCGACCCGCACAACCTGGGCGCCTGCCTGCGCGTGGCCGACGGCGCCGGGGCACATGCCGTCATCGCGCCCAAGGACCACGCCGTGGGCATCAACGCCACCGTGGCCAAGGTCGCCAGCGGCGCGGCCGAGACGGTGCCGTACTTCATGGTCACCAACCTGGCCCGCACGCTCGGCGAGCTCAAGGAGCGCGGCATCTGGATCATCGGCACCAGCGACGACGCCGAGGGAACGCTGTACCAGACCGACCTGAAGGGCCCGGTGGCGCTGGTGCTGGGCGCCGAGGGCCCGGGCATGCGCCAGCTCACCAAGAAGACCTGCGACGCGCTGGTGCGCATCCCCATGCAGGGCGCGGTGGAGAGCCTGAACGTCTC
>DAMCAL010000279.1:0-1533 GCA_032059585.1 Burkholderiaceae bacterium
GCCCGCGTGCAGCGCGAGCGTGTCGAAGCCGGGGTCGGAATAGCCGGGCATCCGTGTCTCCAATGTGGTCAGGGCGGCGGGGATTGTGGGCTATATTTTGGCGAGCACTGCGGCAACGTCCGCGCCAAGGCCCCAACGGCGACACCCAAGAGACACCCATGAAAGTCAGCGACATCCTGCGCGTCAAAGGCAACACCCTCTACACCGTGGCGGCGGACGAGCCCCTGGCGCGTGCCGCGCAGACCATGGCCGAGAAGGACATCGGCTCGCTGGTGGTGATGGAGCATGGCGACCTGGTGGGCATGCTCACCTTCCGCGAGATCATCGAACACCTGTCCAGGCACGGCGGCAGCCTGGGCACCACGCTGGTGCGCACCGCCATGGATGACGCGCCGCTGACCTGCACGCTGGAGACCGACATGGACGAGGTGCGCCGCATGATGCTGGGCCGGCATGCGCGCTACATGCCGGTGATGGACCAGCGCATGCTGATGGGCGTGATCAGCTTCTACGACGTGGCCAAGGCCGTGGTGGACGGGCAGAACTTCGAGAACAAACTGCTCAAGGCCTATATCCGCGACTGGCCGCAGGAAGAATCCAGCGGCCAGCAGCAGCCGGGCTGAGCGCGGCTTTCATAGCCAAAAATGGCTCCAGCCCTTGCTGTATAAGCGCTGGCAGCTCACTTTTTATGAGCGCGGGGCTGGGCGATAATCCCGGTCCTATGAGCGGCAACACACTCGGCACCCTGTTTTGCGTCACCAATTTCGGTGAATCCCATGGCCCGGCCATCGGCTGCGTGATCGACGGCTGCCCGCCGGGCATGGCACTGGCGGAGGCCGACATCCAGCAGGAACTGGACCGCCGCCGTCCCGGCACCAGCCGGCATGTCACGCAGCGGCGCGAACCCGACGCGGTGGAGATCCTGTCCGGCGTGTACGAGGGCCGCACCACCGGCACGCCGATCGCGCTGCTGATCCGCAACCAGGACCAGCGCAGCAAGGACTACGGCGACATCGCCCAGAGCTTTCGCCCCGGCCACGCCGACTACACCTACTGGCACAAGTACGGCCTGCGCGACCCGCGCGGCGGCGGGCGTTCGTCGGCGCGCCTCACGGCGCCCACCGTCGCCGCTGGCGCGGTGGCGCGCAAGTGGCTGCGGGAGAAGTACGGCACCGAGATCCGCGCGTGCATGACGCAACTGGGCGAACTGCCTCTTGCCTTCGAAGGCTGGGAGCATGTCCCGGACAACCCGTTCTTCGCGCCCGTGGCCGACGTGGCGCAGCTCGAGGACTACATGGACCGGCTGCGCAAGGCGGGCGACTCCTGCGGCGCGCGCATCCGCGTGCAGGCCGCTGGCGTGCCCGTGGGCCTGGGCGAGCCACTGTACGACCGGCTGGACGCAACAATAGCGCATGCGCTGATGGGCCTGAACGCGGTGAAGGGCGTGGAGATCGGCGACGGCTTTGCCAGCGCGGCGCAGCGCGGCACGGTGCACGGCGACTCGCTCACGCCGCAGGGCTTTGCCAGCAACCA